>NZ_CP023860.1:0-337880 GCF_003326015.1 Candidatus Thioglobus sp. NP1
TGACGATGGGTGGCTTGTGCTTAAGAATTAAGTCAATATCATCATTGCTCCTGGCATACATTTTACTGACAATGATATTTACTGCCCATGGAAGTCCATCCTTGCCAGAGCCTAAAGCTTGATTTATATCTGTAAATTCTTGATCTAAAGCTTCTAAAGTCCGGCAATTTGCAGTCGGGAATGAACCAATAATTCCTGCTTTTGAGGATGCAATAACTAATCTCGCATTGGATACTATAAACATAGGAGACTGAATAATAGGCAGTCTTAAATTTTTTATAAAGTCTTTTTTTGACATTTAGTTTTTTATATTTTTAATAATTCCAGCAGCACCCATACCTGTTCCAATGCACATAGTTACCATACCATAATCTATATTTTCTCTTTGCATAGCTGATAATATTGTTGCAATCCTTATAGCTCCTGTTGCTCCTAATGGATGTCCAAGTGCAATTGCACCTCCTAATGGATTAACTATTTCAGGATTGAGCCCCAACTCATTAATAACAGCTAAAGATTGAGCTGCAAATGCTTCATTAAGCTCAATCCAACCAATATCATCAAGACTCAAACTAACTGATTTTAAAACCTTAGGGATTGCCTTTACTGGTCCAATTCCCATTATTTCTGCAGGGACACCTGCAACTGAAAAATCCATAAACTCTGCTTTTGGAGTTAAATTATATTTTTCTACAGCTTCTTCACTAGCAACTAAAACAGCAGCAGCAGCATCAGACATTTGGGAACTGTTGCCTGCAGTAACTGAGCCATTCTGAGCAAATACAGTTCTAAGTTTTCCCAACACCTCAAGACTTGTATCTTCTCTTGGGCCCTCATCCTGAGAAACAATATTAGAATTTGATATATATTCATTGGATTCAAGGGAATAACTATTTTCAATAGTTGTTATTGGCGAGATTTCATTTACAAATGCACCATTATTATTAGCTAATATTGCCTTCTGATGGCTATTAAATGCAAATTCATCCTGAGCTTCTCTAGAGATATTATATTTCTTAACAACTTTCTCTGCTGTCAATCCCATGCCATAAGCAATAGAAATATTCTCATCAGATAAAATTTTTGGATTCATAGATGGCTTGAAACCGGTCATAGGAACACTACTCATACTTTCAACACCAGCAGCAATTACTAAATCTGCGGAGCCTGACTTAACAAGATCAGCAGCGTTAGATACTGACTGAAGCCCAGAAGAACAAAACCTATTTAGGGTATATGCGGGGGTTGAATCTGGTAAGCCAGCTAGTAAAGTTGCTATTCGAGCAATATTAAGGCCCTGGGGACCTTCTGGCATTGCACAGCCAACAATAATATCATCAATATTTTTATTAATTTCTTCTTTCGCATCAGAAGATTTAAGAACACTTTGTATTGCATGGATTAATAAATCATCTGCTCTAGTCTTTGATAATAGTCCTCTAACTTTTCCAACTGGAGTTCTTTTTGCATCAATAATATAAGCTTTTTTCATAATATTCTCCAATTAATTACGAAGTGGTTTACTATTTCTAAGCATGTATTCAATTCGATCTTGGGTTTTTTTAGTACCTAACAGATCAACAAAATACTTTCTTTCAAGATCAAGAAGCATTTGAGAGTTAACTATTGTATTCTCTTCAACTTTTGAGCCAGTCATAACCTTTGCTAAACAGGTAATACAATATTTATCATGCTCTGACATAAACTGACCTTCATACAGATTAGCTACTTGGGCCATAAGATTTGCATATCCTGCATTACCTACAACTTTAAAAGTTGAATCTAATGGAGATTTAAAACCTGATTCAAGTAAATTCAAAGCTTGCTGTTTTGCAACGTAAAGGAGTTCATTAGGATTAGAGATAATTACATCGTCTTGTTTCAAATAACCCATCTCTTTTGCCTCAAGTGCACTGGAAGAAACTTTAGCCATGGCAATCTGTTCAAAATGCTTTGCAAGTAAAGGAAAAATATCTTCTGTTTCTTTATTGGCAAAAGCTCGAAGAGCCATTTCTTTACTTCCACAACCTGCAGGCAATGCACCAATACCAACCTCAACTAGACCTATATATGAGTTCATTGAAGCAATGACCTTATTACAATGAAGAAGCAGTTCACAGCCTCCTCCTAATGCAAGTCCATCGACAGCAGCAATAGTTAATATCTTGCCATGCTTTAAACGCATCAATAATTGTTGCAACATTGCCACTGTTTTTTTAATTGAGTATAGTTTTCCAAGCTTAGGAAGCTCAGGATGCATAACCTCAAAAGCCTTCTTCTTTGCTTGAGATGTAACGCCTGGATCTTTTTCTAAAAGGCCTAACTTGATAGCTGAAATAATTTCATATAGGTTTGCGCCAGCACAAAAATGCTCTTGCTCCTGCTTAAATATCAGCGCATGAAAACCATTATCTTCTAAGTAATCTAAGCACTTTGGAAGCTCAATTAAAACACTAGAACTCAAAACATTCATTTTAGTTTTAAAAGAAACACTGGCGATACCATCACCTAAGTTTATTAATTTAGTAGCATCACCATCTTTTAATATATCTTGTTGTTGTTGCTTTTCACCCTGAAGTAATGTTTTGAATAGCTGCCTCTCATAGACTGGATGAGATGACCTAGAGATGTATTCATTCTTATTTGGATCAAAAGCTCCTTCATCAGAATAAACAAAGGATCTTTCCTGCACCCAGGATGGAAGTGATTCACTTATAAGTGTTTTGCCATTTTTAATGTCGGTATTAAGACTATCCCTGACCTCGTTCCATCCAGTTAGTTGGACTTGCTCAAAGATACCACGTTGCCATGCAAAACCTGACTTGAGGGCTATATCGACACATCTTACTGTCTCAGCAACATGTTCAAGCTGATAGCTTGCATAATGAAATACATCACGATGAACAGACCATAGAAATTGAGCTTGAGGATCGTCTGACTTTGAAAGTGCTAGTAAAGAATTTTCGATATTTCCATTCTCTTTGAGAATTTTTTTAACTTTTGAACTTATAGTTTTATCTGAGAGTTTATATTCCTCAAGTATCGGATCATAGACATATATATCCTTTCCAACTTTTTCATAAATACCTTTTTTTGTTTTGCTTCCTAAAGATCCTATTGAAATTAAATTATCCATCCAATCAGGGAGTTTGAATAACTCAACCCAAGGGTCATCTTTAGCATTTTCAAAAATATTTTTTACAACATTTGACATAACATCAAGTCCAACCACATCAAGTGTTCTAAAGGTTGCACTTGATGGTCGTCCAACCCTCTTACCAGTCAAAGCATCAACTGTATCAGCAGAGAGTGAGTAATTTTCAGCATGCTTTAAGACGGCTAAAAAGGAAAAGACACCAATCCTATTTGCAATAAAAGCTGGATTATCTTTTGCATAGACAACTTCTTTACCAAGTGCTGAGGTAATAAAACCCTCGGCCTTATATAGAAGTGATTCATCACTAAAAGATGTGCGAATTAATTCAACTAATGGCATATATCGAGGAGGATTAAAAAAGTGCACACCAAAAATTCGACTTCTTAAATGTTCTGGCGCATGTTCAGCAATTTTTTGAATTGATAAACCAGAGGTATTTGTTACTAGAATAGCATCGTCACTGACATATGGAGCAATATTGGCAAATAATTGCTTTTTAATATCTAGATTTTCAACAATAGATTCTATTATGAAATCACAATTTGATAAAGCATCCATACTGTCATAAGTTGAAGTTTTAATGCTTTTAGCAATAGAAGAACTTGCAAAAGGTGGTGGCTTTAATTTTGTCATCATGCCAAGAGATTTTGAAAGGGCATCTTTGCTTGTATCAAACATTACAACCTCGAATCCTAAGTTAGCAAAGTGTGCTGCGATTTGACCACCCATTGTTCCTGAACCAAGAACAGCAATCTTACTAAAAGCTTTATCAAAATATTGTTTCATAATTTTCCTATTTTATTTACGCCTCTAAATTTTCAAAGTCATCAACTTTGAGTGCTTCAAGAACTAGTTCATTTAATCGTAACCAGTCATCTTTATCTTGACTAGTTAAAGTTTTGTTATCTACTAGTCCCTGCAACCACTGCTCCAAAGTAATACTTGGTTGATATTTATAGCCTGCTTTCTTTACTTTTTGTCTTAGTATTTTTAATTCACTACCAGCCTCATATCCTTGAAACAATATATAAAAAGGATGTCCTGGTATATCTTTTAAGTTTGAACACATACAAGTTGATAAGTTTTCTAGTAACCAGTCAATATTGTTTGCAGACTGTGAAGTAGCAATTATTAATTTATCATCAATTTTGCTACTTGTAACTGAAAAGGGGAAAAATAAGAATCTTAATAATGACTTAAAAACTCTGTTAATTGGCATACTCTGTATATTTTCCATCATTGCAATATCAGCTTCTTTTACTAATCTAAGTATGGACAACTTTAGAATACTTTCTACGTTTTTATCATTTTTAAACTTCTCTTCATAAAGCTTAAGACATGAGCTAATTTCATACATTGCAGAAATAGCATCAGCAAACCTACCTGATACCATCTCTTTTCTTTTTAAAGATCCACCTAATAGAAGGGATGCTATATCAGTTAAACAGGCAAACTTTGAGGATAGAACTGATAAATTTCGGTAGTAAACTCTAGTAGTAGAGTCTCCATAGGGCTTAGCTAGTCGTCCTCTTGTCCAAGAAAATATAAGTGCCCTAGCAATATTATTAATAAAGTTGCCAACATGCTTAACTAGTGCTTTATCAAAATTTTTAATTGATTTTTTACTATCTTCATGAAGCGCTGTTAACTCATCCAACATTGTTTTATGGCATCGAATAAGTCCTTGTCCAAAAATCATTAGACTTCTAGTCAGTATGTTTGCACCCTCAACCGTAATTGCTACAGGAGCACCCGCATAAACATTTGCAACATAGTTTCTTTTTCCTTGCATTACTGCTCTTCCTCCATGAATGTCCATAGCATCAATTGAAGATTGTTGAAGTAGTTGAGTATTGCGATACTTAACAATAGCGGAAATAATTGAAGGTCTATGCCCAGCATCTAGAGCCCATGTTGACAAGTTTATATTTGCAGTTGCTCGAAATGCATTGGATGCAAGATTAGAAATTTTTTCTTGAATTCCTTCCATTTTTGAAATTGGGATTCCAAACTGCTCTCTAGTTTGTGCATATGTACTCGAGGTTAAAAGCATTGCCTGAGTGGCTGAGGCACCAGTTACTGGGAGTGAAATTCCTCTTCCAACACTAAGACATTCCATTAGCATTCTCCATCCATGTCCTATCATTTTGTCACCACCAATAACCCACTCCATAGGAATAAAAACATCCTTACCAAAGATAGGTCCGTTTTGAAATGGTTCGCCAATTGGTCGGTGACGAGTGCCAATACTTAAACCTTTCGTCTTACGTGGAATTAATGCACAGGTTATGCCTAAATCATTTTGTTTGTAAAGAGGATGCTCTTCAGATAATAAATTATCTGGATCATAAGCCTTAAAGGCTAATCCTATTACAGTTGCTATAGGGGCCAATGTAATATATCTTTTTTCCCAATTTAATCTTAGTCCTAAAACCTCTTTACCTTCATGCTCTCCATAACAGACAATACCGTTATCGACTAACGAACCAGCATCTGAGCCAGCTACTGTTGAAGTAAGACCAAAACATGGTATCTCTTTTCCTTTTGCTAAGCGAGGTAAATAATATTGCTTTTGCTCATCTGTTCCATATTTTAATAGTAACTCGCCTGGTCCTAATGAATTTGGAACCATCACAGAGATGCCTAAAAATTGTGATGCTGATGAGAGCCTTCCAACGATAATAGCATGTGCAAAATGAGTAAAACCAAGACCACCAAATTCTTTAGGAATAATCAATCCTAAAAAACCTTTGTCAAAAATATACTTCCAAACCTCTTTAGGTAAGTCTTGGTTGGCAACTATGTCATATGAATTTATCATAGAGCATAGAACTTCTACCTCATTATCAACAAAATTCTGTTCGTCCTCAGTCAATTCAGTAGCCTCAAGATCAGATAGTTTTTTCCAATTTGGGTCTCCTTGAAATAATTCAGCATCCCACCAAACATTTCCAGCTTCAAGTGCAATTCTCTCAGTGAGTCCAATTGGAGGGAGAGACTTACGCATGGTATTATATAAAGGCTTAGTAAACAATTGCATTCTAGCAGCAGGGACTAAAAAGATACCCAAGAAGAGCAATATTAGTAACATAAGTTGTGCTCCAAAGTGATCAACAATTACTGCACCAGGATAAGTTAGTCCAACCGCCAGAAGCCATAACTGCCAAATTCTTATTTTGGTTTTAACCAGAACAATTAAAATCAAAACTACTGATAGTAGAAAGGAAAATAATGAATATTCAAATATTGTTTCAAGCATATAATTAATCCTTATTTAGAATGCTATTATAAAAAATTAATATTTTTTATACGGCTAGTATGTTTGGCAATAAATATTAAATTAAATTTATAGCAATATTATAAAATATTAACACTTTCATACAGTAGTTTATTGGTCAAACTAAACTGACTATATCTTCATATAAATTATTATTCAAAATTAAAGTGCTAAGAGGTTTGCATTACCACCAGAGGCAGTAGTATCGACAGTTATAACCTGCTCTTTTATTAATTTCCATGGCTCATAGAGAGAGCTCATAATAGGAATAATTCCTTCCTGACAACTTTCTAATATATTCTCGACTGAAATTAAGCTGCCAAAATAAAGTATTACCTGATATTGTGAACTTGCTAAAAGATTTAAACTTGGACCACTTATTAATCTCTGAATATTTTCTTTATTAAAACCTAAATTTAATATTGACGAATAATCTGTATCTGATATTTGACTAATTGTTTTATTTCCTAAAGCTAGTGCCATAATGGTTTGTTTTAAGGCATCAGAAGAATCTGGACCAAGACAAAGAGCTGTACCTTTAGGTTTATAATTTAGCTCGTTCGACTCTCCAGTTGGTCCTGGTAAGTTATGTTTAACTGAATAATTACTAAATGTATCATTTAATAAATTAAAGAATTCACTTTCAATAAAGGGGAATTTTTTTTGAATTTTTTCAATGAATGATTTATTAAATATAATTTTTGGTGCAACCAACCTCTGAATTTCATTTTCAGAGGAAAGCCTTAGTTCTTGACTTCCTATTTCTCCAGTTTTTATATTTTGACTATAACCATGAAGTGAATTGAGCCCTCCAGCTTTTGGGCCAGTTCCTGAAAACCCTTCACCTCCAAAAGGTTGTGAACCGACAATTGCCCCAATTTGATTCCGATTCACATATATATTACCTGCATTAACAATATCTATAACCTCATCTACTTGCTTTTTGATTCTGGAATGTATTCCAAAAGTTAGTCCGTAACCTTTAGAATTTAAACGTTCAATTACGTTTGTTAAGTTCTGGCTCTTATAGCGAATGACATGCAGAATTGGACCAAAGAATTCATCGTTGATTTCGTCAATATTATTAAGACAAATAATAGTTGGTGTCACAAAATATCCATTAGTTATTTCAGAACTTAACCCTTCAATAACTTGATTTTCTTTTTTTGATTTATCTATGTAGCTTTGAAGCTTTAATTTTGCATCTGCATTAATTACTGGACCACAATCTGTGGAGAGAAATAAAGGGTTGCCAGTCTTAAGCTCCATCATTGCTCCCTTTATCATCTTGATAATCTGATCAAAACACTCATCCTGAATCAAAAGTATTCTAAGAGCAGAGCATCTTTGGCCAGCACTTTTGAAAGCACCCTCTATAACATCTCTAGTAACTTGCTCACTCAGGGAAGTTGAATCAACTACCATAGCATTCAAACCTCCTGTTTCAGCGATAATTCTTGCCTCGGCATTATTATTTTTAATCAAATTAGACTTTATTTTTTTTGCTACCTGAGTTGACCCTGTAAATGCAACACCAGAAACTAATGAGTTACTTGTAAGATATGCGCCAACTTCAAAACCCTTACCTAAACACAACTGGAATACCCCTAGAGGTATTCCAGCTTCAAGTAAAAGTTGGCTTGCTCTAAATGCAATAAGAGAAGTGCTTTCGGCAGGTTTTGCAATTACTACATTTCCAGCTGAAAGTGCTGCTGCTATCTGTCCAGTAAAAATTGCTAGTGGAAAATTCCAAGGGCTTATGCAAACAAAGATACCTAGGGCTTTTCGATTATTAGGCATAACCTTGCGTGAAAGATTTGCATAATATCTTAGAAAGTCAATTGCTTCTCTTACTTCATCAATGGCATCCTGATAAGTTTTTCCAGCCTCTCTCATTGCAAGGCACATCAACTCTGCTTGATTTATCTCATAAAGATTTGCAGCTTGCTCTAAACATTTACAAATTTTTTCATAAGAATGGCCATAATTACTAAAGGAGTTTTTTGCAGCTTCAAGACAATCCTCTAGCTGTGATTGGCTAGAATCCTCAACTGAGCCTACAATATCTATTGTATCTGATGGATTTAATACTTTCTCTTTATGACCATTAGAAGTTTTAATGGAATCTATAAGTGATTTTGCTTGCCATTTATTTTTAAGCCATGGCTTTTGATATTTATATAAAAGATCAACTTCATTTTGCTCTGTTAATACTATGCTGCTTGAATTTTGACGAACACTTTTATAAATATCTTTTGGGAGTGGTATCTTTGAATGTGAATAATCTAAATCCTGTTCAACCTTTGAAAGAACATCGGCTGCCAAACTAGATGGTTTAATATTTTTATCAAATAGTTGGTTAATGAAGGAGCTATTTGCTCCATTTTCAAGTAATCTCCTCATCAAGTAGGCAAGAAGCTCTTTATGGCTTCCAACTGGGGCATATATCCTTGATAAAATACCATATTTAGAGGAAATAACCCTATGCAGAGACTCACCCATTCCATGGAGACGTTGTATTTCAAAACCAATATTATTCCCCGCAATTTCACAAATACTGACTAAGCTATGTGCGTTATGACTTGCGAATTGAGGATAAATAAAGTCCCGCATTTTAAGTAATCTCTGTGCACAAACTAAAAAAGAATAGTCAGTATTAGATTTTTTAGTGAACACTGGATAATCAATGTCTCCTAATACTTGGGCTTTTTTGATTTCACTATCCCAGTAGGCTCCCTTAACAAGTCTTAACATTATCTTGAGGTTATACTTTTGACAATTATGGTAAAGCCAGTCTATAACAAACGGTGCACGCTTCTGATAAGCCTGAACCACAACACCAAAGCCTTGCCAATCACTACCAGCAATAACTTTCATAACATTATCAATAATATCTAGTGAAATGTCTAATCGTTCAGCCTCTTCAGCATCAATATTAATTCCTATATTATATTTTTGAGCTATTCCTACTAAATCTAATACCTTTGGTATTAATTCAGAAATAACTCTGTCTCGATGAATGAAGTCATACTTTGGATGCAAGGCTGATAACTTGATTGATATTCCATCAGCTTCAAAAATACCATTAGTTTGGTTACATTTGCCAATTTCAATTAGTGCATTTCTATAAGATAAAAAATATTTATTAGCATCTTCTAAAGTCCATGCGGCCTCTCCTAACATATCAAATGAATGTAGGTTTTTATTAGAATGATTCGAATTTAAAGCAGCATTAATACTTTCAGCAAAGACAAACTGCTTAGCAAAAAATTTCATAACATTATTTGCACTAAATCGAACAGTAGGTCTAGATAAAATTTCCAGGGCTTGTTTAATTCTATTTTTTATAATAGCGTCATGCCCATGTGCAATCATTTTGTCTGCGATACTAAGAGCAATAGTTGCTAGATTGACCATTGAGGATTTACTTCCACCCAAATGCTTAGACCAACTTTTCATTGCTACTTTATCAATAAATAATTGATCCCTTGTCTTGTTGTCTGGAACACGAAGAAAAGCTTCAACTAGGGTCATTAATGACAGACCTTCTTCACTAGTAAGGTTATATTCTGAAATAAAGAGTGATAGTAAGTCAGGTTTACTGATTAATCTTAGCTCATCAATAAGATCAATTGTTATTTTTTGGAATCTTAGTCTTTCTTGTAGACTAGTATTTTCTATTGACTGAAGATAATCTAAAATCTCACTTTCCGTCTTTACACGAGATTCTCTTATTATATTTCTAAGCTTAGAATAATCAACTTCATTATTTTTTTCAATTAATTGTTTAGTCACATGTTTTCAAAGTGATTTAATAACAATTAAATTATAATTTATATAAACTAGTCATAATGACTATAGATTTACTTATTTATAGTTTTTTTTTCTATATATTATTAAAATATTATATAATTAATCTTATATTTATAATATTTTAGGAATAAAGACTATTCTAGATACTTTTGATCATAAAATTCTAACACTCCTTGAGAGTAATGGGAGGATATCCATTACAAATCTTTCTGATCAAATTGGATTATCAAAAACACCATGTCTAAATCGCATTAAAAAATTAGAAAGAGATGGTCATATTAAAGGCTATAAAGCAATTATTAATCATGAATTAATTGAAAATAATCATATTGCATTTGTTCAAATCAAAATGGATGATACTAAGACTAAGGCACTAAATGCCTTCAATAAAGCTATTAAGGAGATTATTGAGGTAGAACAATGTCATATGATTGCTTCAAATTTTGATTATTTACTTAAAGTAAGAACTGTGGATATGGATAGTTATCGTAAAGTGCTTGGTGAAAAAATTTCAGCGTTACCTCATGTTCAGCATAGTTCAACTTTTGTAGTTATGGAAGAAGTTGTAACTCGTGATTAAAATAGTTATTTTTAATTAAGATAATTTAGACTTTATAAGTTGAGAAACTAGCCCCATATCTGCTTTACCATCTATTTGGCTTTTAAGGATACCCATGAGCCTTCCCATATCCTTCATTGAATCGGCACCAGAATCTACAATCACTTTAGTTACAGCAGCATCAACCTCATCCTCAGTCAACTGCTTAGGCATATAGTTATTGATAATAGCTAACTCTGACTCTTCGACTTCAACTAAATCTATTCTGCCAGCATCTGAAAATTGAGATATTGAATCCTTACGCTGCTTGACCATTTTTTGAATGACAACCAAGACTTGAGTGTCATTAAGCTCAATACGATCATCAATTTCTTTTTGTTTGATAGCCCCTAAGATCATTCTAACTGCTTTAAGGGCGGGTTTGTCTTTGGCTTTCATTGCTAACTTCATATCGTTAGTAATTTGTTTTTTAAGCTCAGACATATTTGATTTTTTGCACTAAATAAAGTGCTTAATACATACGTTTACGGTGAATACGATTTTTAGACATTTCTTTGTGGGTTCTTTTGACAGCTGCAGCTTTCTTTCGCTTATTGACCCAAGTTGGTTTTTCAAAAAATTCTTTTTTCCTAACATCAGTAATTGTCCCTGCTCTATCACATAGACGTCTGAAACGACGAAGTGCGATATCAAATGGCTCATTTTCTCTTACTTTAATTGCTGGCATATAATAATTCCTTTAAGATTCTTTTTTTGCGGCTTTAGTTTTGGCTTCTTTCTTTGGTGTTGCAGTTTTAGCTTCTTTCTTTAGTGTTGCAGTTTTAGCTTCTTTCTTTGGTGTTGCAGTTTTAGCTTCTTTCTTTGGTGTTGCAGTTTTAGCTTCTTTCTTTGGAGCTGCAGTTTTAACTTCTTTCTTTGGAGCTTCAGTTACAACCTCTTCAACACTTTCAAAATCAACTAATTGAACTAAGGCCATAGGTGCTTTATCTCCAGTACGGAAACCTGCCTTTAAGATACGTACATAACCACCAGGACGATCTTTATAAAATGGACCTACCTCAACAAAAAGTTTTGCTACCATAGCATCATCTCTTAATTTTGAAAAAATATGACGACGATTAGCGACACTATCTGATTTCGCTCTAGTAATTAAAGGCTCAACAACTCGTCTAAGTTCTTTTGCTTTTGGCAAAGTTGTTTTGATTGTCTCATGAAGTATCAGAGAATTAGCCATATTTTTAAACATAGCTTTTCTATGAGATGAATTTCTATTTAGTTGTCTACCTGACTTTCTGTGTCTCATTATTTATCCTTATTCACTCATTAAATCAACTGGTGGCCAGTTTTCAATTTCAGTACCAAGATCTAAATTCTTTTCAGTTAATACTTCCTTAATTTCATTTAGTGACTTACGACCTAAATTTGGTGTCCTTAATAAGTCTTGCTCTGATTTTTGAATTAAATCACCAATATAATATATTTGCTCTGCTTTTAAGCAGTTAGCAGAACGAACAGTTAGCTCAAGCTCATCAACGGCGGAAAGATACATAGGTGGGAAATCATCTGATGTAGGTTGTGGCTCCTCTTCAACTACTGGCTCAAGTTCAACAAATGATGAAAGCTGATCTTGAAGAATTGTTGCTGCTCTTTTAACAGCTTCTTCAGCATTAATTGAGCCATTAGTCTCAATAACTATATTTAATCTATCTAGATTTACTTTTTGCTCAACTCTGGCAGACTCAACAGTAAAACTAACACGTTTAATTGGTGAAAAACTTGCATCTAATTGAATACTACCAATAGTTTCAGCATCAACTGATCTTGAAACTGCGACGTCATAACCAACACCGCTTCCAATTGCTAGAGTCATTCTTATTTTTCCACCTTCATTAACATTAGCAATAACCTTTTCAGGATTAAAGACAGAAACATCAGTTCCATTTGCTTCAATATCAGCAACCGTTAATTGACATGGGCCTTCTTTTTCAATAATAACTGATGCAGTTTCTGCAGAGTTAAGACCGATAGAAGCCTCTTTTAAATTGAGTAATATATCTAGAACATCTTCTTGAACATTTTCAATAGTTGAAAATTCATGCATTACACCATCAATAGCAACTTCAGTTATTGCTGAGCCAACCATTGACGATAATAAAGTTCTTCTTATTGAATTACCCAAAGTATGTCCAAAGCCACGCTCAAATGGTTCAAGCACGACTCGGTACTCATTTTTAGACAGCTCTACAGAATCTACTAACTTTGGTTTTAGAAAATCTCTTGCACTTCCTTGCATATTTAATTCCTATTTAGAATACAATTCAACGATTAATTGTTCTGAAATATCAGAAGATAATTCATCACGTGCAGGTATGTTTTTAAACACACCCTTTAATGCTTTATTATCAACGTCAACCCATTCAGCTAATCCACTTTGGCCAGAAATTTCAAGTGCTAATTGAATTCTGCTTTGTTTCTTTGCTTTTTCTCGAACAGCAATTTCATCATTTGCACTAACTTGAAATGAAGGGATGTTAACGACCTTACCATTCACAACAATTGATTTATGCGAAACTAATTGTCTCGCTTCTGCACGTGTCGATGCAAAGCCCATACGATAAACAACATTATCAAGTCTGCACTCAAGAAGTGACAATAGGTTTTCACCTGTTGGTCCTTTTTTCGAGCTTGCTTTTTTATAGTAAAGGCTAAACTGCTTTTCTAAGACTCCATAAATACGTCTTACTTTCTGCTTTTCACGCAACTGAAGACCATACTCACTTCCTTTTTGTCGGCGAGCATTTGCTCCATGAACACCTGGAAGTTGAGTCAATTTACATTTAGAATCAATTGATCTAATTCCACTCTTCAACTCTAGATCAACACCTTCTCTTCTAGCTAATTTGCATGTAGGGCCTGTATATCTTGCCATAATTTATCCTTATACTCTTCTTTTTTTAGAAGGACGACAACCATTATGAGGTATAGGCGTCACATCTGTAATTGATTGAATTTTCAAACCTTGCGCATTGAGACCTCGAATAGCTGAATCTCGTCCTGGACCAGGTCCCTTAACTCTGACTTCAACATTCTTCATCCCAAAAGCTTGCGCTTTTTCACCGCAATTTCCTGCAGCTACTTGTGCAGCAAAAGGAGTTGATTTTCTTGATCCTCTGAAGCCAGCTCCACCTGAAGTCGCCCAACATAGTGTGTTACCATGACGATCAGTTATCATCACAATTGTGTTATTAAAAGTTGCATGAATATGTGCAACACCATCTGAAACAATCTTTTTTGACTTCTTCTTAGCTTTTTGCTCTTCTGCCATAATATCTTATGCCTTTTTTATTTAATTAAACGACGAGGACCCTTGCGAGTTCTAGCATTTGTTTTTGTTCTTTGTCCACGTAATGGAAGCCCTTTTCTATGACGAATACCCCGATAACAACCTAAATCTCTTAATCGTTTTATATTCATTGCAACCTCTCTTCTTAGGTCACCTTCAACTTCAAACTGTGTGATAGTGGTTCTAATTGACTCCAACTGGTCTTCTGTTAATTCAGAAACCTTAGTACTTGGTTTTAATTTTAAAGTTTCGCATATCAATTTAGCTCTCGTTTGACCGATACCAAAAATTGATTGCAATGCAATAACTATATGCTTATTTGTTGGAATATTTATTCCTGCAATACGTGCCATAAAATGATCCTATGCCTCAAAAATACTATATTTGAATGAAGCTTCTCCATCCAAATTTTTAACGTTGAAAAATCGTGCAATTTTACTTTGTAAAACCCTGCCTGTCAATGTATTCATCCTTGTCTCTGCTTGTGACGCGGCTCTTTACAGATAACACGAATTACTCCATGCCTTTTAATAATTTTGCAATTTTTACAAATTTTCTTAACTGATGCTCTTACTTTCATACCTTACCCTTACTTTAAATTTGCTTTACGCATCAAACCTTCATATTGGTTAGACATCATATGAGATTGTGCTTGTGCAATAAAATCCATTACTACAACAACAATAATTAAAAGACTTGTACCACCAAAATAGAAAGGTACATTCCAATATAAAATCAAAAACTCAGGGAGCAAGCATACTGCTGTAATATAAATAGCTCCAACTGCTGTCAATCTAGAAGTTACTGCATCAATATAATCTGCTGACTGCTGTCCAGGTCTAATTCCAGGAATAAAGCCACCAGATTTCCTTAAATTATCAGCTGTATCTTTTGCGTTAAAGGTTAAAGCAGTATAGAAAAATGTAAAAAAGATTATTGCTGCTCCATAAAACATTATGTAGAGTGGTTGTCCTGGAGATATACTTGAAGTAATATCTGCAAGCCATCCCATTCCTTCAGATTGCGAAAACCATCCACCTAATGTTGCAGGAAATAAAATTATACTTGAAGCAAAAATTGGTGGAATAACACCTGCCATATTTATCTTTAATGGCAGATAAGAGGTCTGGCCACCAACCATTTTTCGACCTTGCTGTCGTTTCGCATAATTTACTGCAATTCTTCGCTGACCTCGTTCCATGAAAACTACAAAGGCCATTACTAAAACAACCATTATTAGCATCAAAATGACAGTAAATACGCTTAGCTCACCAGTACCCACCATACTTAAAGTATTTCCAAATGATGATGGTAAACCAGCAACAATACCTGCAAAAATAATCATTGAAATTCCATTACCAATTCCTTTTTCACTTATCTGTTCTCCAAGCCACATCAAGAATAGAGTACCAGTAGTTAATGTTACAACTGTTACAAAACTGAAAGTCAAGCCAGGATTAGTTACCAAAGCGACACCTCCCCCAGACTGTGATTGAAGAGCAATTGATACACCATAAGATTGAAAAACAGCTAGAAAAACTGTACCCATACGAGTATATTGAGTAATAACTCTTCTTCCTCTCTCACCCTCTTTCTTTAATTGTTCAAATCGAGGCACTACTGAAGTCATCAAGTTCATAATAATTGATGAGGAAATATAAGGCATAATTCCTAGAGTGAAAATTGATAGTCTTTCAAGCGCACCACCAGAAAACATATTCATCATACCTAAAATACCAGTTCTATTATCTTCTACTAGAGAAGCAAGTGCAGTCTGAGATATAAATGGAATAACAATATGCGTTCCAAGTCTAAAGACAATTAAAGCACCTATTAAATAAAAGATGCGTTTTAATAGATCATCATTCATAGCTACTCGCTAACAGTTCCTTTTACAGCTTCAATTGCAGCCTTTGCACCTTTAGTTGCTTTTATTCCAACAAGGTTTATTGAACGATTTATTTCACCTGAAAGCATAACCTTCACTCTCAAAATATTTTTAGTAACAAGATTATGTTTCTTAAGAACATCAATATTTATATCTTTTTCAGATAATTTATCTAGTTGACCTAGCGTTACTTGAGATGTTACTATTGAAATTCTAGATGAAAATCCAACCTTAGGAAGCCTTCTTTGAAGTGGCATCTGACCACCCTCAAAGCCAATCTTAGTAAAGCCACCAGATCTTGATTTTTGTCCCTTATGACCTCTTCCTGAAGTTTTACCCATACCAGAACCCATCCCACGACCAATACGTTTTCTACTAGTTTTTTCGCCAAATGCAGGCTTTAATGTATTTAAATTCATTAGTTATCCCTCAACTTTTAATAAGTAAGAAACTTTATTGATCATGCCTCTTACTGCTGGCGTATCCTCTAAAACAACTGTGTGATTAATTCTTTTTAAACCAAGCCCAGTAACCGTTGCACGATGCTTTGGAAGACGGCCATAAAAACTCTTAACCAAAGTAACGCGAACAGTTGGTTTATTAGAAGCTAGTTTCTTAGTGGTAACGTCTTTTGCCTTAACTGTCTTAGTTGACTCTATTTTTTCATTAGAAACTTTTGAAACTGTTGCTTTCTTAGGAGCTGCGGCTTTCTTAGGAGCTGCGGCTTTCTTAGGAGCTGCGGCTTTCTTAGGAGCTGCGGCTTTCTTAGGAGCTGCGGCTTTCTTAGGAGCTGCGGCTTTCTTAGCAGCTTTATTCTCTTTGTCTAACTTCTCATCAGCCATTAGACTTCTCCAATAATTTGTTCGACAGTCTTGCCACGCTTAGCAGCAACAATTTGAGGCGATGACATTTGAGTTAAACCTTCAACAGTAGCTCTTACAACACTAATAGGATTTCGAGTACCATTACACTTAGCCAAAATATTATGGACACCAACCGCCTCTAAAACGCTGCGCATTGGGCCACCAGCAATTACTCCAGTACCTTCCGATGCGGGCTGCAAATATACTTTAGCTGCTCCAACACATGATGTAATAGGATAATGAAGAGTTCCATTAATTAATGGAACTGGTTTCATTGCTTTTTTTGCTTTATCCATTGCTTTTTGAATAGCTAAAGGAACTTCACGAGCTTTGCCTGTACCATAGCCAACTTTACCATTACCGTCACCGACAACAACTAAAGCAGAAAAACCGAAAATCCTACCGCCCTTAACAACTTTAACTACTCGGCGAATATTAACAAGTTTTTCAATAAACTCACTTTCTTCTTTAAAATTTTTTCTCTTATTTTCAGCCATTCTTAAAACCTTAATTTCTATTAATTAAAAATCTAATCCACCTTCTCTAGCAGCTTCAGCAAGTGCTTTAATACGTCCATGGTATTTAAAACCAGAACGATCAAAAGCGACTTTAGAAACTTTAGCTTTTTTAGCAGCTTTTGCTATCAAATCTCCAACTTGAGAAGCAGCATCTATATTACTACCATTCTTAAGTTTTGGAGAAACACTCGAAGCAGAAGCTAATGTCTTTGTTCCACAACCACTTATAATCTGAGCATAAATATGCTGTGAAGATTTAAATACGCATAGACGCTCTACATCTCTTTCAGAATGCTTAGCTCTAAATTTTGTTGCTCTTCTTATACGAGCTTCTTTTTTTGATAATTTCATTTAACTACCTTCAATCAATTATTTTTTCTTAGCGGCTTTACGAACAACCTCTTCATCTGTATAACGTACTCCCTTTCCTTTATAAGGCTCAGGAGGACGGAATGCTCTTATTTCTGCAGCAGCTTGGCCAACTTTCTGTTTATCAATACCTTTTACAATTACTTCAGTTTGAGTCGGTGTTTCAACAGTTATGCCTTCAGGCAAACTATAATTTACCGGATGCGAAAAACCTAAGGTTAGATTCAAAATCTTTCCTTGAGCTTTTGCACGATAACCAACACCTATAAGTGTTAATTTTTTCTCCCAACCTTCAGTAACACCTTTTATAAGGTTTGCTGTATTAGCTCTGACAGTTCCTGCTTGCGCCCATGCAAGTTTCTCTTCTTTCTTTTTAACATCAGTAGGCATAAAAGTAAGGACATTATCATTATTAGAGATAACAACTGATGAATTAACATGCATTTTCATTTCACCAAGCTTTCCTTTCACAGAAAGAACACCCTCACCTTGGGTAATATCAACACCCTCTGGGATTGTAATTGGTAATTTTGCAACTCTAGACATTATTAATCTCCAATATTATGAAACGCTACACAAAACTTCACCACCAATATTTTGTGCTTTGGCAGCTTGACCAGTCATAACACCCTTAGGCGTTGAAACAATAACAATCCCAAGACCATTCATAATATTTGGCATATCATCTTTGCTAGAATAATGCCTTAAACTTGGTTTTGATATTCTATTTAATGTTTCTATTACAGGCTGATTATCATAGTACTTTAGTTTTATTACTAATGTTTTAGTAGCAGCAGAATCTCCCTCAATTGCAAAAGAAGTAATATAACCCTCATCTTGCATTACACTGGCAATTGCAGACTTCAAATTTGAAGCAGGGATGCTTACTTGTTCTTTATTTACTGACTGTGCATTCCTAATTCGAGTCAACATATCAGCTATTGGATCAGACATACTCATATTAACCTCCTACCAGCTTGCTTTAGTTAAACCAGGAACTTCACCATTCATGGCACGTTCTCTTAGTTGTGATTTCGCTAAACCAAATTTACGATAAAAACCATGAGGACGACCTGATAATCCACAACGATTTCGTTGACGGACTGGTGAGGCATCTCTTGGAAGCGACTGCAATTTAATCATTGCTTGAAAGCGGTCTTCATCAGAAGTATGAATACTCTTGATCATCTTCTTAAGTTCAAGACGTCTCTCTTTATATTTTTCGACCAACTTGGCTCGCTTAACATCTCTGTGTATCATAGACTTTTTAGCCATTATTTCATCCTTTAAATGGGAAATTAAACATCGCCAATAGTTTCTTAGCATCTTCGTCATTTTGCGCATTTGTAGTTATTGCAATATCCATACCACGCATCTTTGTAACCTTATCAAAATCAATCTCTGGAAATACTATTTGCTCAGTAATACCCATATTGAAATTTCCACGACCATCAAATGAATTAGTATTGAGTCCTCGAAAATCTCTGATTCGAGGAATTGCAACATTTACTAAGCGATCTAAAAATTCGTACATTCTTTCTTTTCTCAAAGTTACCTTACATCCAATTGCATTTCCTTCTCTAAGTTTAAAACTAGCAACTGATTTTCTTGCTAAACATGTCACAGGTTTTTGTGATGAAATTAAACCCAGCTCTTCTAATGCACTTTCTAATACTTTCTTATCGCCTAATGCACTTCCTAGCCCCATATTAATAGTAATTTTCTCTATCTTAGGGACTGACATAGTATTAGCTACTCCCAACTCTTCCTTCAATTTAGGAATCATTTCATTTTTATATTGTTCGTTTAATCTAGACACTTAACACCTTTTTTTGTTTGTTGATTTAAATAACAGCTTCGCCACTCGATTTAAAAAATCTTTCTTTATTACCTTTATCATTTACTCTAATACCTATACGATCTGCCTTTTTAGTTGCTGGATTATAGATAGCAACATTTGAAGTATTTAATGGCATCTCTTTTTCTTCAATACCACCTTGAATACCTTCTTGGGGATTAGCACGAACGTGTTTTTTTGCCAAATTAAAACCTTCAACTATAAGCTTTGATCCTAATACCTTTGTAACCGTTCCAATTGAACCTTTATCTTTTCCTGCAATTACTATCACTTCATCATTTTGTTTAATTTTCATCATCATAGTACCTCTGGTGCAAGTGAAACAATTTTCATAAATTGCGCACTTCTTAATTCACGTGTTACAGGTCCAAATATTCGAGTTCCAATTGGTTCAAGCTTAGGATTTAGAAGGACAACTGCATTATTATCAAACCGAATACGGGAACCATCCTGACGACGAACGCCTTGGGCAGTTCTTACAACTACAGCATCATATACATCACCTTTTTTGACCTTACCACGAGGTGAAGCTTCTTTAATACTCACCTTTATAACATCACCAATATTAGCATAGCGACGTTTTGAGCCGCCCAATACTTTAATACACATTGCTTTAACTCCACCACTATTATCAGCAATCTGAACTCTTGTCTGCATTTGTATCATGTTATTCTCTTCTCTCTAAAATGCGATTATTTAATCTATATCTACTGACTTTTCAATAACTTCTATCAAAGCCCAGTTTTTTGTTTTTGAAAAAGGCTTTGATTCAGCAACTCTTACAACATCGCCTAGCCCACATTCATTATTTTCATCATGCGCATGAACCTTTGAACTTCGCTTTATATATTTTTTGTAAATTGGATGACGCACTTTGCGTTCAACCAAAACAGCTATTGTTTTATCTCTACTATTACTAACTACTTTTCCAGTAAGTTCTCTTTCTACTGCTTTAGTTTCATTCATGACTGCTTCTCTTTAATAATTGTTTTAATTTGAGCAATAGATTTTTTTGTTTTTTTAAGCTTTGATAAATCACTTAACTGTGAAGTACTTTTTTGCATACGCAGCTCAAAATGTTCCTTAAGCAATGTTATTAGCTCTTCATTTAACTTAATCTCATCTTGCTCTCTTAATTCTTTGACATCCATTACATTATTGTCCGTTTAATTATTGCAGTTTTAACAGGGAGTTTAGCTGCAGCAAGTTCAAAAGCTTCTCTGGCAACTACTTCATCAACACCTTGCATTTCAAATAACATTTGGCCAGGCTTAACCTGAGCAACCCAATACTCAACACTTCCCTTACCTTTACCCATTCGAACCTCTAAAGGCTTTTTAGTTATAGGTTTATCAGGGAAAACACGTATCCAAATTTTTCCTTGGCGCTTGACATGTCTTGTCATTGCTCGACGTGCAGCCTCAATTTGCCGTGCAGTCATGCGACATCTGCCTGTTGCTTGTAGTCCAATATCACCAAAGCTAACATTGTGACCATTAGCCAAACCACGATTACGGCTTTTCATGACTTTTCTAAATTTTGTACGTTTCGGTTGTAACATTTCTTAATTCCTTTTTATTTCTTAGCTACTTGTTTACCAGCACCACGTTTTGAAACCTCTTCAATAGTGCCTTTATTATGATCAAGAATTTCACCCTTAAAAATCCAAACTTTAATACCAATAACTCCATACTGAGTATTAGCTCTGAAACTACTGTAGTCAACATCTGCTCTAAAAGTATGTAAAGGAACTCTACCTTCACGGTACCATTCAGATCGTGCTATTTCAGCACCATTTAATCTTCCACTGACCATAATTTTAATACCCAGAGCACCAAGTCTACTTGCGTTACCTAAAACTCGCTTTACAGCTCGTCTATACATAACACGCTTTTCAAGTTGTTGTGCAATATTTTCAGCTACTAAACGTGCATCTAATTCAGGTTGTTTAACCTCTTCGATACTAATATGAACGGGAACTCCCATTTTTTTGGAAACTATATTTTTTAATCTTTCAATATCTGCACCTTTTTTTCCAATTACTATGCCAGGTCTAGCGGTATGGATAATAACTTTTGCAGTATTAGATAGTCTTTCAATACTTATTCGACTAACAGAAGCAGAAGTTAATTCTTTAAATAAAAAATCTCTTACTGAAATATCAGACAATAAATATTCTGAATAATGTTTACTGCTAGCATACCACTTGGAATCCCAATCCTTTACAATTCCTAATCTTATACCTACTGGATTTACTTTTTGACCCATAATTATTTACTCGCTTACGCCAACACTAATGTGGCTAGTTCGTTTAAGAATACGATTTGCTCGTCCCTTCGCTCTTGGACGCATCCTCTTCATTGTAGAACCTTCATTAACGAAAATACTACTTACCTTTAATTCATCAACATCTAAACCATCATTTTGCTCAGCATTAGAAATTGCAGAACTTAAAACTTTTTTAACTAGAACTGCAGCTTTTTTATTGCTAAAAGTCAAAATATTTAAAGCCTCCTCAACAGGCTTATTTCTAATCTGATCAGCAATTAATCTGACTTTAAAAGCAGAAATTTTTGCATACTTATGAATTGCTTTAACTTCTTTCATTATTTCACCTTATGCCTAAGAGTTACGATCACCAGAGTGACTCTTAAATGTTCTTGTTACGGCAAATTCGCCTAATTTGTGACCAATCATATTTTCGTTAATAGATACTGGAACATGAACTCGGCCGTTATGGACTGCTATTGTAAGTCCAATCATTTCAGGGACAATTACTGAACGACGGGACCAAGTTTTAATTGGCTTTCTGTCATTACTATCTTGAGCCTTTAATACCTTTTGGATTAAGTGCTCATCTACAAACGGTCCTTTTCTAAGTGATCTAGCCATAATTACCCTTTATTTTCTTCGACGTACGATAAGCTTATCTGTACGTTTATTAGTTCTAGTTTTATATCCTTTGGTCGGGGTACCCCAAGGAGAAACAGGATGTCTTCCACCACTTGTCTTTCCTTCACCACCACCATGGGGATGATCAACTGGATTCATTACAACTCCACGCACGGTTGGTCTAACTCCTCTCCATCGCGTAGCACCAGCTTTTCCTAATTTTCTTAAACTGTGCTCTGACTTTGAGACTTCACCAAGAGTGGCTCTGCATTCAGCCAATACCTTTCTAACTTCACCGGAACGAAGTCTAATAGTTACATAGTTCCCTTCTTTAGCAACTAATTGAACAGAAGTCCCTGCACTTCTGGCAAGCTGTGCTCCTTTCATTGGTTTTAACTCAACACAGTGAATAACACTACCAAGAGGGATATTACTTAAAGGTAAACAATTACCTTTTTGGATAGCAACTGAATTGCCTGAAATAATTTGATCACCAGCTTTAACGCCCTTTGGAGCAATAATGTATCTTCTCTCGCCATCTGCATATAATACTAAAGCTATATTTGCGCTTCTGTTGGGATCATATTCAAGTCTTTCAATAGTAGCAGTAATATCATCCTTATTTCTCTTAAAATCAATAATACGATATCTCTGCTTATGACCACCACCTCTATGCCTTACAGTTATTTTTCCACGATTATTACGACCATTAATTCTATTTTTACTCTCAGTTAAAGCTGCAAAGGGCTTACCTTTATGTAAGTCTTTTTCCACCACACTGACAACAAATCGTCTTCCTGGAGATGTTGGTTTTCTTTTTATAACTGTTGCCATAATAAATTCTCTATGAAGAGGTCGCGTCGATCATCTGACCTTCAGATACTCTAACGACTGCTCTTTTCCAATTAACACGTTGTCCAACCCTTCCTTTGTAAATTTTCTTCTTACCTTTTACATTGGAGGTAGTAACTGATTCAACAGTAACACCAAATAGTGATTCTACTGCTGCTCCAATCTCTCTTTTATTACTATCTGTTCTAACTTTAAAAACATATTGATTATTTGCAGAAGCAAGAGTTGTCTTTTCAGTAACGATAGGTCCAAGAAGAACACTTAATACTTTTTCTTGATTCATAACATTGCCTCTACTTTCTTAAGTGCAGCTTTAGTTAAAACTACATTTTCATAACCAATCAAACTTACAGGATCAATACTCTGAGTATCACACACACCAACATGGTATAAATTACGAGATGAAAGATATAAGTTTTCATCTAATTCATCTGTCATCAAAAGTGCATCTTTAAGATCCAAAGATTTCATTAACGAAGTGATATTTTTTGTTTTTGGCTCTGCAACCTCAAAATCAGATACTACTTTTAAGCGATCTTTACGCAGAAGTTCAGAAAAAATTACACTTATTGCACCTTTGTACATTTTTTTATTAACTTTTTGTGAAAAACTTTTAGGCTGAGCAGCAAATGTAACACCACCACTTCTCCAAATAGGACCACGTGATGTTCCTGCTCGAGCTCTACCAGTACCTTTTTGCTTCCATGGTTTTTTTCCACCACCACTTACTGCAGCACGATTTTTTTGGGCTTTTGAGCCACTTCTACCACCTGCCATATAGGCAGTTGTAATTTGATGAACCAACGACTCGTTATAAGTTCGGTCAAAAATATCATCCGAAACTTCTTGAGAAGTAGATTTATTTGTTTTTAAATTTAATACTTTTACTTTCATCATAAAACCTTTATATAAACCTTTCTTTAAGCCTTAGTTTCGTCATCTTTAGTATTTTCAACTTCTGCTTCAACTACTGGAGTTTCAATTGCTTCTGCTTCAACTACTGGAGTTTCAACCGCTTCTGCTTCAACTGCTGGAGTTTCAACCGCTTCTGCTTCAACTACTGGAGTTTCAACCGCTTCTGCTTCAACTACTGGAGTTTCAACCGCTTCTGCTTCAACTACTGGAGTTTCAACCTCTTCTGCTTCAACTACTGGAGTTTCAGATAACTGTTTAGTAATTTTTGTATTTACAGTATTTTTTTTATCTGATAAGAAAACTCTTACAAAACCATTCTTAGAACCTGGTATTGCTCCTTTAACTAATAATAAATTACGCTCACTATCAACGCGAAGAATTTCAAGACACTCTTCAGTGACTTGGCTATTCCCCATCTGACCAGCCATTTTCTTACCTTTAAATACTCGCCCTGGATCTTGACACTGACCAGTTGATCCAATAGCACGGTGAGATATTGAATTACCATGAGTTGCATCTTGCATACTAAAATTATGACGCTTTACGCCTCCCTGAAATCCTTTACCTTTTGACTGTCCAGTGACATTAACAAAATGTCCAGCGCCAAAAAATGAAATATCAAGTTTAGGTATTTCAGATGAATTTAAATCATCAGTTCTCATTTCCCATAGACCAAGGCCTATTTCTTGAGAGGCCTTTGCATAATGTCCTTTTAAAGAACTACTTACTCTTCCAATTTTAGCCTCACCTTTCTTATTTATTTTTTTACCAGTAGTAACTTGGACTGCGTTGTAACCATCTGTTTCAATAGATTTAGTTTGAACTATACGGTTAGGTTCTATTTTAATTACACTAACAGAAGATGCCGAACCATCATCCGATAGAAGTCGGGTCATTCCAATTTTTTGTCCTACTAGTGAAATTGCCATTTTATTAATCCTATTATTCTATTAGTTAAGTTGGATTTTTACATCTACACCTGCAGCTAGATCTAATTTCATTAGAGCATCTACAGTTTTATCAGTCGGACTAATTACATCCATTAACCTAACATAAGTTTTTAATTCAAATTGATCTCGAGCATCTTTATTAACATGTGGAGAAGTCAAAACTGTAAAACGCTCCTTCTTGGTAGGCAAAGGAATTGGACCCCTTACACTTGCACCAGTCCGTTTAGCTGTCTCTACAATCTCTACGGCAGATTTGTCGATTAATCGATGATCAAATGCTTTTAATTTAATTCTAATATTTTGATTGCTCATTTGCTTATTTACCTTATCAAACTTCTAAAACGAAAAAACCGTCGATTATACAATAATTCGACGGTTTCTAATTAACTAATCAACTCGTAATTTTTGAGACGACGCCGGCACCTACCGTTCGGCCACCTTCTCTAATTGCAAATCTTAATCCTTCTTCCATTGCAATTGGAGCCAGTAACTCGACTACCATCTTAACATTATCACCTGGCATAACCATTTCAGTACCTGATGGCAACTCTACAGCACCAGTTACATCCGTTGTTCTAAAGTAGAACTGTGGACGATAATTGTTAAAGAATGGCGTATGACGTCCACCTTCTTCCTTACTTAATATATATACTTCAGCTTCAAACTTAGTATGTGGGTTGATCGTGCCTTTCTTAGCTAATACTTGACCACGCTCAACTTCTTCACGCTTAGTACCACGAAGCAAAACACCAACGTTATCACCTGCTTCACCTGAATCAAGTAACTTTCTGAACATTTCAACACCAGTACAAGTAGTCAACTGCGTATCTTTAATACCAACGATCTCAATTTCATCACCAACATTAACAACACCACGTTCAATACGACCTGTTACAACAGTTCCACGACCTGAGATTGAGAACACGTCCTCAATTGGCATTAGGAAGGTTTTATCAGTATCACGCTCTGGCGTTGGGATGTATGTATCTAGTGCTTCAACTAGTTTAACAATAGATGGCACACCGATATCAGATGTATCGCCCTCTAGTGCTTTCAAAGCTGAACCAAAAATCACCGGTGTGTCATCACCTGGGAACTCATATTCAGTCAAAAGTTCACGGATTTCCATTTCAACAAGCTCTACTAGTTCTTCATCATCAACCATATCAGCTTTATTCATATAAACAACGATGTAAGGAACACCAACTTGACGAGACAATAGAATGTGCTCACGCGTTTGAGCCATTGGTCCATCAGTTGCAGCAATTACAATAATAGCGCCGTCCATTTGTGCGGCACCGGTAATCATATTCTTAACATAGTCAGCGTGTCCTGGGCAGTCAACATGAGCGTAGTGACGAGCATTTGACTCATATTCTACGTGCGCTGTTGAAATGGTAATACCACGCTCTCTTTCTTCAGGCGCGTTATCAATATCGGCATAATCCTTGAACTCACCGCCTTGAGCTTCAGCCATAACCTTAGTAAGGGCTGCTGTTAAAGTAGTTTTTCCATGGTCAACGTGACCAATTGTTCCCACATTCACGTGTGGTTTGGTTCTTTCAAATTTTTCTTTTGCCATTTCTAATCCCCTATTAAGTATTTAATTTTTCAATAACGTCATCTGCTACATTTCTTGGAGCAGCTGTATATTTAGCAAATTCCATAGAATAGTTAGCACGGCCTTGAGACATTGATCTTAGATCAGTTGCATAGCCAAACATTTCTGCTAAAGGAACTGCTGCTTTAATTTGCTTACCAGCTGGCGTGTCATCCATAGCACTTACAATGCCTCTTCTACGATTTAAATCGCCCATCACATCACCCATATAATCCTCAGGCGTTGACACTTCAACATTCATCATTGGTTCAAGTAGTTGAGGATTAGCAAGCTTCACACCTTCTCTAATACACATAGAAGCTGCAATTTTAAAAGCCATCTCATTTGAGTCTACATCATGGTATGAACCATCATAAACTGTAACCTTAACGTCAACTAGAGGAAAGCCCGCAATAACACCATTTTGCATTTGCTCTTGTACGCCTTTATTTACAGCAGGAACGTATTCTTTAGGAATAACACCACCCTTAATTTCATCAACAAACTCATAGCCAGCACCAGGTTTTTGAGGTTCAATACGAAGATATACATGCCCATACTGACCACGACCACCAGATTGTTTAGCAAATTTATGTTCATGCTCAACTAACGTTGTAATTGTTTCACGATATGCAACTTGAGGAGCACCAACATTACAACCTACATCAAATTCACGCATCATTCTGTCAACAATGATATCTAAGTGCAGTTCACCCATACCAGCGATAATAGTTTGTCCGGATTCTTCATCAGTAGAGACCCTAAAAGATGGATCTTCATTTGCTAACTTACCTAAAGCAATACCCATTTTTTCCTGATCAACTTTAGTTTTAGGTTCAACTGCAACTGCAATAACTGGCTCAGGAAATTCCATTCTTTCTAAGACAATCTTATCTTTCATATCACACAAAGTATCACCAGTTGTGACATCTTTTAAGCCAATCGCTGCAGCAATATCACCAGCTCTAACCTCTTTAATTTCTTCACGATCATTAGAATGCATTTGCACAATTCTACCAATACGCTCTTTCTTGTCTTTGGATGAGTTATAAACAAAATCGCCTGATTTCAATACGCCAGAATAAACTCTAAAGAATGTCAAGTTTCCGACAAAAGGATCAGTAGCAATTTTAAAAGCTAAAGCAGCAAATGGTTCATCATCAGATGGTGGTCTTGGAGCTACAGTTTCAGCAGCATCATCTAAGATACCACTAATAGGTTCAACATCCTCAGGAGATGGCATATACATTATCATTGCATCTAATACAGCCTGAACACCCTTATTTTTAAAAGCTGTTCCACAAAACATTGGTATGATTTCATTTGCAATAGTTTGAAGACGGATACCCTCTTTAATTTCATCATCACTAAGAGTTCCTTCTTCAAGATATTTTTCCATAAGCTCTTCATTTGCTTCTGCAGCAGACTCAATCATGAATTCACGTTTTTCTTCTGCAAGACTTTGTAAATCAGAGGGTATATCTCTGTCTTCATAAGTCGCGCCTTGATCGGCTTCATTCCAATAGATAGCCTTCATTCGAATTAAATCAATAACTCCCTCAAAACCCTCTTCAGCACCGATGGCAATTTGCATAGGTACAGGATTAGCACCTAATCTTGATTTAATTTGACCAACTACACGTAAAAAATCTGCACCTGAACGATCCATCTTATTAACGAAACCAATCCTTGGAACATTATATTTATTGGCTTGTCTCCAAACTGTTTCAGATTGTGGCTCTACACCACCAACTGCACAAAAAACGGCGCAAGCGCCGTCTAATACTTTTAATGATCTTTCAACCTCGATCGTAAAATCTACGTGTCCAGGAGTATCAATAATATTAATTCTATGATCATCAAATTGATTATCCATTCCCTTCCAGAAACAAGTGGTAGCTGCAGAAGTAATCGTAATTCCTCGCTCTTGTTCTTGCTCCATCCAATCCATTGTTGCACTTCCATCATGGACTTCACCAATCTTATGAGTACGACCAGTATATAAAAGAATACGTTCAGTAGTTGTAGTCTTACCAGCATCAATATGTGCCATGATTCCTACATTACGATAACGATTAATTGGGGTAGATCGAGCCATACTAAATTCCTTAAATTACCAGCGAAAATGAGCAAAAGCTTTATTAGCATCTGCCATTCTATGTGTATCTTCTTTTTTCTTAAACGCAGTTCCACGGTTTTGAACTGCATCAAGCACTTCACCTGCTAACCTAAGCTTCATCCCTTTTTCACCACGTTTTCTTGAAGCTTCTATGATCCAACGCATTGCAAGAGCAATTTTACGATCAGATCTAACCTCAACTGGTACTTGATATGTTGAACCACCAACACGACGGGATTTAATTTCAACTTGTGGACCAATATTTTCAAGAGCTTTTTTAAATGTCTCAACAGGCTCAGCGTTACCCTTAGACTCTATAGTATCAAGAGCATCATAAACAATCTTCTCAGCTACAGATTTTTTACCATCTAACATTAAAATGTTTACAAATTTTGCGAGTACAAGATCACCATACTTTGGATCAGGTAATATTTGTCTTTTAGGTGCTGCTCTTCTTCTCATATTAGTCTTCTCTTAATAAATTATTTTTTTGGTTTCTTTGTGCCATATTTTGATCGGCCTTGCATTCTTCCATCTACACCTGTTGTATCAAGTGCTCCACGAACAGTATGGTAACGAACACCAGGAAGATCTTTTACTCGACCACCACGAATAAGGATTACTGAGTGTTCTTGCAAATTATGGCCTTCACCGCCAATGTATGTTGTAACTTCAGCAGAATTAGTCAATCGAACACGGGCAACCTTTCTTAAAGCAGAATTTGGTTTTTTAGGAGTAGTCGTATAAACACGAGTGCAAACACCTCTTTTTTGAGGACAACTCTCTAATGCTGGAACACCAGTTTTAACTATTTTTTTGCTTCTTGGCTTTCGCACCAATTGATTAATCGTTGACATAAAGTCTTCACTCCAAAGTTTTTTTTAATTTTTACCCACATACCGGGGTTAACAAAGCCGGCAATTATACTTTGGTGGCAGCTCAGATGTCAATTAATATTGCTCTTTTTTTACAATACTTTCAAAAAAAGAATTACAGGCGGAAGAAACTAACTCAAAGACTTCATTAAATTTACCTTCATAATAAGGATCTGGAACGCTTTGAAGCTTATTGTCAGGAAGAAAATCAAGTAATAGTTGAACTTTAGATTGACTTTCTTTTGGATAATTTGATTTCAGTATCTCAAAATTATCAATATCCATTGCAATAATAAAATCATAATAATAAAAATCACTTTCGTGAATTTGCCTAGCTCTTTGCATTGATATATCAATTCCATAATTTTTAGCAGTTAGCTGAGACCTACTATCAGGAGACTTTCCTATATGATAGGCATGTGTTCCAGCTGAATCTATATCAAAATTTTCAAATTGCTGATTCTCATTGACTATAGAACGGAACACGCCTTCAGCAGTTGGGGAGCGACAAATATTACCCATACAAACAAACAAAATTTTATTTTTTAAGCCCATTTCTTATGATCTAATAAATTATCAAGAATAATTATAAGACACAACTTATTCTAATAATATTTATAATCTGTCTAATATTAAAAATTATTTTATTGTACTTGTGAATAAATCAGTAATCGAAATTGCAAAAACAGTCATAAAAACAGAAGCTGAAGCAATTCTGGAGCTACAGAACAGAATTAATGAAAATTTTGATGAAGTATGTCATCTCCTTAAAAATTGCAAAGGAAAAGTAATTCTTACTGGAATGGGTAAATCTGGGCATATTGCTAAAAAGATTGCATCGACTCTATCTTCAACTGGTACTGCCTCATTTTATATTCATCCTGGAGAGGCTGGACATGGTGACTTTGGAATGATTACTAATAATGATGTTGTCATTATGATTTCTTATTCAGGTGAATCTGATGAAATGATTTCACTCCTTCCTGGTATTAATAATATGAATGTTCCAATTGTAAGTATGACTGGTAATTCCAAATCTACTATTAGCCTATCAAGTCAATTTCATTTAGATGTTAGTGTTGAAAAAGAGGCATGCCCTAACAACCTTGCTCCAACATCGAGTACCACTGCAGCAATGGTTATGGGTGATGCTATTGCTATTGCTCTTATTAATATAAACAATTTTACTTCGGATGATTTTGCTATTTCTCATCCCTCAGGAACACTTGGCAGGCGTTTGCTTACTTTAGTTTCAAGCATAATGCAATCTGGAACTGATATTCCTATAGTTTCAAAAGACTCACTGCTAATAGATTCTCTTTTGGTTATGAGTGAAAAAGCACTTGGAATGGTTCTTATCGAAGAAAATAATAAACTTTTAGGAATTTTTACTGATGGTGATTTAAGACGCTCAATTGAATCTTATGCAAATTTTCAAGAATTAACCATTGAAGAAGTAATGACTAAAAACTGCAAATCGGTTGAAGCCCATGAAACCGCATTTGTTGCAATGCAAATGATGCAAAGTTACAGTTTAAATTCTTTACCAGTTGTAAACTCGAATAATCAAATTGTTGGAGCTATTAATATGCATACATTAATTCAGGCTAAATTAGTTTAGCTAAAAGTACTTTATTTTATTCGTATTATTGGTTTTTCCCAAAAATAACTTAGATGGATATCAAAACCTTACTAGCAAATATTCAAAACACATCATTCTCATTTGATGTCAATGGGCTTTCATTAAACTCACAAACAGTTCAAAAAGGTGATCTTTTTGTTGCATTACAAGGTAATCAGGAACATGGTTATGATTATATTGAGGATGCAATATCTAATGGGTGTGTGGCAGTTTTAGTTGATGGAAAAGATGTTGAATGTTCAGTTCCATCAATAAGAGTAGATAATCTTAAGTCTTATTTAGTAAAACTTGCCAAAAATTTATATCCTAAAGCCAACAATATTAAACTAATTGCTGTTACAGGTACTAATGGAAAAACCTCAGTTTGTCATTTTATATCTCAACTTGCCACTTCACTAAATATCAAAAATGGAGTTATTGGCACTCTTGGACTAACTAGTATTGACAAAAAAACAATTAATACTACTCCTGATATCTTTACAATTTATAGTGCTCTTCAAAATTATATTAATCAAGGCATGAAACTCGTAGTGATCGAAGCCTCCTCTCATGCCCTTGTTCAGGGTAGGTTAGAAGGGCTAACTTTTATTCAAGGGATATTTACAAATCTTACTCAAGATCACTTAGATTTCCATAAAAATATGAAGAGTTATAAAGAAGCAAAAGGTAAATTATTTAATAAGAATTCTATAGAAAAAGCTATTATAAATCTTGATGATGATAATCATTCTTATTTTTTAAATGTCTCATCTGAAATTCCAACGGAAACTTTTTGTAATAATGATTTTAGCTACTTCAAAAGTAATGAGTATGGGTTCATTTGTAAACTCAACAACTTTGTTTTTGAATTACCTTTAATAGGTAATTTTAATCTTTCAAATGCTTTAGCAGCATATAAAAGTATTAGATCCTTAGGTTATGAGGATGATAATGTTATACCAAAATTAACAGAATTATCTCCCCCTCCTGGTAGGATGCAAAAAATACCCAGAAAAAACATTTGGATCGATTATGCCCATACTCCAGATGCATTATTGAATGTCTTGAAAACTCTAAAGTTTCATTATCCAGATTATAGAATCCGGCTAGTTTTTGGTTGTGGTGGCGATAGAGACAAGACTAAACGTCAAATAATGGGAAAAATTGCTAGTGCAAATGCAAATAGTATTATCATTACTAACGACAATCCCAGAAGTGAAAAACCTGAAAAAATTTGTGATGACATTCTTGCTGGAATAAAAGTTGAAAATGATGTTCAAGTAATACTAGATAGAAGAAAAGCAATTACTTCAGCTGTTCAAACTTTAGGGGAGGATGAAGTTTTGCTAATTGCTGGAAAAGGTCATGAGGAGATTCAAATTATTGGTTCAGAAAGACTCGCATTTAGTGATTATGAGGTGGCAATAAATGCTCTTATCTAACACTCAAGAAATTGCTAATGTGCTAAATGGTAGTTTATCTGTGGATAGAAAAATTTATTTTGAAGGAGTCTCTACTGACACCAGGTCTGGTGTTGAGGGAAAGCTTTTTGTTGCTCTTGAAGGAGCCCATTTTGATGGACATGACTTTATTAAAGTTGCTGAAGATCATGGTGCAAAAGCTATTATTACCCATAAGGATATCAACTCAACCCTACCATTAATTAAAGTTGTTGATACTGAAAAAGCCTACCAAAAGATAGCTGCATTCCATCGAAAATCTTATGGACCTATTGTTATTGCAATTACGGGTAGCAATGGTAAGACAAGTACTAAAAATATGCTCAATTCAATATTACAATTAAAGGCACCAACGCTTTCAACAGAAGGCAATTTTAATAATCACCTTGGTGTTCCAAAAACCCTACTCAATCTTAAAAAAAATCATCAATTCTGCATTATTGAGATGGGTGCAAATCATCAAAATGAAATTAGTCTTCTATGTAATATAGCAAACCCTAATTTGGCAATAATAACCAATGCAAATAATGCCCATCTTGGAGAATTTGGCAATTTAAAAAATTTAGTCGAAGCAAAAGGGGAAATCTTTGAATCTTTATCAAAAGATGGAATTGCATTTATAAATAATGAGTCTCCACATAAAAAAATTTGGAGAAAAATATCTGGAACTCAAGAAATTATATTTTTTGGAAATCAAAGTGCTATTTACGCTTCTAATATTCAACAATCAACTGAAGATATAAATTTTCAACTTAACATTGGGGAAAATAAAATAAATATTACTCTAAAGTTGATTGGACGTCATCAGGTTGATAATGCCTTAGCTGCAGCTGCATGTGCCAGTGAACTTGGGATTGGATTAGAGATTATTAAAGATGGGCTTGAGAATACAATTCCAGAAAAAGGCAGGCTTGAATTGATAGAACTAGAAAATTTCACGCTTCTTAATGATAGTTATAATGCAAATCCACACTCTATGAAGGCTGCTATTGATACAATAAAAAATTTTCCAGGAAAGAAAATTGCTGTTCTTGGCTCGATGGATGAACTGGGAAAAGATTCAATAAAACTGCATCAAGAAATTGGAGAATATGCTAAGAATTCAGGAATCGAAAAACTGTTTTCAATTGGCAAAGATGCTAAACATTATCAAGGTGATCATTTTCAGGATGTTCAATCAATAGTAAATACACTTTCTAGGAATAATCAAAAGTCAGTAATTCTAGTAAAGGGATCCAGGATGATGGAGCTAAATAAATTAGTTGATATTCTAGTGAATAGTCAAAACTCTCCTTGACCTTTACTGGAAACATGGCGATAATTACGCAGCTGCGCTCGTGGCTCAACTGGATAGAGTACTCGGCTACGAACCGAGCGGTTGCAGGTTCGAATCCTGCCGAGCGCGCCATACTGTTAAAAGTTTATTCTAATCAGCAAGAGTCTTTGATAGAATTAGCAATATTATGATGACTCTACCTAATTTAATTACTTTATCTAGAATTGGTTTAATCCCTATTTTTGTAGGATTATTCTACCTTCAACCTGGCTACTTAGAAGGGGCGCCCTTGTCCTTAATTAATCAAGGCACTCCATTGCCATGGATTAATAACATTTTAGTTTTAATTTTTTTTATAATCAGTGCTACAGACTTCCTTGATGGTTTTTTAGCAAGAAAACTTAATCAAGTTTCAGATCTTGGTGCTTTTTTAGATCCTGTTGCAGATAAACTTTTAGTCTGTGTTGCCCTAATTCTACTCACAGATTATTATCACTCTTGGTTCATTACAATTCCTGCAATTATAATTATTTCAAGAGAAATTCTAATTTCTGCTCTAAGGGAATGGATGAGTGAAATAGGTAAAAGAGCAAACGTTGCTGTATCTTGGATTGGTAAATCCAAAACCATGATGCAGATGGTTGCTATATTGTTTCTTTTGTTGCAGCAACCACTACTATTTTTCTCTTATAATCAGATTAATATTACTGGAAAAGTTCTTTTATTTACTGCTACGATTCTTACCCTTTGGTCAGGTGTAAAATATTTATCTGCAGGTTTAAAAACATTTGACAGCTAGAAAAAAAACACTATAATTTCAGCCTTGTGCGGGAATAGCTCAGCTGGTAGAGCATCACGTTGCCAACGTGAATGTCGCGAGTTCGAATCTCGTTTCCCGCTCCATATTCAGAAAGTTTAAATAAGCCAGATTATTAAGGTTTTTGAAGCTTATGGCTGGGTAGCAAAGCGGTTATGCAGGGGCCTGCAAAGCCTTATAGACCGGTTCGACTCCGGTCCCAGCCTCCAAATAATAAAAAGCTCGATTAAATCGAGCTTTTTTTATTTATATTCAAATTCAAAGGCACTCTTTAAATACTAATGCTTGGCAAGTTTGGCACTTGCTTCTATCCAGTCGATCATATAGAGTATGAATCGCCTCTTCTTTTGAGTTGAAAAAATTTTCTTGACCTAACTCATTAATAAAATTCACTTTTTGCATAAAGTCAAAAGTAAAAGTATTTAAATCAACAAAATATAAACCTCCATTTAAGGCCTTTAAGCGTCTATTTTCAATCAAAAGACCCTCAATACCAGCAAGATCTATAAAGTTAACTCCACTTGCAACAATTAAAATATGATTAATTTTTTGGTTATCTACAATTCGACTAATTTGTTTTTGAATATGATTTATTGATCCAAAATAAATGGACATATCTATACGAATTATTTTAAGTTGAGGACACTGGGTTAAAGGTGTTTTTCTTATTGATTGTAATTTCCTTATCTCTTCACCAGGCTCATTAGCAAATGCCAAGGTATGAACATCTGGGGTTGAGGTCTTTGCTATGAAAAGCATTAATGATAGCAAGACTCCTAGATAAATAGCAAACTCAAGTTCGAATAATAATGTCGCAAGGAAAGTTGCACTAAAAATAACACTTTCAGACTTACTATATCTAAATGTTTTTTTAATACTTTGAAAATCAATCAAATTGTATGCTACGAGCAAAATAATACCAGCCATTGCCGCTAATGGAAGATATGAAAAGAGTGGCGCCACAAGAAGGACAATCAGCATGAGAAAGAGTGCTGCTAAAATAGCTGATAACGGTGTCCTTGCTCCAGAGGAGTAGTTAACTCCTGTTCTAGTAAAAGATCCAGATGATGCATAACTTGAGAGGAAACTTCCAATAATATTAGAAGCTCCTTGGCCAATAAATTCTTGGTTAGCATTAATTCTTTGATTAGATTTTGTTGCAATTGATCTGCCGATCGATGATGCCTCTATGAGTCCTAAAAGAGCAATTGCAAAAGCCTCAGGGGCAAGCGCCTTCAATGAACTCAATGAAAAGTCAGGAGTGGATAGAGGTGGGAAGTAAGCTGGCATTACTCCAACAGTTTTAATACTATCTGTGAAATCACCCAAATAGAAGGCTAGAATACCACCCACGAACATTCCAATCATAAGGTTTGGCCACTTAGGTCTTATAATTTTTACAAAAATTGCACTAAGTAAAGTTCCAAGACCAACTATTAGAAGAAAAATATTAAATTCTGCAACTCCTGAAAATAGTGCAGCCCATGTATTTATAAAATCTTCACCTCTTGAAATTTCTATCCCCAAAATATATGGGATTTGGCTACTTGCAATAAGCAGAGCTGCTCCAGCAGTAAAACCAATAACCACATTGTGAGATACGAAGTTTATTAGGAGCCCAAATTTTGCCAGTCCAAAAACTAATTGATAGACTCCAGCTAAAAATGTTAATGTTAATGCTAATGCAACAAATTCATCGCTTCCAGGAATAGCGTACTTACTTACAGCTGCGAAAACAACAATTGAAATTGCAGTTGTAGGGCCAGAAACTAAATGAAAAGATGAGCCAAATAATCCTGCAACTATAGGAACAACCATTGCAGTATAAAGCCCATATTCTGGAGGCATACCTGCAATCGTTGCAAAAGCCACACTTTGAGGAAGCACAATTATTGCACCGGTCAAACCTGCAAAAAAATCAGCCTTTATTGTTTCTAATGTGGTTAATCTAAACCAGATTATAAAAGGGAAAATTTTGACCAGTTGATTCATAAGAAATAAGTTACTTGAATAGTAGACTAATAAAGGGTTGTAGATTATATAGTAAATCCATTAATTTACTGTGGCTATAGGGAATTCAGTCTAAAGAAAAGACTTAAGCTAAATTTGTACAAGACTCATATAGATAATAGTTCCTGTCAAAATACTAAGTAACGCATTTCTTTTATAGAAATGAAGGGTGCTAGTTGCAAGAAGGGCTATTATAGTATTAGCTCCATCGAAGGAGAAATAGTTAACTTCTCGAAGCATATAAAAAACTAGTATTGTTAAAACCATAGGTGGTATTTTTTTCGCAATAAATTTAAGTACTGGAGTCTCTGCTCCACTTGCAAAAAAAATAAAAGGCGTAAGTCTTGAAATATAGGTTGCAATTGTCATCACAAGAAAAACTAAAAGCAGATAATTACTATCAATCATTTTCTTCAACCTTGATTAATCTTAAAAGTAACATAACTATGATTGATAAAATAATTGCTACCAATAGCATATGTTGACTAAAAAATATGAAGGCCATGAAAGCTGAGAATAAAGCAATAATAAATGGTAATGGCTTTCTAACTTTTAACCATTGTTCAATTAATAAAACTACAAATAGAGCGGTAGCTGCAAACTCCATACCTTCAGTATTAAAAGTTAAAAAATCGCCCATCAAAGCTCCAATAGAACAACCAAGAACCCAGTAAATTTGAGAGAATAGGGTTATTAGTAAGTAATATTGTTCAGTATTAAAATTTTTTGGAACTTTTATAGTCGTCATCAAAGAAAAGGTTTCATCTGTTAAGCCAAAAATTAAATATAACTTCCTAGCATTCCAATTACCAAAACTTTTAAGGAAAGATAGGCCGTAGAATAAATGTCTTGAGTTCAGAAAAAATGTTGATATGGCAATTTCTATTAAACCAATACCTGCACTTATTAAACCAATTGCCATAAACTGTGCAGCCCCAGCGTAAACAAAAATACCCATTAAAGTTGAGTAATACCATGGATATCCAAGTTCTTGAAATAAAAGTCCAAATGCAATTCCAAGTGGCAAAAAACCAAAAAAAATTGGAAGAGTTATTTTTAATGCTGATGAAATCATTTTTGTAATTATAACTTGAGCCTTATCCAAATGTTTAATTTCAATTAATTAAGAATATGCCCAGTTCAAAAAAAAATAGATATATATTAATTCATGTATACTTTTCATTACTTTTAAAAGTATTTTTTTTAAATTAAATATTGCTTATTTAATTAATTATCTCTATGAAAAAATCACGATAACTAATAAAGGCTACTAAAAAAAATCTATAAAATTAAACACAGGATAACTTAAACATTACTATGACTAATCTAGTGCCTCCCCATGGAAGTAAACATCTTAAAACTCTAACTATAGAAGGAAAAGAGTTAGAAGCTGAAAAGTTTAAAGCAGATTCACTACCAAAAGTGTATTGTTCATCACGAGAGTTTGGTGATGTCATTATGCTTGGGATTGGTGGCTTTACTCCACTAGATGGCTTTATGAACAAAGATGACTGGCAGAGTGTATGTGACAATATGGTTATGACTAATGGTATTTTTTGGCCAATTCCAATAACACTCTCATCAGATGATGAAGCTATAAATGTTGATGATGAAATATCAATTGTTTATGAAAAAAATAATGAGATTATAGCAACAATGGTTATTTCTGAAAAATATACTATTGACAAAATACATGAATGCAATAAAGTTTTCAAAACAACTGACACTGAACATCCAGGAGTTGCTTTGGTAATGGCTCAAGGTAAATATAATCTTGCAGGAAAGATTAAAGTTTTTACTAATGGAGGCTTTCCTAGCAAATATGGTGATCTATATATGACACCTTCTGAAACAAGAGCTTACTTTGATGAAAAAGGTTGGTCCTCTATAGCAGCATTCCAGACTCGAAATCCAATGCATCGCTCTCATGAGTATCTCGCGAAAATTGCAATTGAAATTTGTGATGGTGTGATGATTCATTCTACATTAGGTGAGTTAAAACCAGGTGATATTCCAGCTGAAGTTCGTTCAAAAGCTATTTCAGCATTATTAGAAAATTACTTTGTTGATAATACAGTATTGCAATCTGGCTACCCCTTAGATATGCGTTATGCAGGGCCAAGAGAGGCATTATTACATGCACTATTTAGACAAAATTATGGTTGCTCACATTTAATTGTTGGTAGAGATCATGCAGGAGTTGGTGACTTTTATGGACCATTTGATGCACATAATATTTTTGATGAAATTCAAAATGGATTAATAACTCAGCCACTTAAAATTGACTGGACATTTTGGTGTAATAAATGTGCTGGAATGTCTAGCATGAAAACTTGCCCGCACGGTCATGAAGATAGATTGTTATTATCAGGTTCAAAATTACGACAGCTATTAAGTGAAGACCTTGATGTGCCAGATAATTTTTCAAGACCAGAAGTATTAGAAATTCTTCGTCAATATTATGCTGGGCTCAAAGACGATGAAAAAATCAAAGTTGAAGTTAAGGGCCATTCAGCTAAATAATTGTTTTATGCGTATGAAACTTATTAAAATTAGTAATAAACAATTCTGGTCTATGAGTTATGAGTTTTCTGGTTCCATAAATATCAATACTGTTAGTTACTTATATTCTACAATTTCAATCTCGGAAAAAGTAGTGAATTTAGAATATGAAAGCTATTCATAATGCAACTAAAAAAAGGATAAATTTAATATGATTTCTATAAACCCATTTACTGAAATATCGGCCTTCATCCCAGCTATTGTTATGCAAGTATATGTAGTCGCAATGTTTCTATTAGTAATAGGTGCAACTCTATTTGATGTTGTTCATAAGAAAAGTGCTAAATATTTTTTTAATAATTCAGTTAAAGCTAAAAAATCTGCCACTCGAAATGTAGGTTCTAGTGAAAAAGCATCAATTGCTTTTAAAACTGCAACTAATGAAGTCTTAACTTCGTCTGAATTTTGTAGCACCAGAAGACGCTTAGCTCATCTTCTCACAATGTATGGTTTTTTAATATTTGTAACTGCTACAGTAGTTATGATTTTTTTATATCCAGCCACAAGTTCAATCACACCCTCAGTATGGCCACTAGCGTGGCATTTAGGAGCTGCTATGCTTGCTGTGGGTGGTTACTGGTTCTGGTTTTTTATTCGAGTCGATGTAGCAGCTGAAGGAAATAAATGGTATAAAGTTATGCGGGCTGATTTATTTGTCCTTTCGCTTCTTGCAATGTCTACTTTCGCTTTAATTTGGTCATTCTTTCAATCGAATGGTGTTGTGGTTTGGCAAACTTTATTCTTTGGTCTTTTTATTGGTTCTAGCACTGTTCTATTTGGTGGAGTCCTATGGTCAAAGTTCGCTCACATGTTTTATAAGCCTGCAGCAGCTTTTCAAAAGCGTGTTACTAAGGCTGATGGATCAAGAGAAAATCTTCCTGAGCCCGCTGACTTACCAGAGCAATTTGGTCTTGGAATTAAACGCGAAGCCCCTCATCACTATTAAATTAATTATTCGGAGATAAACTTATGCCAACTTTTGTATACATGACTAGATGCGACGGCTGTGGACACTGTGTAGATATTTGTCCATCAGATATTATGCACATCGACAAGACTATTCGACGTGCAGTAAATATAGAGCCAAACTTTTGCTGGGAGTGTTATTCATGTGTGAAAGCATGCCCTCAAAATGCAATTGATGTAAGAGGTTATGCTGACTTTGCTCCAATGGGACACAGCGTGAGGGTTCTTCGTGAAGAGGAAAAAGGATCTATATCTTGGAAAATTAAATTTAGAGATGGTCGTGAGAAAAACTTTGTATCTCCAATTACAACAAAACCATGGGGAGAGAATATTCCGAAACTTGCAGATATGGAAGTTCCAGATCAAGCAGCGCTTGATTCTCAACTACTATGCTTTGAACCTGATGCTCTTAATATTGAAACAGGTCTACCAGTCATTAATAAAGACAAACTGAAAGAGGGAGTCTACTACTAATGGGTAAAAGAAAAACAGTCTGGGAAGATTGCGACATTTTAGTTATTGGTGGAGGAATGGCTGGAACTGGTGCTTCTTATGAAGCGAGGTACTGGGGCCGTGATATGAGAATTATTTGTGCAGAAAAAGCAAACATTGATCGAAGTGGTGCAGTTGCTCAAGGATTGTATGCAATTAACTGCTATATGGGAATGCAGTGGGATGAAAACCAACCTGAAGACCATGTTCGATATGCGCGAAATGACTTAATGGGATTAGTCCGTGAAGACCTCGCTTTTGATATGGCTCGACATGTTGACTCTGCTGTACATAAGTTTGAAGAATGGGGACTACCCATTATGAGGAATGAAGAGAATGGACGTTACCAGCGTGAAGGTAAATGGCAAATAATGATTCATGGAGAAAGCTATAAGCCTATTGTTGCAGAAGCAGCTCGTAAATCAGTAGATAAAATATATAACCGAATCATGATTACACATCTTTTAATGGATGAAGCTAAGGAAAATAGAGTTGGTGGAGCAGTTGGCTTTAATTGCCGTACTGGTGATTACCATGTTTTTCGTGCAAAAGCAGTAATTGTAGGAGCAGGTGGTGCCTCTCATATCTTCAAGCCTCGTTCAGTAGGTGAAGGAATGGGAAGAACTTGGTATGCTCCATGGAGTAGTGGTTCAGCCTATGCGCTTCCAATTCAGGTAGGTGCCAAAATGACACAGATGGAAAACCGAATTGTGTTAACGAGATTTAAAGATGGCTATGGGCCAGTTGGTGCCTATTTTCTCCATCTTAAAACATACACTCAAAATACTTACGGTGAAGAGTACGAATCTAAATGGTATGAACATACTAAAGCCATGGTTGGTGAATATATTGATCACACGCCAACGCCTACATGTTTACGAAATCATGCGTTTATAGAGGAAGTTAAAGCTGGTAGAGGTCCAATTCATATGGTTACTATGGAAGCCTTTCAAGATCCGCACCTTGAAGTAATTGGGTGGGAAAACTTCTTAGGAATGACAGTTGGTCAAGCTGTTGTTTGGGCTTCTCAAAATATTGATCCTAAATATACTAATCCTGAACTAACTACATCTGAACCTTACGTAATGGGATCTCATGCTACCTGCTCTGGTGCATGGGTTAGTGGTCCTGAAGATATTTCTCCACCTGAGTACTTCTGGGGATACAATCGAATGCTAACTGTTGAAGGCCTCTTTGGTGCTGGTGATACTGTTGGTGGAACTGCTCATAAATTTTCCTCAGGCTCTTTTACTGAAGGGAGGATAGCCGCAAAAGCAGCTGTTAAATATATCCAAGATATGGGTGATGATAAGATTCAAGTTAGTAATAAACAATGTGATGATCTGAAAGAGATTATTTATAAACCATTAGAAAACTATACAGTGGGTCGTAATGAAATTACTGCTGGAACAGTATCACCAAGTTATATATTGCCTATTCAAGGACTTCAACGTCTTGAAAAAATAATGGATGAATATTGTGGTGGTATTGGTGTTAACTATATGACAAATGGAAACCTACTTAAAAAGTGTATTGAACTATTAGAAATATTGCAAGAAGATCTTGAGCATATTGGTGCTGAAGACCTTCATCAGCTAATGCGTGGATGGGAATTAAGGCATCGTACAATTACTTCAGAATGTGTTGCACAGCATACATTATTTCGGGAAGAAACACGCTGGCCAGGATACTACTATAGAGGAGATCACATGAAACTAGATGATGAGAATTGGCATTGTTTAACTGTTTCTAGACGTGATCCAAAAACTGCTAAATGGACTTTGGAAAAAGCGCCTCTTTATCATATAGTTGATTAGTCAAATTTAAAGTTTTTAGAACTGGGTCTCAATTTGTAACCCCAACAATAAAGCTATAGATTATTATAAAATCCAAACTTAAAAAACTACTAGGTGAACTAAATGAATCTTCTTGAGAAAACTAATGAAGAAATACTTGAAATTGCTGATCCCTTAATGGATGAGTTAGTTGCATCATCGAACAAGCGAGATTATCTAGGCTTTATTAAAAACTTTTCAAAAGAAATGTTGATGGGTGCAAATGAGATTGAAATGGGAAAGCAATGGACTAAAAATAAAATGTTATCAAGCTTATCTATTGAAAGAGAGTTCCTAGGCTGTCTTAGAAGAGGAGAATATGTTTCAGTCCTATATAAACAAACCAGCGATGAAGTTCCTGGAGAATTTTTAGGTCGACTTGTTCTTGGTATTCAAGACTCTGAAGTCAAAATATTTGGTGCAACTATTTTTTAACACCTCTATAAATTTGTTGAATATACATCTGTCTATTCAATTTATTAAACTAATAAACATATGAGTGAAATAATCTCCATAAACAAATTTGTTGAACTAACTTACCGAATTATAGATCAGTCTAATGGTGAAGTTATAGAGCAGGTTGAAGAGCCATTAGGTTATGTTCAGGGAGATAACTCATTATTATTTAATCAAGTAACCAAAGAGCTTGAAGGTAAATGTGTAGGTGATGAAGTAGAAATTTTACTAAAAGCAGAAGATGCATTTGGAAAAAAAGCTGATGAACTAATTTTTACTGACGATATTGATAATGTACCAATGGAGTATAGACACATAGGCGCTAACGTAACGATGCAGAATGATAAGGGTGGAACTAAAGATTTTGTTGTCTCAAATATTGAAAATGGCAAACTTACAATAGATGGAAATCATCCACTTGCGGGTAAAGATATCATTTTTTTTGTAGAGGTTCTATCGATTCGTGATGCAACAGCTGATGAGATTATTGAAGGTGGCTCGATAGACTAATTAGTTGTAAATTCAAGAAAAAATATCATCATAAACATGTGACTTAATGTTCCACTCATCTTGATTTTCAATTGTAAGTAGAAGACATCTTGCTCCACCATAATTTCTTACTGGGCCAGCAGATCCAGGATTTATAACCCAAGGCGATTGCTTGTCATCTATTACCTGCACATGAGTGTGGCCATAGACAATAGCTTTTGCCTCTGGATGTGTGGCCCTCAGTGAATCATGACTTGGCTCATAATGCCCATGCATATGGCCATGCTCAACAACAATCTTTCCACCAGGTAACTCTAGACTTTCAATATCACTAAGTGAGACTATATGCCCATCATTATTCCCTCTAACAGCAAGCATCCTTTGTCTGGGATTAATTTGTTCTAAAGAGTCCTCTTCCATTACATCACCAGCATGAATGACATAATCACAGTCATTCATAAGCTCTATAATTCTTGGATGAATTGTTCCATGGGTGTCTGAGAGAATACCAACCTTAATCACTATTGAAGTGACTTAAGTCTAAGTCGAAGCGCATTAAGTTTTATAAAACCTTCAGCATCTTTTTGATTATAGGCACCATCATCATCTTCAAAGGTTGCAATTTTTTCACTGAATAAGCTTTTATTAGATTTACGACCGACTATTGAAACATTACCTTTATAAAGCTTTACTCTCACAGTACCAGTAACATTTTCTTGAGAAGCATCAATAGCAGCTTGCATCATTTCACGTTCTGGAGCAAACCAAAAACCGTTATAAATAAGTTTTGCATATTTTGGCATTAGTTCATCTTTCAGGTGAGCAGCTTCACGATCTAAAGTCAAAGATTCAATTGCTCGATGAGCTTTCAACATGACCGTTCCTGCTGGCGTTTCATAACAACCTCGAGACTTCATACCAACAAAACGGTTTTCAACAATATCAAGCCTGCCAATACCATGAGCACCTGCAAGCTGATTAAGCTCTTCCATAATCTGCGCTGGCGACAATGAATTCCCATTAATTGCAGTAATATCGCCTTTTTCATAACTTAATTCTAAATATTCAGCATTATCAGGTGCTTCTTCTGGTGATACTGTCCATCGCCACATATCATCTTCAGGTTCTTTCCAAGGATCTTCTAAGAGATCACCTTCATAAGAAATATGGAGAAGATTAGCATCCATTGAATAAGGAGACTTTTTTGATTGTTTTTTATATTCAACCTCTATATTATGCTCTTTCGCATAACTCATTAAACTTTCACGAGAAGATAAATCCCATTCGCGCCAAGGAGCAATAATTTGAATATCAGCATTAATAGCATAGGCATTAAGTTCAAACCTAACCTGATCATTTCCTTTTCCAGTAGCGCCATGAGAAATCGCATCAGCACCAACTGCTTGAGCAATTTCAACGAGTCGCTTAGAGATAAGTGGCCTTGCAATAGATGTACCTAAAAGGTACTCCCCCTCATAAATAGCGTTAGCACGAAACATAGGAAAAACAAAATCCCTTGCAAATTCTTCTCGCAAATCTTCTATATAAATTTCCTTTATCCCCATTGCAACAGCTTTCAACCTTGCAGGTTCAACCTCTTCACCTTGTCCAATGTCTGCAGTAAAAGTAACAACTTCACAGTTATAAGTCTCTTGCAACCATTTAGCAATAATGCTAGTGTCTAATCCACCAGAGTAAGCTAAAACAACTTTATTCATTATTTCTCAATATAGTTAAATTCTTTTTCGTAAAGCAATTCACTGTTATCAGCAAAGACTTGAACCTTCCATTTTCCTAGCCAGGTATACCAAAGATTTTTTGATGACCAAACTCTCCAACGTGGCCCCTTAACATCAAATGAAATACTAGCCATAACTTTATCATTATAAATCCAGCGATGAATAACAGTTTGGCCTTGCAGATTTCGTAAATTTGTAAAAAAGTAGATTTTACCCAAAGAATTATCAAGTTCTTCAACAATATTAATAGGGGTCCTATCAATAACATCTATAGCAAACTCTGCATTTGAAATATTCTGATGAGGCCACTCATCTGCTAATCCATTAACTGATATTAAAAAACAAAATAATAGTACTACTATTTTTTTCATTTAATCCACCCAAGTTATAACATGTTCGAATAATTGATCATTTGAAACAACATCATCTCTATAAGTTCGGCCCCTCACAGAAATACCTGCTAAATGAACACTTTCCCTGTTACCACTAACCAAAGGGTGCCAGACAGGTAAATCTTTACCCTCATATATTAACCGATATGCACATGTACTAGGAAGCCAATTAAATTTTTCTCCCCAATTGGGCTTAATACTTAAACAGTCTGAAACAAAACTTTGACGATCTTCATAGTGAGGACAAGTACACTCTTCTTCATCTAAATAGTGACATGCAACATCTGTAAAATATATCTTTCCAGAGTCGTCATCTTCTAATTTATGAAGACAGCAGCGCCCACATCCATCGCAAAGCGACTCCCATTCTTCAGAACTCATCTGATGTAAGGTTTTAGATTTCCAGAAGGGTTTTTTTAATATTTTCAATTTGTTTTATAAAATGTAATTAACTGGGCTGCCTATTAATATTATTTTAATTATAGACTCCTTGCTAGTTTTCTAACAGCTTCCATATGATTGTCAAAAACATCCTTTTTCATATTAGGAAGAACGGAATAGAATCTAATATATTTTGTTTTTAAACCACCTAATTGAAACACAGATTTTTTAAGTCTTCTAAAAGGAATATTATCAAAAAATGAAAAGTTCCAATAACTCACCATAGGCCCTCCATAACTTATTGAAACAATACCTAGTTTACCTTTCATTGCTCCGGGGACTGGAAAACCATAATTTTTAAAATATTTACTATCAGCAAACACCGACCTATAAGAGAAAAACCATTTAGGATGAAGCACCCAATCTATCCAATTTTCTAGAATACTGTTAAGTCTTAAATTATGACATGCCCCAATCAAAAACATAACATCGCTTGATTCAAGTCTTTCTCTGTAGTCTAAAACGAGCTGTGGTGGGGGGTTAATATTCGTGTTATAGAATGGAAGTTGATTTTTTTCTTCAAACAAATTAACAAGATCTACTGCATGACCGCATTGTTTTGCCTCATCAATAAAAGTATCTCTGACTGCTGAATTAAAAGAATCACTTGTATTATGATGGCCGTAAGCAATAAATATTTTCAATCCAAACCTCCTATCCATTAATTTCAGGATTCATCTGATATAAAGTTCTAGCTTTCCAAATTATTTCTTTAAAGTCCTTTTTTAAATAATGCTTATATTAATTTTTAAAGGTAATTATAAGCCTGTTTGAGAAAATAATCTTTCTATTCCAATTGCTACTCCAGAGCAAAAAGGAAGCTCTTTTTCATTTAGCTCATTTAAAAATTGTTCGTCAATTAGAGGAATTTTTTTATTTAACTTTTCCCTTTTATTTAACTCATCATTAAATCTTAATCGATAACTCTCACTACTTTTTAACTCTTGATAGCCATTAGCTATCTCTATACCTTTAATATATATTTCGAAACGATGTGCAATAGGTCCATTAATTTGGGCTAGTGCCGACTGCTCTTTTGGATAATCATAAATAATACAAATAGGGATTTTTGCTATTTTAGGTTCAATTAAATGAACAAAAAGAAGTGTTTGAAGATCTTCAATCCATTGATAATCTGGATTTAAACCATGTGATTTTGCTATTAACCTTAGTCCATCAAAATCTGTATTCAATATATCTATTTCACTATATTTATTAAATACATCATTATATGAAAGCCTTACAATATCTTTTGAATGGCCAAGCTCAACTAAGAAATCTTCAATTTCATCAATTAATTGGTGCATCCCAAAACCAATTCGATAGTACTCGAGCATTGTAAATTCATTTGAGTTAAATCTACCATGTTCATTATCTCTAAATACTTTAGAGATTTGAAATATGTCGCCACTTCCTTTTAGAATGAGCCTTTTCATTTCTATTTCTGGTGAGGTGTGCAAGTAGCGTTTACTATTTTGATGAATATCTTCATTAATTTCCATACTGATACTATCTATATAGACATCACTCGTTGGTGTTAATAATAATGAGGGGGTTGAAACCTCAACTACTTTTCTTTTATAAAAGAAATCTCTTATAAGACAAATAAAATTTTGATATTTTAGAAGGCTAGTCTTAATTTCAGACATAGAAAAATGAAATTATGCCCTTCCTGAGTATTCATTAGTTCGAGTGTCCACCTTAACCTTATCACCAATGCTTACAAATAAAGGCACCTGAACAACTACACCAGTATTGAGAGTTGCTGGCTTACCTCCTGTTCCAGCAGTATCTCCTTTTAACCCAGGATCTGTATCAACAACCTCCAGAGTTACTTGAATTGGAGGGATTACTGAAATTGGATTATTATTCCATAAGGTAACAATACAATTATCCTGCTCAACTAAATAGTTTATTGCACTTCCCATTGACTCCTTACTTAAGTCAAATTGTTCAAATGAGTCTGGCTCCATAAAGTGCCATTTTTCACCGTCACTATATAAGTACTGCATTTCTAGCTCCATTACATCTGCGCCCTCAAGCGACTCTCCTGATTTAAAGGTTTTTTCTAGGCTTTTCCCAGTAATCAAATCTTTAAACTTAACGCGATTAAATGCCTGGCCTTTTCCTGGCTTCACAATTTCGTTATTCACAATTGAGCAAGGGTTTCCATCAAGCATGAGTTTTAGACCGTTCTTAAATTGACTCGTGTTGTAATTCATATTATTAAATCCTAAAAAATTCTTTGATTTGGTTTATTGTTTTCATCATATATTTAATATCTAAATAAAACTAATAAAGTCGTCAAACTAAGAATGATAAAATGTTTCCCCAGATATTTTAACCTTTATTTTTCAGCATTATATGAACATACATGAATACCAAGCAAAAGTACTATTTAAAAATTATGGTATTAACGTCCCAAATTTCAAAGTTATTTCAAACAGCAATGAAACTAAAAATGCCTGTGAAGAACTTGGAGGTTCTGTTTGGGTTGTTAAAGCCCAAGTTCATGCTGGTGGAAGAGGAAAAGGAGGTGGGGTAATAGTATGTCACACTATTGAAGATGCTATTAGTGCCAGTAAAAAATTACTAGGAAGTAATTTAATAACTCCTCAAACTGATTCAACTGGTCAGCCTATTAATAAAATTATTGTTGAAGCAGGACAAGAAATTTCTAAAGAACTTTACTTAGGGCTACTAGTAGATCGTGCCACAGAAAGCATAACTATTCTTGCATCTACAGAAGGTGGCATGGATATTGAAGAGGTTGCAACCAATTCTCCAGAAAAAATCATTAAACAAGCTATTAACCCCTTGGGCAAGTTAGAAATTAAAGAGTGTCATGAAGTGGCAGCTAAAATTGGATTAAGTCTATCATTATATGATCAATTTACATCAACTATGATTGGGCTCTATAACATCTTCACAGATAATGATGCTAACCTGATTGAAATTAATCCTCTAATTATTACTAGTAACAATAACATCATTGCTCTGGATGGAAAAATAGATTTTGATGATAATGCGCTCTACAGAAATGAGGAGATTTCTAGCCTAAGAGATATTGAACAAGAAGATAAAAAAGAAAGGAGTGCTAGTGAACATCAATTAAATTATATCTCCTTGGATGGTTCAGTTGGCTGCATGGTTAATGGCGCAGGACTTGCTATGGCGACAATGGACCTTATTGAATATCATGGTGGTTCACCAGCTAATTTTTTAGATGTAGGGGGTGGTACAACTTCTGAAAGAGTCGCAAAAGCTTTTGAGATAATTCAAAGTGGAAAAAATGTTAAAGCAATTCTTGTCAATATTTTTGGAGGCATAGTCCGCTGTGATCTTATTGCTAATGGCATTTTACAAGCAATAGAAAAGGTGGGTCTGACTCTACCAATTGTAGTAAGGCTTGAAGGAACAAATGCCCAAGAGGGACTTGAAATTTTAAACAAAAGTAATATTAATATTGTGACTGAGGCAGATCTTACAAAAGCTGCTAAAAAAATTGTGGAGATGGCAAAGTGAGCGTTCTTATAAACAATCAAACAAAGGTTATTTGTCAAGGTTTTACTGGAAAACAAGGAACATTTCATTCTGAACAATCAATTGCTTATGGAACAAATTTTGTTGGAGGAGTCACACCCGGTAAAGGTGGCCAAACTCATCTAAATAAAAAAGTTTTTAATACCGTTAACGAGGCTATGCAGGATACTGGTGCAAATGCCTCAATGATTTATGTTCCACCTAAGTTCGCCTTAGCTTCAATCATTGAAGCAATTGAAGCTGAAATGCCAGTAATTGCATGCATCACTGAGGGTATCCCAGTTCAAGATATGATCAAAATTAAGGCCATCTTAAAAGGCAGTAAATCTATACTAATAGGTCCTAATTGTCCTGGTGTCATTACTCCTGAAGAATGTAAGCTTGGCATTATGCCTGGTAATATTCATAAGACTGGAACAGTAGGAATTGTCTCACGATCTGGCACTTTAACTTATGAAGCAGTTCATCAAACTTCACTTGTTGGTCTTGGTCAAAGCACATGTATAGGAATTGGCGGCGATCCAATTCAAGGAATGAATTTTGTAGACTGTCTTGAATTATTTGAAAATGATAAAGACACTCACTCTATCGTAATGGTTGGAGAGATAGGTGGAAGTGCAGAAGAGGAAGCTGCTGAATATATTTCATCTAATGTAACTAAACCTGTGATTTCATACATTGCAGGCCTTACTGCACCTAAAGGAAAAAGAATGGGACATGCTGGAGCTGTAATAAGTGGAGGCAGTGGAGACGCTAAAAGTAAAATTAGGGCTATGGAGAATGCTGGTGTAAGTGTTTCTCCTACCCCAGCAATGATGGGTCAAACTTTACTTGAAATTTTATAATAATGCTGCATGAAACTAAACTGCTACAGTGAGAAAAATAAGAACTCCTAGATATGCTGTTTCAATAATTTTTGCTGTAAATGGCGCACTATTTGGAACATGGGCATCACGAATACCTGCAATAGCAAACATTCATGATCTCTCTCCTGCTTTATTAGGATTTTTAATTTTTTTAGCAGGAGCATCTGCTGTCATTGCATTTTCAATTTTTGGGAAGGCTGCAGATCGATATGGTGCCGCTTATGTTTCTAAACGGGCAACTATTCTTCTGATACCAATCTCCATTATCTTCATTGCTTATGCAAATTCATTTTTAGCTCTTACAATTGCGGTAATTTATTTTGGAGGAATCCATGGTGGTGTTGATGTTGCAATGAATGCCTGGGCTGCTGAAGTTGAACGTAAAAATGAAAGGCCATTAATGTCATCATTTCATGCAATGTGGAGTCTTGGAGCAGGAATTGGAGCCGGTTTAGGGGCATTACTGGCTTTCAATCAAATAGGGGTTCAAGGCCATTTTACAATCGTTTCAATATTAATTTTTCTCATAACACTGAGCATCTATAGTGTGCCTTTTAAATCTGAAACTAAAGAAAAAGATAAAAAAGCACCCTTCATCTCAATACCTCAGGGGTCTCTACTTACAGTTGCATTTATAACTTTTTTTGCTTCACTTGGAGAGGGGGCTGTCGCAGACTGGAGTGCAATTTTCCTTATAAGTGTTTTAAGTATTGGTGAGGGGAGTGCCGCATTAGGTTACACTTTTTTTTCGATTTGCATGTTTGCCATGAGGCTAATGGGTGATCGTATTTCCTTTAAGTTTGGACCATCCAAGACTGCGCAATATTCAGGTTTAGTTGCTCTAATAGGTTCAATAATATTATTAACATTTGAATCTCTTCTGCCTTTACTTATTGGCTTTAGTCTTATTGGATTGGGAATTGCAGTAATAATTCCCTTAGCTTTTTCTCGTGCAGGGAATGATAAAAATATGTCACAAGGAACTGCTATCGCAAGCATTGCAACATTGGGATATGGTGGGATGTTAATTGGTCCATTATTTGTTGGGTTTATTGCTGAAATAACCTCAATTAAGACTAGCTTTTTTATTCTACCAATACTAGCTTTATTAATTTTCCTCCTTTCAAAGAGCCTGTCAGTTAAATCACATTAATTTTTTTCTATTAGCATTGCATCACCATAACTAAAAAAACGATACCTTTCTTTAATAGCATATTGATATGTTTCTAGCATTTTTTCAAACCCAATAAAGGCACTTACAAGCATTAATAATGAAGATTTTGGTAGATGAAAGTTTGTAATTAATACATCAACTATTTGAAATTCAAATCCCGGATAGATAAAGATGTCAGTTTCACCTTTTTGGGATGAAAGATTACCCTTAAGGGCTACTGACTCAAGTGTTCGTAATGCAGTTGTGCCAACCGCGATTACTCTTCCTCCTTTAGATCTTGTTTTTGCTATTTGGTCAACAGTTTTTTGTGAAATCTCATAATACTCACTATGCATCTTATGGCTCTCAATGTTTTCAACCTTTACAGGTTGAAAAGTACCTGCCCCAACATGAAGGGTTACAAAGGTATGATCAATGCCTTTTTTCTTTAACTTTGATAACAATAACTCATCGAAATGAAGGCCGGCTGTAGGGGCCGCAACTGCACCATTTTTTTTTGCATAGACCGTCTGATAGCGCTTCGAATCTTCTTTTATATCTTCTCGATTAATGTATGGTGGTAAAGGTATATGTCCAACTTCATCAAGCACATTGAGTATAGCGTCTGAGACAAAATCAACTTTATAAATTCCATCATTTTTATCACATATTCTTAATTGAATATTATTTTCAAGAATTATAGAGCTGCCAATTTTTGGAGCCCTGCTTGCCTTTATCATGACTAGTGCTTCATGCTCATTAATTAAACGCTCTATTAAGAGCTCAACCTTACCTCCAGATTCTTTGTGGCCAAATAAACGAGCTGGTATTACCTTTGTATCATTAAGAACTAGTAGATCATTTGGCCTTAGAAAATCGCCTAATTTAGAAAAAGTCGAGTTGGTAAAGCCCTGCTTTGTGACCAATAAACGTGATTCCGTTCTTCTTTTACTAGGGTATTGAGCAATTAAGGACTTCGGTAAGTCAAAATCAAAATCACTTAACTTCATTTCCTACCTTGGAAGTCTTGATCCTTGACATTGCTGCATCAATCTTCTCCTTCTGATTTTTGTCTTTTGCCATTTTCTTTTTTAATGCAACCATCTTAGACTCAAGTAAATTAGCCCTTTCACGCTTATTTCGTTCTAAACGCATTTCACGAAACTTAAATCTATTCCTTGCATTTTCTCTTTGCTCTTGTTCTTGTATTTGCTTTTTATTTAACGACTCATAGTATTGAAGATAATTTATAAAAGGAGTTTTACTAGTTGGTTGAAGTTCAATCATCTCAATACAATCAACTGGGCAAACTGGGAGGCATAAATCACAGCCTGTACATTCTTTAGCAATTACCTGAGTCATTACCTTTGATGAACCTACAAATGCATCTACTGGGCATGCTTTAATACACAAAGTACAGCCAATACATGCGTTTTCATCAACTAAGGCAATTCTTTTTGGTTTGGTTTCGCCATGAGTTTCATCTAAAAGTATAGATTTAAAACCCATAAGCTCTGCTAAGGCATCTGCACCCTCTTGACCTCCTGGAGGACATTGATTTACTTTAGCATCCCCACTTGCTATTGCTTCAGCATATGGCCTACAACCTGGATAATCACACTGAGCGCACTGAGTTTGAGGCAATACAGCATCTATTTGATCAACTAATGGCCCACCATTGGACTTTGCTGCATAGCCTAAACCGGTAAGAATTAAAAAAGACTCATTCATATTCTTATTAATTTTAATCTAAATTAAGTTTATAGTCTTTATGCCTATAAAGAGATAGCTACTTAAGGAAAATTTTGAATCAAAAAAAAACCTACAAACTAGGATTCGACGAAAGCTCTCTCAATAACAAAGTGTCCAGGCTTTACATTTCGAGCCTCAATAAAACTTCTTGCTTCAAGCATATCAACTAGCTCCTTAAGCATACTTGGGCTTCCACAAATCATGAAACGATCGTCTTCTAAATTTGGATAGGGCTGATCTAAATCTAAAAATAATTTACCAGAACTCATAAGCGTTGTCAGTCTTCCATTATTTTTAAAAGGTTCGCGAGTTACTGTTGGATAGTAAACTAACTTTTCGCGAACTATTTCACCCATATATTCATCATTTGGTAAAACATTCTCGATGTAATCGGCATAAGCCAATTCAGAAATTTGGCGCACACCATGAGCCAAAATAACTCTGTCGAATTGATCATAAATTTCAGGATCTTTAATAATACTCATAAATGGTGCTAAACCAGTCCCAGTACAAAGTAGGTATAGATAGCGTCCAGGAAGCATATTATCAGGGATTAGGGTTCCCGTTGAGCGCTTACCAACAAGCACTTCATCACCTACTGCAAGGTTTTGTAGTTTAGAGGTGAGAGCACCGTCAGGCACCTTAATACTGAAGAACTCTAGTTCATTTTCATGGTTTGCACTGGTGATACTATAGGCACGCATAAGTGGCTTTCCATCTGAAGGGAGTCCAATCATAGTGAAGTGGCCATTTTTAAAACGATAGCCTGGATCACGTGTGGTGCGAAAGCTAAATAACGTATCATTCCAATGATGAACATGGGTAACTCGCTCAGTCATTAATGTCGACATACAAACCTTCCTTGATAACTAAATTGCATAATATTATCAATTAACAAATCTGACAAAATTATACTAGTAATCTTTAAAAACTAATTAAAAAAAACTTTAAGTAAGCCAACTATACAGACTAATATAAGAACGCTCCCCATCCAACGTTTGAATTTTGTATCATTTTGAATCATCCTATCATGAACTCTGAGGCCAATGAAATGCCCTAAAGCAGCTACTGGGATAAGCATTAAAGAGAATTGCCAATCTACAAATACACCAACTGCTAAGAAAGCTGCCATCTTGATTGAAACCAAGAAAAACCATAAAACAAACAAGGTATTTCTTAGTCTTTTTATATCCACATAGCTCATATAGACAGCAACTAATAGAACACCGCCCATTAAAGAGGTACCAGATAAATAACCACCAAAAAATAAAAGTATGTTATTTACCCAGCTCTTTTTTGAAATAAATTGTCTATTATTTATCCAAGTTAAGGCATATAAACTTGTTATTAAATAAACAATGACAGTCATAATATTTGGTGAAAGACTAATAAGACCTATCACACCAATTATTTTTGCAGGCAATATCCAGGGCAGCGATTTTTTCAAATATACCCAGTCCACTTCCTTTAATGAGTTCGAAAGAGTAATGCCAGAAAAAAACAGTAAGTGGATTCCAATTATTGGAAGCCAATCAATTGGGGAGCCACCAATAAGCATTAAAATTGGAAGCCCTAAAACAGCCCCACCAAAGCCAAGGCCAGTTCGAACAAATCCAATCCAAGTAAAAATAAAAGCAATTAATACTAATTCTAGAGACGTAAAAGTCATGCCATTCTCATGAAGTTATTTACTAGTCCAAAAAAAAATTATTTATTTTTAATTATTTCAGCTAAATAATTTGCACTTTCTCTAGCTAAATCAAGATTATCGCTTTCAACCATTACTCTGATAAGTGGCTCAGTGCCCGATTTTCTAATCAGAACTCGACCAGAATTCGATAGCTTTTTTTCAACGCTTTTTATAGCCTCATTTATTACTTTATTATCAATCGGATCTTGTTGAGTATTTGTTTTAATATTAATAAGTATTTGCGGAAACTTACTCATATTATTTTTTAAAGTATTTAGAGATTTTCCTGACTTAGCTATCACCTCTAATACTTGAAGTGCTGCAATAATAGCATCTCCAGAAGTTGATTTATTTAGGCAAATAATATGTCCTGAACCTTCACCTCCAAGAACAGCTTCATTTTGAATCAATTTTTCCATTACATATCTATCACCAACATTAGCCTCAATGAACTTAATATCTTGCTCTGCAAGTGCTTTACGAATTCCTAGATTAGTCATTTTGGTGCCCACAACTGTATTCGACTTTAGATACCCAGCTTTCTTCCATGAAGCGGCAATTATAGCAACCAGCTCATCACCATCAACCTCCTCACCCTTATGATCAACCATTATTAATCTGTCACCATCGCCGTCAAATGCAATACCAATATCAGCATTTTGATCCTTTACTTCTTGCTGAAGGTGTCTTGTATCAGTTGCTCCACAATCACGATTGATATTGTAGCCATCAGGGTTATTATTAATCATCAAGACTGATGCACCAAGCTCTGAGAATACATCCTCTGCAATATGATACGTCGCACCATTTGCGCAATCAATAATAATTTTAAGATTTGAGAGGTCACAATTTTTATCAAATGTTGATTTACAGAACTCTATATATCTTCCTAACGCCTGTCCATATCTCTTTGCTTTTCCAATAGAGGCAGAATCTACACTTAACATTGGGGTAGATAGCTTATCTTCTATTGCTTTTTGAACATCATCTCCAAACTTTACGCCCTTACTCGAGAAAAACTTAACGCCATTATCTTGGAACTGATTATGCGAAGCACTTATTACAACTCCAGCATCCGCTCCAAAAGCTTGAGTCAAATAGGCAATTGCTGGAGAAGGCATTGGACCTAACATTCCTACATTAACACCTGCTGATAAAAAGCCTGCCTCAAGGGCAGACTCAAATAAGTACCCAGATACTCGAGTATCTTTTCCTATGATAACACTAGCACTCCCACTTTCTCTCAAGACTGATCCAACCGCCCAACCAACCTTTAATATAAAGTCAGCTGTAATTGGCGCTTTACCAACCTCTCCTCTAATACCATCAGTTCCAAAAAAATTACTCAAAACAACTACCCCCTAAAGTTCTTAATTTGTTGCCATACTGTAAGTGCATCTTTTGTCTCTGCAACATCATGAACCCTTATGATATCAGCTCCATTTTCAACAGCAATAAGAGCTGCTGTAACACTTCCTATCATCCTTGAATCAACATCTTTATTGCCTAACAAGGAACCAATCATTGATTTTCTAGACAACCCAGCTAAAATTGAAACGCCAAACTCATGAAATTCGGACAGATTTTTTAACAAAGCTATATTATGACCTAAATTCTTTCCAAAACCAAACCCAGGATCAAGAGTAATTGCCCTAAGCTCCATTCCAGCTCGCTGACATTCATCAATCCTCTCTTGAAAAAAAACTTTGATGTCACTTACAACGTTTTCATATGAGGGATTATTTTGCATGGTTCTTGGCGTTCCTTGCATATGCATTAAGCAAACATCTGCACGTAATGAAACAGCCATTTCAACAGCACCTTCAGCACGAAGTGCATTAACATCATTAATGATACTAGCACCTGCTTCAAAGGCTTTCTGCATAACTTCTGGCTTTGATGTATCAATAGAGATTGGTACATTAATATTACCACTTAAGGCTTCAATAACTGGCATCACCCGCTTCAATTCATTTTCAACACTTACTTCGGGAGCACCTGGGCGGGTTGATTCACCACCAATATCAATAATACCAGCACCTTCTTCGACCATTATTTTTGCCTGTGCAATTGCACTAGAGGACTTAATAAACAAACCACCATCAGAGAAAGAGTCGGGTGTAACATTCAGCACACCCATGATGATTGGTTTATTGACCATCACCCTTCTAAAAGCTAAGCGAACTCGCCAGTACTTCCCTCAGGGTCTTGTTTTTCATCTGCAGATGGTTTAGAACTTGTAGCATCTCCTCGCCCAGTTCCAAGATCAGAGGAAACTTGATCAGAGTCTACAATATCAGCCGCTTCTCTAATAGGGACTCTTGCCATCAAATCATCTATTTGATTAGTATCAATAGTTTCATACTCAACAAGTGCAGCAGCCATTGCATCTAATATATCTCTATTTTCTTCAATGATCTTATAGGCTAATGAGTAATTTGTATCAATAATCTTGCGAATCTCACTATCAACCTTAGTAAAGGTCTCATCAGAAATATGCTTATGTTTTGTAACTTGGCGACCTAAAAAAACCTCACCTTCATCTTCACCATAAGCCATAGGACCCATAACTGTTGACATGCCCCAAAGCTTAACCATCTTATGAGCAATTTCAGTCGCTCGCTCAATATCGTTACTGGCTCCAGTTGTTACAGCATCTTCTCCGTAAACAACTTCCTCGGCAATACGACCACCAAAAAGTGAGGCTACTTGAGAATTAAGCTTGCGCTTAGAAATACTATAACTATCTTTTTCAGGTAGAAACATAGTTACACCTAAGGCTCTTCCTCTAGGAATAATACTGACTTTGTATACTGGGTCATGTTCTGGCATTAATCTTCCAACTATTGCATGACCAGCCTCATGGTATGCAGTCATTTCTTTTTCTGAGGCATCCATCACCATGCCTTTGCGCTCTGCACCCATCATAATCTTGTCTTTTGCTTTTTCAAATTCACGCATTCCAACTAGCTCTTTACTAAAGCGTGCTGCAATTAAAGCTGCCTCATTAGCCAGATTAGCTAAGTCTGCGCCAGAAAAACCTGGGGTTCCTCTTGCAATATCCATAGATTTAACATTTTTAGCAATTGGAAGTTTTCTCATATGTACTTTTAAGATAGCATCACGACCATTAATATCAGGTAAACCAACAGTAACCGTTCTATCAAATCTTCCTGGCCTTAGTAAAGCTGGGTCTAGAACATCAGGTCGATTAGTCGCTGCAACAACAATAATCCCTTCTGAACCTTCAAATCCATCCATTTCAACTAGCATTTGGTTTAGTGTTTGTTCACGCTCATCATGCCCACCACCCATTCCAGCTCCACGCTGGCGACCAACGGCATCAATCTCATCAATAAAAATAATACAAGGCGCATGTTTCTTGGCCTGTTCAAACATATCACGAACTCTCGAAGCACCTACTCCAACAAACATTTCAACGAAGTCTGATCCAGAGATGAAAAAGAACGGAACATCCGCTTCTCCAGCAACTGCTTTAGCTAATAAAGTTTTTCCAGTTCCAGGAGGTCCAACCATAAGAACACCTTTTGGAATTTTTCCACCGACCTTAGTAAATTTAGAAGGATCTGAAAGGAAGTCTACAAGCTCACCAACCTCTTCTTTAGCCTCGTCGACGCCAGCAACATCTTCAAATGTAACATGAGATTCATCTTTAGAGATTAATCTGGCTTTTGATTTTCCAAATGACATTGGATTCTTTCCGCCCATGGCACCACCAGCACCCTTCATAGTGTACAAAATAACACCAATTAAGAGCAGTATTGGAGCAAGTGAAATTATTAATTGCTTTACAAAACTCTCTTTAGCAGGGGGGGTTGCTTGGACAGAAACTCCATTATTAAGAAGATCTCCCATTAAACCTAGATCACCTGGACTATAAGTTTCAAATTTCTCGCCTAATGCAGTAACACCAGTAATATTACTACCAGCAATCTTAACGCTAGAAACATTGCCCTGTTTAACGTTTTGAATAAATTTTGAGTAACTTACCTCATTAGTTTCACTAGTTCCATTGAACTGCCCAAAAAGAGAAGCTAGAACGCTTCCTAAGACTAACCACAATAATATATTTTTATACATACTTTTAAATTTATCCTAAATTAGAAAGGTAAATATACCCTATAGATTTCTTATATATAGTGTTTGATAGCATTTTTCAAGGTTTAATGAAATTATTTTTATAATTATGACATAATGACTAGGACTAGGTTAAATCTTGTTTTGTATCATTTTTACTCAACATACAGCTATATAAAACCATGAACATAAAACCTGAACAACTCTCAAATAACCTTGCAAGCGGTATTAAGCCAATTTATTTTGTGTTTGGAGCAGAAATACTATTAGTTGAACAATCCTTAACATTAATTAAAGATTTTGCAAAAGAACAAGGCTTTAGTGAACGCACTCGATTTGATATTGATGGTAATTTTTCTTGGGATGCAATCTTTGGCCTAATTGCAAGTCCATCACTTTTTGCTGAAAAACGAATCATTGAGTGCCGACTCACAACTGGGAAAATTGGTATTAAAGGATCTAAAGCTCTCGCTGAGCTAACTGAAATTCTGCCAGATGATATTTTGCTAATAATTTCTACAGGCAAACTAGATATAGCTCAGCAAAAAAGTAAGTGGTTTAAGGCATTAGACAAAAATGGGGTTACCATTCAGCACTGGGAAGTTCAAAGTGATCAACTTGTAGGGTGGCTTCTTAATCAAATGAGACAGCTAGGCTTAAATCAGAATAATGATGTTGCAAATGCAATAGCTTATGCTACCGAAGGAAATCTTTTAGCAGCAATGCAAGAAATTCAAAAACTTCAAATTGCTTATCCAGATGGTAATATTGCTGCCGATCAATATCTAAATCAAATTGATCAGCAGTCACAATACTCAGTCTTTGGCCTAATTGATGCTGCTCTTAAGGGTGATTCTATTAAAGTTAATAAAATTTTTAACTTTCTTGAGGATGATGCATCACCACCAGTAATAATCATTTCATCACTCTACCGCGAAATAAAGTCATTAGCTACAATGTCAATCGAACTCAAACAAAATCAAAAAATTGATGCAATCTTTAATAATCATAGAGTTTGGCAAAAAAGAAAGCCATTAGTCTCAAATGCTTTAAAAATGCATAGTTACCAAAAACTTCAAAAATTACTTTTAACGCTTGGACGTATTGACCGCTCTGTAAAAGGCATGGATAATCTTAATGTTTATGATGAATTACGAAGTGTCGTAATTACTTTATCGGGTAAAAATCAATGGACTCAATAAGTCAACTAATAGCAAGCATTGGACAAAAGGCAAAAAAAGCCTCTAACTCGTTACGTGTTGCAAGCACTTCTGCCAAGAATAATGCTTTAGTTAATATTGCTAAGGAAATTAAAAAGAACCAAGGTGCTATCCTTGATGCCAATAATAAAGATTTACTTATCGCAAAAAATAATAATATTGATGATGCACTATTAGATCGCCTAATGCTCAATGAAGAAAGACTTTTAGGGGTTATAGAGGGTCTTGAACAGATTGTATCTCTTGATGATCCCATTGGAGATGTTTCAGAATTAGTTAAAAGACCAAGTGGTATTGAAATTGGCAAAATGAGCGTTCCTCTTGGAGTCATTGGGATGATCTATGAGTCTCGGCCAAATGTTACTATTGATGCAGCAGCATTATGCATAAAGTCGGGTAATGCTGTCATTCTAAGAGGTGGCTCTGAAGCAATTAATTCAAATATGGCTTTTTATGATTGCATAAAAAATGGACTCATTAATGCAGGCCTTGACCAGAACTCAGTTCAACTTATTGAGATAACTGATCGTGAGGCAGTAATAGAACTTGTTAAGGCTAGTGACTATGTAGATGCTATTATCCCTAGGGGTGGCAAGGGACTTATTAAAAATGTAAGTAATCATGCTAGAGTTCCAGTAATCAAACATCTTGATGGTGTTTGTCATACCTACCTCGATGAAGACGCTGATCCACAAAAAGGGATCGATATTGCCTTCAATGGTAAAACTCGTCGCTACGGAGTCTGTAACGCAACAGAGACTCTTCTTGTCCATAAGAATTTTGATAACAAAGCACTTGATCAATTAATAAAACTTTATTTTGATAAAGGAGTGGAGCTTAGGGGATGTGAGGTATCACAAAAACTTTCAAACAATATTCTTGGCGCCACAGAAGAGGACTGGAGTGAAGAATATCTTGCTCCAATTCTTTCAATTAAAATGGTCAACTCAGTTGATGAGGCCATCTCTCATATTGAGAAATATGGCTCTTCACATACTGATGCAATAGTTACTGAAAACAAAGCTCATTCAGATAAATTCCTGGCAGAAGTCGACTCTTCTTCTGTTATGGTTAATGCTTCAACGGGTTTTGCTGATGGTTTTGAATATGGACTTGGTGCAGAAATTGGGATTAGTACTGGAAAATTTCATGTCAGAGGCCCTGTTGGTCTTGAAGGATTGACATCACAAAAATATATCATCATGGGTGATGGACAAACAAGGCCATAAAGAGAGCATATAAAATGACAATTAAAGAAACACTAGCTATCATCCAACGAGGAACGGATGAAATTCTCCCTCTTAATGAACTCAAGACTAAACTAGAAAAAAACAAACCTTTGCGAATTAAATTAGGTCTCGATCCAACGGCGCCAGATCTTCATCTTGGGCATACTGTTGTTATTAATAAACTAAAGCAGCTTCAAGATCTTGGTCATGAAATTATTTTCTTGATTGGAGATTTCACAGGAATGATTGGAGATCCAACTGGAAAGAATGTTACTCGTAAGCCACTAACTAAAGAAGAAGTAATCGAAAATGCTAAGAGTTATGAAGAACAAGTATTCAAAATATTAGATAAAGATAAAACTAAAATTGCTTTTAATTCTGAATGGATGGGCAAGATGAGTTCTACTGAAATGATTTCTCTAGCATCAAAGCATACGGTTGCAAGAATGCTGGAACGTGATGATTTCTCAAAGCGGTATAAATCTAATCAAGCAATTTCGATACATGAGTTTTTATACCCATTAGTTCAAGGCTTTGATTCGGTTGCTCTTCAGGCTGACATGGAGCTTGGAGGCACAGATCAAAAATTTAATCTTTTAGTTGGTAGAGATCTTCAAAAGCAATCTGGAATGGAGCCTCAAGTAATTCTAACTATGCCTCTTCTGGAAGGTCTCGATGGCGTTCAAAAGATGAGTAAGTCTCTTGATAACTATATTGGTATTGATGAGACTCCTGATAGTATGTTTGGAAAGATAATGTCAATTTCAGATGAGTTGATGTGGCGTTATCTTGAGCTTCTTAGCTTCGAATCACTTGAGACCCTTGAATCCTGGAAGAAGGAGGTTAAAGATGGTGAGAATCCAAGAAATATTAAATTCCGCTTAGCTGAAGAAATTATTACGCGCTTTCATAACAATGAACAGGCCAAAAAAGCTCAGCAAAACTTTATAGATCGATTTGCTAAAAATCAAACCCCAGATGAGATGGATGAATTTACCTTTGATCAGGGCATGAAGATTGCAAATCTTCTTAAAGACTCGAATCTAGTTAGCTCAACTTCTGAAGCCTTTCGTATGATAAAGCAGGGTGCTGCTAAGATCGACGGTGAAAAAATTAATGATAAAGATTTAATTCCTAATAAAGGCACGTCAGTTTATCAAGTTGGTAAGAGAAAATTTGCGAGAATTACAATTAGCTAAATCTAGATAATCAAGAGTATAATATAGCTATCTGGGGATGACATGGCTTCGACGAGGAGTTGGATTTCAAGGATGCATGTCGAGGATAAAGATTACTCGTAAAAATGTTCTTTAAATAATAGTTGCAAACGAAGACAACTACGCTTTAGCAGCATAATGCTAACCGTTACTTAGAAGTTGTCTGTACTTTTGGGATAACGGTCGCTTACAGACTCGCCACTATTATTATTTTAGGATAATAGGGTTAAAACCTAAACTAAAATCGCTTTCTACATCCCTGTTGGTCGGGTGGTAAAAAGTTAACTCAATAGACCTATACTAAGCATGTAGATTTCTTGTTTGAAGGTTTTCGGACGGGGGTTCAATTCCCCCCATCTCCACCACTTAAATCAAAATGCGAAAGCATTCTTGATTTTATGTGTCGATAATATGTACCTGAATAATGCTAGATTAGACTAATAATTTTGACAATGAATCCACCAATAACTTTGCATTATCTTGGGTAAAGACCAGAGGAGGTTTAATTTTAATAACATTATTATATGGTCCATCAGTACTGAGGAGTATGCCAAGTTCTTTCATTTTATCAGTAATCAACTTTGCCTTTTTTGTTGCAGGTTTTAGGGTTTTTCTTTCTTCAACCAATTCAATTCCAATAAATAATCCAGCACCTCGAACATCGCCAATCAATGAAAATTTATCTTTTAATAAACACAACTCTGAGAGCAAATAATTTCCTACATATTGGGCATTGTGCTGCAACCCCTCCTGTTCAATTACATTGAGAACAGAGAGTCCAATTGCACAAGAAACTGGGTTGCCACCAAAAGAGTTGAAATACTCCATACCATTATTAAAAACGCTTGCTATTTCAGCTGTGGTTACAACAGCTGCAATAGGATGGCCGTTACCCAGCGGTTTGCCAATTGTGACGATGTCTGGGATGACTTCTTGTGTCTCAAACCCCCAATAGGCAGAGCCTACTCTGCCCAAACCCACTTGAACCTCATCACTGATACAAACTCCAGAGGAAGCCCTTATCCATTTATACGACTCCGCTAAAAAATCATTTGGTAATGGGATTTGCCCACCACAACCTAGGATTGGTTCAGCAATAAAGGTTGAACTCCCACCCTGCTTATTAATTGCCTCCTTAACCGCTTGGGCATATTGTTTTCCCGCAATTTTTGGGTTATTAAATTCACCCCTGAATAAATCTGGTATTGGAACAACTTCAACATGTTTTGGCTTACCCTGCCCACCCTTACTATTAAATTTATAAGGACTGATATTGATTAGAGAGTCAGTGTTTCCGTGGTAGGCGTGATCTATGACAATTGTACTATCATTACCCGTATATGCTCTGGCCATTCTTAAAGCCAGCTCGTTCGCCTCACTACCCGAATTCACAAAATAACAAATGGACAAGGGTTTAGGTAATTTTCTGCAAAGCTTCTCAGCCAACTCAACAATATTATCATGCAGATAACGAGTGTTTGTATTTAATAGTTGATTCTGCTTGTGAGCTGCCTTTATAACATCAGGATGGCAATGGCCAACATGACTGATGTTATTGACACAATCTAAATACTCCTTACCTTTTTCATCATACAAATATTGCCCCTTCCCCCTGAGTATTTTTAGTGGGTCTGAATAAGACAGAGACAGAGATGGACCCAGATGTTTTTTTCTCAACTTCAATGTATTTTTTTTGGATTTCACTTTTTAATATATTTTAAAATTACTTAATACTTTGTCAGCAAAATTTTTCAAAAATTTCCATGCGTATGGCTCAGTAACTGAAATATACTTATTTTCAGGAAATAGTTTTTTTCGGTAGTTCGCTGTTACGACAGTAAAACACGCTCGAATGAGAGCAAGATGAATGAGTGAGTCAATTTCTTCATCTCTTAATGGATAAACTGATTGAAATCCTTGGACAACTGACTTAATTTTCGTTTCAGGCTCTGCTTCTTCCAGAATAAGATAAGTAATGGCAACCGCTAATTCGCTTGCTAAAAAAGTATACGCCATATCACCAAAATCAATAACACCAGAAATGTGCCCATTGTCTTTTATAAGTACATTATGATCATTGCCATCATTATGAATATACTGGGTACGTAAATATTTTTCATTTGGCACAATTTTTAAATGATAATTTGCAATAAAATGACTCACTACAGCCTTATCTGACTCACTCTCAATATAGTCTAAATGGTTCTTCAAAAAGTCAATATTTCTAACATCCCATATCCATTTACGCTTTAAATCTGGATAACTAAACTCTCGAAAAGCAACATCCAACTTACCCAGAAATGCACCAAATTCTTCCAACAAGAAAGGCTCAGGATTCTCAACGTCCTTTATAAAACGTCCTGCTAAAAAAGATTGTAGGCGAATAAAACAGCCATTATTCTGACTAATAAATTTACCTTCTAAAGTCTTAATCGTTCTTGGTACTTGCATAGAAGAGTCAAAGTTAGCGATATGCTTCAAACTAGCTACTTGTAAATTAATGAGCTCAACATCCTCTGCTGGATTTGAAATCTTTAATACAAATTCCTTACCATCTTCGCGTTTCAAATAAAAATTTTGATCTCTCTCACTATCCAAGACTTTAACTGAGACTTCAAAACCGTATAAAGTTTTTGCAATTTGTTGAGCTTCAGAAGGGCTAAATCTTGATGGAGGAACAGATATAACAGACATAAGTATTAAGTTACCAAAAAAAGTAAGGCCAGTAAAGCTGGATAAATGCAAACAATTTTATCAAAATCTAGCCATAGGCTTTAATTTTTTATAATGCATAGAAATAGGACTGATAAATGGGCAAAACATAATAAATGAGTTATTCAACTCTCAAACTATTCCCCGCATGCAATATTAAAGTTGACTATAAGGAAGAGAATAGAAAATCATTTTACCTTTCGTAGATGGCTTTGGTGAAGGGCGATGGTTGGTTCAATCCCCACAATCTCCTCCACATATCTTAATTACAAGAAGATATAATATCGACTTTTATAAAAAAAACATATGATAATGAATTTCAAAGCAATTCTATTTGGATCAATTGGTACACTTATTGAAACTTCAGAGTTTCAACGCCGAGCTTTTAATCAGGCATTTTCTGAGGGGGGTCTTGATTGGAACTGGAAACCTGAAGAGTATAGAGATCTCCTTTCAAATTCTGGAGGTTATGCTAGGATTAAAAACTTTGCAATAGCATGTGGCATTGATATAGATTCAAAGCATTTATATGAGCAAAAAACTAAAATTTTTGATAGTTTTATGGCTACAGAAAATATTGAACTTCGCCCTGGTGTTGCCAACCTAATTCGTCATGCAAAAGATAATAATTTAGAAATAGCATTCGTGACAAGTACAACAGAAGCAAATATTAATGCAGTTTTTCTTGCGATCAAAGACCAATTAAAGCGAAGTGATTTCAGTTTCATTGGTAATGATAAGATGGTTTCTAAACTAAAACCAAATCCAGATATATACCTAAAAGCACTTTCTGAATTAAATTTAGACGCAAAAGATTGTATTGCTATAGAAGATACAGAAATTAGTATGAAGTCTGCTTTAGCAGCATCTATCCAATGTATTGCCTTCCCTGGAGAATTTGCACAAGATAATAATTTCACTGGTGCTGCGCATCTTACAGAGAATTTAAATATAGATATATTTACTGACCTCTAGCTGACTAAGAGGTTCTGAGGTTAAATCTCATTGAAGGAATATAAACAAAAAATTATTGCTATTATCGGAGGAGGGGCTAGTGGAATTTTTGCTTCTCTACGCTGCGCTGAAATTGCAAAAGAAAAAAATATTGATATTAATATTAAAGTTTTTGAGGCTTCCTCTAAATTCCTAAAAAAGGTTCGCATTTCTGGTGGTGGACGTTGCAATGTCACTCATAATATATTTGAAGTAAATGATTTTTGTTTAAATTATCCTCGGGGTAGAAAAGAACTACTCTCTCCTTTTCAAAAGTTTCAAGCTGCTGATACCGTTGAATGGTTTAAGCAAAGAGGCGTAAAACTTAAACATGAAAATGATGGTCGAATGTTTCCTATTTCTGATAGTTCAGAAACGATTATCAGTTGCTTTATGGAAGAAGCTGAAAAGTATGGGATTCAATTATTGAACAAAAAGAATGTCAAGAATATAAATAAGTTAGAGAATGGAAAATTATCACTGTCTATTAATGATAGTGAAACTTTTATTACTGATTCAGTATTAATTGCAACAGGAAGCATGCCAAAAGGTTATGAACTTGCTAAGAATCTTGGACATTCAATTACTGAAATTGCGCCCTCACTTTTTACATTTAAAATTACAGATACAATTTTAGAAAATTTACCTGGGACTTCATTTTCCAATGCTGCCTTGACTCTTAAAATTTATGGAGAAAGATCTTTTTATGAAAAGGGGCCTCTATTAATTACTCACTGGGGATTGAGTGGACCTGCACTTCTAAAACTATCGGCATGGGCTGCACGTGAGATGATGCATACCAACTATAAAGCAAAAATTATTGTAAATTGGCTTGGCTTGGAAAGACAAGATGATGTTGAAAAGTTACTAGCAACTATTAAGAATAGTAATACAAAAACTAATATTGGAAAAGCTTACCCTAAAGAATTAACCAAAAGATTTTGGCATCAACTTTTAATCAAATGTGAAATTCAAAAAGAAATAAACTGGTCAGAAGTTAGCAAAAATCAATTGAATAGAATTCTTAATAATTTATTTAAGTGTGAGCTTGAGGTGATTGGTAAAAGTCGCTTTAAGGAAGAGTTTGTTGAATGTGGCGGCGTAGATCTCAAGGAAATTAATTTTAAAACCATGGAAAGTAAAGTCTGTCCTGGGCTATATTTTTCAGGAGAAGTGATTGATATTGATGGAATTACTGGTGGATTTAATTTTCAAAGTGCATGGACAGCAGGTTGGATTGCTGGAAGTCATATGCCGTTCAATTCTAATTAGTTTTTGATACAAAAGATTGTGCACATTCACTGATAATATCGGCTAATAAAGAACAATCATCTAAAGAAAATGTAAGTGGTAGTCTGAGATCAAAAAGGCCAGAAAGAATCTTGTCTGAATATTCCAATCTTTGTTGCTTTACATACTTCCAACTCTTATGGTTACTTGTGAATCCGTTTGGATCATCACTACCAAACCATTTTATCTCAACCCCATGTTCTTTATTAATTTCAAGAAATTTAGCAGCATCACTTGGAGAAATACCCGGTATTCTAAACTGAATTGAACTTCCAACATAACTCTCCTTAGCAGTGCGTTTAGGAAGCTTAATACCTTTAACCTCCTTAAGTTTTTTCTCAACTAATTGATAGCGCTCATTCCAACGCTTAATATTTTTATCAAGAGATTTTAACTGAGGCCTAAGAATAGCAGCCCTAAGATTATCCATTCTGCCCGAATAGTTTGGAGTTTCTAATCGAATATCAGCAAATACTTCTTTATTAGGTGCAGCGCCATGTCTTTCATAAAGCATATAGGACCCTGAAAGAATAATAGCTCGTGCCATAAATTCCGGATCATCAGAAGTAAGTAAACCACCTTCTCCTGAATTTAAATGCTTATAAGTTTGAGTACTAAAACAACCAGCCAGACCAAAATTACCACTCCTCTCGTCATTCCATTTAGCGCCCATTGTATGAGCACAATCCTCAATTAATATCAAATTATTTTCCTTAACAATTTGCATCAATTTATCCATATCAACGAGATGTCCACGCATATGAGATATTAGTAAAAAACGTGCTTTACTAGATACCACTTTTTTTGACAGATCATCTAAATCAAGAACAAGATTTTCATTAATTTCTATAAAAATGGGCTCTCCACCTGCATTTGAGATTGAACCAGGTACTGGTGCAAGGGTATACATATTAGTCAAAACCTTTTCATCAGCTATGAGTCCTGCGGCCTTAAGGGCAACGCTCATTGCATAACCTCCAGATGCGCAGGCAAGACAAAAACGGCTTCCTTGAAAACTGGCATATTCCTGTTCTAGCAGTGATGCCTCAGAAAGCTCATTACTAATTGAATTGTATCGATGGAGCCTGCCTGATTTAAGAACTTCAGTTGCTGCATTTATTGCATCATCACTGATTGGCTCTTGCTGAGTGAAAGGTCTGGTAAAAATTTTTGTAGTCATAGCCATTAATATAGCTTTTTTCTAAATAAAAAGAGAAATAGTATACAAAAAATACTACTTTGCAAATATTTCTTTTGTTACTTGAACTATAATCTTTTATATAAACTCTAAAAAATTTCTATATGAAAAATACACCACCTGTAGTAAAAGTCGCAATAGCTGTTGCGATAGTTGTTTTAATTGTGCAGTACTTTTTTATGTATTAGAAGCAGTTGGCCCAGCCTCAATAATAGCGCTATCAACATCAAACTTTTTAAAATTTTGAACAAATAAATTAGCTAGTTTTTTTGCTTCATCATCATAATTTAGTTTATCTGACCAAGTGTCCCTTGGATTAAGATAAAAACTATCAACTCCTGGAACCTTGGAAGGAATATCAAGATTTAAGTAGTCAAGATGCTGGATTTTTGAGTCGTATAAAGAGCCATCTTGGCAAGCAGAAACAATAGCCCTTGTTACGGGAATTGGAAACCTTGAACCGGCACCATCTGGTGCTCCAGAGCCGCCAGTCCAGCCAGTGTTAACCAGATATACTTTTGTATCAAATTCGCTTAGGCGCTTAATTAATAAGTTTGCATAACTACCCGCAGAACGAGGCATGAATGGCGCTCCAAAACAAGATGAAAATGCTGGATTGATACCAGCTTCTGCACCTAACTCTGTAGAGCCAACTCGAGCTGTGTATCCAGATAGAAAGTGATAAGCTGCTGCTTCATTACTTAAAATTGAAACAGGAGGCAAAACACCTGAAACATCACATGTCAAGAAAATAACTACCTTGGGTTCACCTGCAGCATTCTTAACAACACGCTTTTCAACATGCTCAAGTGGGTATGAACATCTGCCATTCTCAGAGATCGTTGTATCATCATAATCTGCATGGCCATCTTCATCAACTTTAACATTCTCAACAATTGATCCATGATGGATTGCGTCCCAAATAATTGGCTCATTCTTTTTTGAAAGATTGATTGTTTTTGCATAACAACCGCCCTCAATATTAAATACTGAGCCCTTTGCCCAACCATGCTCATCATCGCCAATTAAGTATCTTTCAGGATCAGCTGAAAGAGTTGTTTTCCCTGTACCTGAAAGTCCAAAAAATAAAGCTGTCTCTCCATTCTCACCAACATTCGCTGAGCAATGCATAGGTAAAACATCTTTTTCAGGTAATAAAAAGTTTTGAACAGAAAACATTGCCTTCTTCATTTCACCAGCATAACGCATACCTGCTATTAAAACTTTTCTTTGGGCAAAATTTATAATAACAACACCATCAGAGTTGGTTCCATCTCTTTCCGGTAAGCACTCAAAAGAAGCTACATTTAATATTTTCCATATATCTTTATTATTAGGATTGAAAGAATTAGGCTTAATAAACATATTGTGAGCAAATAATCCCTGCCAAGCAGTCTCAGTATTTACTTCGACTGGAAGGTAATGCTCAGAATGAGCACCAACATGAAGATGAGAAAGAAAGTGGTCTTTTAATGACAAATGATGATTTACTTTATCCCAAAGAATGTTAAATTTTTCCTCTGGAAAAGGTCTGTTCACTTCACCCCAATCAATTGATTTAGATGTTGCAGACTCATCAACAATAAAACGATCATTAGGACTTCTTCCAGTTCGCTTACCAGTGATAATAAGAAGAGCGCCTGTATCTGTAAGAGCTCCTTCGTTTAAACTTAATGATTTTTTAATCAACTCACTAGACGTTAAATTATTGTAAATCAAAACGCTACCTTCCTTTGCTCCAAAAAAGGAATTATCACATAAAAAAAAGGAAAAATATCAAACAAAATAAAATATATTTAAATTAAATTATTTCTAAATACACTCCCAGAACATGGGAGATGATCTAAGCAAGAAATTCATTAAATTTGGCTGCATTATAAACAAAAAAATAAATACAAAAGAAATGGCAAGAATTAGTATTTTTTGTTTGCTCCTAATTGATTTAATTTTAACTCTTTCTTGATTTTGAAATTCAATTTGAGATAAGTTTTGACTCATTTTATTATGTTTTATCTTTCAACGATAAAGTCAGTTCAAACCTTGCAACAACATCCTTAGACAAAGAAGGCACAGTTGCATCTATGTTTAATTTGTAATTGTGTCGCACTCCTGAACCTGAAGCTTGCTTTACTAGGTCTCTAATTGCTAATCCATCATGACATGTAAAGTGCACATCACCCTCAGGACGTTTCAAGAAATCTGCCTTAAAATCTTTAAAAATAAGCGTAATATTTCGCCCACTTTCTTTAATAGGCTCCATTGCAAGGAAACCGCCAGTAATATCAGCACCAACAGCTAAAACACCAAAATACATACTGCCAAAATGATTCTTAGTTCGACGCCTTAAGGCAATCTTTATCTCAATCTTTTCATCAGTATGTTCAATTACCTTAGGCCTACAGTACCAAATCATTGGAACTTTGAATATACCAAACTGTCGAATAAGTCGATTTGTTTTAATCTCTCTTGAAGGCATAAAGGTTTAAATTAAAAGCATTATTAATATAGATTACTATTATAAAAGATATTAAATAAATATATTAAACAGAGTAGTCATCAACTATTGAACATTGAGCACTCACAGCTGTAGCGGTTAACTTATCATAATCATCTGCTGGCCATCTAATAACGTCTGCAAAATAAAAACTACCATAGGAATACTCAAAATTATCACCATAAAATTGTTCATAATCGTTTCTAAATTCAATAATTTCTAATTCCAGTCCATTGAAATAGTTGGCATCTTCGCCAAATTCGATAAGATTATCTTCTACTATTCTGAATTTAAACTTTTGAGGAATATATTTTATAAGTCTGCCTTCCTTAATTTCTACAGCTTGAGTCATCTCGCAATAATAGAGGTCTCCAACTGCAGCTAAAGTTGACAAAGAGAAGAAACTAAATAAAAAAGCTAGTATTATTTTTTTCATAATTTTTTTTTGATATAAATATAATGTCTATATTAAGGTTATTTTAAGTTGAGTGCCAATTATCTTTTTTTAATAGAGCATAGATAAAATATGCCTACAAAGATGAACTAAATAACGTTATTTTTCATTATTTTGAAGAATTAAAATTCATATATATGATATAATATATGTCTTATTAAATCTTATTTTAAGATTTATTCAGAATTTTTTAAAAATTACGAAAGAGGAGAGCAAATGATTCAATTTATTGTTCATGATGAAGATGATTCCGTTGGAGTTGTTACTGTTGAAGGTGTAAAGGCAAACGATACTCTTAGTGGCTGGATAATGGATCAGGATGTTTTGATAGATATCAAAATTAATCAAGATATTCCTATTGGTCATAAATTAGCTATTAAGGATCTAAATGAAGATGATACTGTCATCAAGTATGGTGTAGATATTGGAAGAACAATTTCAAAGATTGCTATTGGTGATCATCTGCATGTCCATAATGTTAAAACAAAGAGGTGGTAATGATAGATTTAAATCAAAAAATATATGGTTATAGGCGTGATAATAATAGGGTTGGGATTCGTAATTATGTCGTAATTCTCCCAGTTGATGATATTTCAAATGCTGCCTGTGAAGCAGTAAGTAATAACATCAAAGGAACAATTGCCCTTCCTCATCCATACGGAAGACTTCAGTTTGGTGAAGATCTTGATCTTCATTTTAGAACCATGATTGGAACAGGATCCAATCCCAATGTTGCTGCTGTTGTTGTAATAGGTATTGAGCCAGATTGGACTCAAAAAATTGTTGATGGCATTGCAACAACTGGTAAACCAGTTCAAGGCTTCTCTATTGAAAAGAAAGGAGATATTCAAACGATTGCTGATGCCTCTAAAGCTGCTTATGATATGGTCCATTACGCAACTGGACTTCAAAGAGAGCCTTGTGATATAAATGAGATATGGGTATCAACGAAATGTGGTGAGTCAGATACGACTTCAGGATTTGGAGCAAACCCAACAGTGGGTAATGCATTTGATAAACTCTATGAAAAAGATAGCACGCTTCTATTTGGTGAAACCTCAGAGATTACAGGTGGTGAACATTTAGTTAAAGCAAGATGCGCAAATGATGCTGTTGCTGATCAGTTTATGTTTATGTTTAATCGTTACCAAGATATGATTGAACGTTTTAAAACTGATGACTTATCTGATTCGCAGCCAACCAAAGGTAATATTGAAGGGGGGTTAACAACAATCGAAGAAAAGGCGTTAGGCAACATTACAAAAATTGGTAAAAAATGTCTCGTTGATGGTGTGCTAGATAAGGCGGAGATGCCAACGAGTAAGGGTTTATGGTTTATGGATTCTTCTTCTGCAGCTGCAGAAATGGTTACATTATGTGCAGCCTCCGGTTATGTGGCTCACTTATTCCCTACTGGCCAAGGAAACATTATTGGAAATCCAATCTTGCCTGTTATTAAGGTGTGTGCGAATCCAAGGACTGTGAGAACTATGTCAGAGCATGTTGATGTAGATGTTACTGCTTTATTAAAGCGTGATATCAATATGGACCAAGCTGGTGATATGCTTCTTGAGTCACTTATCCACACCTCTAATGGCAGAATGACTGCAGCAGAAATATTGGGACATCAAGAGTTCGTTTTGACGCGCCTTTATGAAAGCGCATAAATTTAAAATTTTACTAAATAAATACATTATATGAAATACTTAAAAAAGGCTGATAAAACAGCTGAATCAAATGTACTTGAAGCACAAAAGGTAGTCCATGATATGCTGGCTAACATCAATAAAAATGGTGAGCAAGCTGTTAGAGATTACGCTGAAAAATTAGATTCATGGACGGGTGGTATACTTCTAACAGATTCTGAAATTGATGAAATCATATCTGATGTCCCACAAAATGTTAAAGATGATATTGATTTTGCATGTCAGCAGGTATACACATTTGCAAAAGCTCAGCGCGATTCAATAGAGGAGTTCCATACTAAAAATAATGGCGTTGAAGCTGGCCAAAGATTATTACCTGTTAACGTAGCTGGGTGCTATGTTCCAACTGGAAGGTACGCTCATATTGCTTCGGCATACATGAGTATTGCTACTGCTAAAGCTGCTGGTGTGCCATGTATTATTGCTTGCTCGACCCCTTTCAAAGGTAAGAGTATCCATCCATATGTTTTATACGCAATGAAAGCTGCTGGTGCTGATTACATGATGACTCTTGGTGGAGTTCAGGCAATTGCTAGCATGGCTTATGGTTTATTTACTGGCAAGAAAGCAGACATTATAGTTGGACCTGGAAACAAGTTTGTTGCTGAAGCCAAAAGAACTTTATTTGGTGAGGTTGGAATTGATGTTTTTGCAGGACCATCAGAAGTTGCAGTTATTGCAGATGAAAACGCAGATCCAGATGTCGTTGCTATTGATTTAGTTGGTCAAATGGAGCATGGACACGAATCTCCTGGCTGGCTTTTCACAACTTCAGAAGCACTTGCTGAAAAAGTAATGGATCTTATTCCAGAGTATATTGAAAAACTTCCTCCAACAGCCCAAGATGCAGCTTTCTGCGCTTGGAGAGATTATGGGGAAGTCATCCTTTGTGATTCTAAAGAAGAAGTAGTTAAGATTTCTGATGAATATGCAGCCGAACATCTTGAGGTCCAATGTAAGGATCTTGATTGGTGGCTAGAGAACTTAACTTGCTATGGTTCTTTGTTTTTAGGAGAGGAAACTACTGTTACCTTTGGTGATAAAGCCTCAGGGCCAAACCATATTCTGCCAACAAAGGCAGCAGGGCGATATTCAGGTGGACTGTCAGCTCACAAGTTCTTGAAAGTTTTAACTTGGCAACGCATGGACCGTGAATCAACACGTCAAATTGCTCAAGCATCATCTAGAATTTCAAGATTGGAGGGAATGGAGGGTCATGCAAGAGCCTCTGATGTCAGACTTTCTAAATACTTCCCTGATGAATCTTTTGATCTTGGTGCCCCAGTATTGGAGTAAATCATGAACTTATCAGAATTTTCTCTTGAAAATAAAGTAGCTCTGATAACTGGTGGTTCTAGTGGGATAGGTAAAATGATGGCACTTGCACTTGCAAAAGCAGGGGCATTTGTCTGGATTGCTAGCAGCAGGGATAATGCTGATGAAACACTTCAAGAGTTAAAAGATCAAGGCTCTGATGGGCGATTCATTCAGGCTGATGTCACTTCAAGTGAGGCTCTTAAAGATATTGTTTCTCTTATTAACCGAGAATCTGATCAAATTGATATTTTAGTAAATGCTGCAGGAATTAACTTGAGAACTCCAGCCCAAGATCTCACGCTTGATGAATGGCAAAAAACAATAGATATTAATTTAACAGCGCCTTTTCATCTAAGTCAGCTTGTGGCCAAATCCATGAAAAAAAATAATTGGGGTAGAATCATAAACATTGCCTCTCTTCAGTCTCTAAGAGCATTTGATAACAGCATTCCTTATGGTGCAAGTAAAGGGGGAATAATGCAACTTACACGTGCATTAGCTCAAGCTTATTCTAAAGATGGAATATTAGTAAATGCTATTGCTCCAGGATTCTTTAGAACTAACTTAACAGAATCATTATTTCAAGACCCTGATAAATTAAAAACTCTAGCGGATAAAACAATGATGGGTCGTAATGGGGAAGAAAAAGATATATTTGGAATTAGCGTTTTTTTATGTAGTGAAGCTAATTCATATGTAACTGGTCAAACTATTTTTCTTGATGGAGGATTTTCAGCGGCATGATAGATAAGATGCAGGCGGTGGTTTATACTGCACCCCAAGAAATGACTTTTATTAATGACTATCACTCTAATCAAGTTGATCGTGATGATGATGTGTTATTAAGTATTCAAGCTGTTGGTATTTGTGGCTCAGATATGCATGCCTATCATGGAAAAGACCCTCGAAGAAATCCTGGACTTATATTAGGGCATGAATTTTGTGGGGAAATAGTTGATGGTCCAGATAAAGGTCAAAAAGTAACAGGTAATCCCTTAATTACCTGTGGTAAGTGTGAGTATTGTCTTCAAGGAAGAGATAACTTATGCAGTGATAGAGATATGATTGGTATGAGCAGACAAGGTGCGTTTGCTCAATATATGACAATCCCAAAACAGTGTTTAGTTCATGCACCTAATACAATGAATTCAAATCATGTTGCCCTAACTGAACCAGCTGCAACTGTTGTGCATGCTGTTAACCTTGCAATTGAAAACTCCTTTAAGCCAATAAGTGAATGCCATACTTTAGTCATTGGTGCTGGAGCAATTGGACTTTTAACTGCCCTATTATTAAAATCTTATGGTGTCAAAATGAAAGTTTTAGAAACAAATTTAGCTCGTCATCCATGTGTTCAAGATCATGTTGGAGTAAAAGCTGTCAACCCCCTAGCTGAGACAATTGATGAAAATGCTTTTGATGTAGTAATAGATTGCGTTGGAAGTGAAAAAACTAACGCACTATCTATTTCATCTGTTAAGGCAGGTGGCACAGTTGTTAATGTAGGACTTTTGAGTTGGACAAGCAGCATTGACATCCGAAAAATAACTCTTCAAGAGGTAAAATTAGTGGGTTGTTACACATATAATATGGAGGACTTTAAGTCTGCTTTAACTTTTATAGAAAATGGATCTTTTGGAGATCTATCGTGGATTGAAGAGATGCCATTATCAGAAACGGATGCAGCTTTTAAAAGTCTTCATAATGGTACAATGGCCTCAGCAAAGGTTATCCTTAAGCCACATTTTTAATTTTAAATAAATCAAATATGAGTATTACTGATCTTAAATTTGACATAGATAGAGACAGTAAGACTCCTATGTGGCTTCAAATTAGAAATGAATTATTTAATTGCCTTTATCGAGATGAACTCAGGCCGGGGCAACTTATTCCAAATGAAAAAACTTTAGTAGAACTTTTTAATGTCTCAATTGGAACTATTAGAAAAGCAATTGGGGTTTTAGAAAAGGAAGGTATTCTGATTCGTAAACAAGGGCTTGGTACCTTTGTTTTTCAGCATGATAATAATAGCTTTCTTTTTGAATATTTTCATTTTGGATTAAATGGAAGTGAGGAAAAAAAGAGTCCTGATGTTGAAATGATTTCTTTTGGTGTTAAAAAAGCAAATAAAGCTGAATCTGAAGCTCTAAAAATCTCTTCAGGTGGCCATGTTCTTCAAATCTACAACAAACTAGGGCTTAATAATAAGTTTTATATTGTTGATAAAATTGTCATTTCTCAAGCTAAATTTCCCTCATTAACAGAGGAGATGTTTAAGAATAGAACTAATACAGTCTATAACCTTTATCAAAATAAATTTAATATTTTTATTACAAACTGTTCTGAAAAAATCAAAGCTATTTCTTCAAATGAAAAAATTTCTGGACTTTTGAATATTGATTTAAATTCACCGATTCTCAAAATAAATCGTATTGGTCACACTTACCATAATGAGATCATTGAACTCCGAACATCATATGTACATACAAGTGATATCGAGTACATACAATCTCAAAATAGTACTTTTGGTGAAACAATCTAGCTAAAAAAATTTATCTTTAGCTGTCAACCTTTTAGATATATTGTAGTTTTTATGAAACTAATTTATATTCCCATAAAGGTAGGTTGGTAACCATAGTACAATTTGTGGGAAGATAATAATTAGGGCTAACCCAACAACTTGAATAGCCATAAATTGCATCATACCTCTATAGATATCTGATAAATCCCAATCTGGTGCAACCCCCTTGAGAAAGTAGGCAGACAATGCAACAGGCGGCGAAAGCCAAGCCGTCTGAAGATTCACAGCGACAAGAATACCAAACCAAGTTAAGTTGAATCCTAATTGTTCAATTAGAGGCAAAATAATTGGAATAATAATAAGCACGATTGGTACCCACTCCAATGGCCAGGCTAATAAGAATATTAAAGCCATAACTATAAGAAGTATTGCTGTTGGTGGAAGATCTAACAACATCAATGCCTCTGTGATCATAGTTGGTGTTCCCAAACGTGAAAACACTGCGCCAAAAAAGTTTGAAGCACAAACTAAAACCATAATTAATGTAGTAATTTCAAGCGTCTTTAATAAGGCCTGCTGAAAAACTTTAAAATTTAATTTTCGGTAAGCTAATGTTAAAAATATTGCACCAACTGCTCCCATTCCAGCTCCTTCCGTAGGGGTAGCAAGCCCAAATAATATACTTCCTAATGAAGAGCCAACCAAAAGAACAGGGGGAACGAGTCCCTTAGCAAACTCAATCCAAACTTCTTTCATAGAATCAGGTATTAGTTCCTCAGGAACAACAGGACCCAATGATGGGTTTAAATGACATCTAATCAGTGTATACCCTGTATAAAGTGCAGCCAACATTAGACCTGGAACAATCGCAGCTGCAAATAAATCAGTCACTGGGACATTCAGGATAGGACCCATAACAACCAACATAATACTTGGGGGTATTAATATTCCTAACGTTCCTCCAGCTGTAATTGTACCTGCAGCTAACTGGACATCATATCCCGCTCTATTCATTGTCTTAGCAGACATAATCCCCAGAATAGTAACCGATGCTCCAACAATACCTGTTGCAGCTCCAAAAATTACCGAAACGAAAAGAACAGCAACAAATAAAGATCCTTTAGTTCGAGCAAGCGCCATCTGGACAGATGTAAATAATCTTTCCATCAGGTTAGCCTTCTCCATGAGTATTCCCATAAAGGTAAATAATGGGATTGCTGCCAGGGCCTGTTCAAGCATACTGCCAGAAAACTGAAAGGTCATTAAATAGAAAACAAGATCACCAAAGCCAAGATAGCCAAAAACAACACCTAAGAAAATAAGGGTAAATGAAATTGGAAAACCAATAAATATGGCAAATAGCATTGTTAGAATTAGTATTATGCCTAGAATTTCTGGAGTCATGGCCATCTCCTATTTCTAACTGCATAGATGCATTTAAGTGTCTCTGAAATACCTTGAATTATTAGTAAAACAAGGCCTATAAATAGAATACTCTTGATTGGATACATGATTGGCATCCATGAAGTATCCATACCCCTTTCCATTATCGACCAAGACTTGTAAGCATATTTATAACATGCCCATGAAGCACCAATAAGTCCAGGAAAATAAAATAATATGTAAAGCGTTAAGTCTATTGTTGCTTGAGTTTTAACAGACCAATTTCGATACATAAAGTCTGCTCGAATATGGACACCTTTTGATAGTGCATAACCTGCACCGAGCATAAACATTGCTCCAGCACCCATTCTACTTATGTCATATGCCCAGACAGTTGGAGAGCCAAAAAAATGTCTTCCAACTACTTCAATAAACATGGCAACAAATACTGGAACAGTTAGCCAACATGCAACCTGTCCTATTCTAAGGCTAAAAAGATCAATACCTAGAATAGTTTTTGCCATAATTTTTGGCATATCATCAGGCATAACTCCAGTATAGGATCTGCCTTCAGCAATCATTTCGTCAGTAATATCTAATTCACCAACCTCTTCCTTATCCGACATAATATGTACCTAAAAAAATTATTAAAAATCTTAAATCATTGTAACAAAACTAAAGAGTCAAAAAAATACTCAATAGAAGAATATTAATAATTCAATAAGAAAAGACAATATTGAGTTCTATAAAGCTCTCTTATTGTCAAAAAAAAGTTGCCAACAGTTTTCACTATTGGCAACTTAAGTTTACAAGTCTTACGATTTATCTTTACTTCAAAGTCTTAGCAAAAGCAAGGCCTAACTTAGCGTTAGACGATTGAGCTCCTGACCAGAAAGGTACTGCTTTTTCAGCAAAATCTCTCTGTGATGCCCAAACCTCAGCAAAGAATGCATTATCGTCAGCGTTCTTTTGAAGAGTTGCATTCGCAGCAGCCATAAACTCTACGAAGTAGTCATCAGGAGTATCCATTAGTTGAACACCCTGCTCTAGCAAATCAGCCATAGCAATTCCATTTGCGTAGATACGGTTAGACATAGAATCAAGTCTTGCCGCTCTTGCAGCAACATGGATAGCATGCTGGTCACGAGCAGAGATCTTATCCCAAACGTCACCATTGATATACATATCAGCATTCACAACATTCTGATGAAGTCCTTGCAAGTAGTAGTACTTAAGAACTTTTTGGAAGCCAAAGTCTCTATCAGGCTCTGGACAGCACCACTCTGCTGCGTCAATAACTCCTTTTTCAAGTGCAGGCAAAATATCAGGGCCACCCATAGCTACAGCTGCGACACCAATATCAATATAGGTTTGACCTGGGATTCCTGGAGGAGCACGGAATCTAAGTTTACGGAAGTCATCCATACTGTTGATAGGCTCTTTAAACCAACCTAGTGCTTCTGGACCAACTGGTTGAAGCATCAAACCATGAACATTCAAATCCATCTCATCCCATAGCTGATCATATAACTCTTTACCACCAGCACTGTGGAACCAAGAAAGCCAAGCGATATTATCAATACCAAGGCCAGCTCCAGCAATTGGTGAACCAAACAGCATTGCCGCTGGGTGCTTACCAGACCAGTAGTGAGTCCATGCAAATCCACCATCAATTAGACCAGCGTCTACAGCATCGATAAGGTCAGAGTTTGGCACAACAGAACCTCCAGGGAGGACTTCCATCGTTACTCTACCATCAGTCAATGCAGCAACATCTTCTGCAAAATCTCTAACATAGCCAACTTCACTACCAGTAGAGTTTAATACAGATTGAATTTTTAAATTAACAGCCATAGCACTTGAGCTAGCAGCAAGTAATGCTATAGATGTCAAAAAAACAACTTTATTTTTAAACATAAAATCTCCTTTAATTATCGAACAAATATTTCTTTTTTTGATATTGCAATAGAGAGCAGTAAACACCAAACTAAGCAATTAATCAAAATCCAGTATACATCAATTGATATATATGTTTATATCTATTTATAAAAAAAAGAAGGCTATTAAGATATATAATCTGACACATAGATATCCCCTTTTGATATTCCTTTAAATTTAATAATTTGCTAAAAATAAAATGAGTAGGACATACGACTTCATCATAATTGGTGCAGGATCAGCTGGCTGCCTAATAGCCAATAGACTTTCTGAGAATCCTAGTAATAGTGTTTTGTTAATTGAAGCTGGAAGAAAAGATAATAATCTTTGGCTACATATTCCAGTGGGTTATTTTAAAACTATGAATAATCCAAAATTTGATTGGATGTTCAAGCTCGAAAAAGATAAAGGTGTAAATAATCGACGAATCGATTGGCCAAGAGGTAAAGTCTTAGGAGGGTCAAGTGCACTTAATGGCTTACTCTACATAAGAGGTGACAGGCATGACTATGATAACTGGAAAGATTTAGGTAATGAAGGCTGGAGTTATAAAGATGTATTACCTTACTTTAAAAAATTTGAATGTCAGGAGAATGGTAGTAATGAATACCATGGTGTTGATGGTGAGCTAAAGGTTTCAAATTTAAGACTTAAAAGAAAGATAGCTGATCTTTTTATAAAAGCATCGGAAGAAATAGGTATCCCAAATAATCCAGACTGCAATGGAGAAAATCAGGAAGGTGTTGGTTACTTTCAGCAAACATCATTCAAAGGTTTTAGAAGGAGCTCTTATCGGTCATTTTTAAATAAGAAAATAAGGAATAGAAAAAATCTAACAATAATTACCAATACTCAAGTTAGTAAAGTCCTTTTTAAAAATAAAAAAGCTATTGGGGTTCAGTGTATTGAAAGTAATACTAATAAAGATCGAAATATTTATGCAAACTCTGAAGTAATTATTTCTGCAGGCTCTATTAGCTCTCCACAAATACTTCAACTCTCTGGGATTGGCGACGAACAGCATTTAAAACGGCTTGGAATAAATGTTATCCATAATAATCCAGCTGTTGGAAAGAATCTTCAGGACCATTTACAAGTTCGAATGGTTTTTAAAACAAATACAAGGACACTTAATGATGAATTAAATACTTGGTGGAAAAAAGCTTTAATTGGCTTACAGTATATGCTCTTTAGAACAGGTCCATTAACGCTCAGTGCGAGCCAAGTCTATGCATTTACTAATACTTCTTTAGACGGCTCAAGGCCCAATATCCAATTCCACATGCAGCCATTAAGTGCTGATAAGCCGGGTGATGGTGTTCACCCCTTTTCAGCATTCACAATGTCTATTTGTAACCTTCGTCCTGAAAGCAGAGGTGAGGTAAAGATCAACTCTTCTGATCCAACTCAACTGCCAAAGATTATTCCTAACTATCTTTCTACTGATAGTGACAAAAAAATTGCAATTGACTCCATAAAGGTAGCCAGAAAAATTGCTGATGCGGACTCATTAAAGAAATATATTCTAGAAGAATATGTTCCTGGCCCAGCTTTTGAATCTGACGAAGAACTTCTTGAAGCTGCTAAAAATAATAGTCAAAGCATTTATCACCCTGTTGGAACCTGCAAAATGGGTAATGATATTGATAGTGTAGTTGATGAAAAACTTAAGGTTCATGGGGTCTCTGGTCTAAGAGTTGTAGATGCTTCAATAATGCCTGAACTTGTTTCAGGAAATACGAATGCACCTACTATGATGATTGCAGAAAAAGCTTCAGAAATGATTCTTGCTGATTACGATCTAAGTTTGACTAAGTAGACGTATTTGTGTATTGTTAATTCTATTTTAAATTCAATTTAATGCCCTCCTCAATTTCGCAATTTCGTCGCAGTGAACTCTTCAAACCTGCAATTATAGTACCCATCGTAATTATGCTATTTTTCTCAATATTTAATTTGACGGCACCTTCAGATCCAGCCAGAATTGCATATGCCTTTGAGTTAGGAGTTGTCAATAAGGATATCGGCCCTTCATTACCTCTAGTTTCTAATCAAGCAATTAAAACCTTATCTAAATCACTTCCTTTTAAGCTAACTATTATTAAAGATTCTGAGACTGCAAGAGAGGCTCTTTCAAGAGGAGAGATTGCTTCAGTAATTACCTTTCCAAAGAACTTTTCTCAGCTTGCACTTAGTGACGAAAAATTAAATATTGAAATCTTAAATTCACAGCACCTAACAATATCTGAGACTCAGATATCTAGTCAGCTCCCAGGTACTATTCAGATGGCTCTTTCTACTTTTATAGCTAACCTAAGATTAGCAAAATCCAATAATCAGGCGCCTGTTTCAGGAATGTTGGTCAATACTAATATAGAAACGCTTTATTCCGCGAAGAGTTTAGCTTCTGTTCCCTCGCCCTTTGTTATGAGTTTTACAAGTTGGCTCGCTTCAATGGTAGGTTCAATTCTTCTATTCCTTGCAACGAAACAGATGCCCCTATTAAATCGCGCATATTTGAGAACCTTAATTCCAATAATGGTTATGGGTTCTGCAAGCCTAGTTTTAGCTATTGTTATTACTTTAACAACACTTCAATGGGAGTCGTTTTTAATGGCCTGGCTTAGCGTATGGCTAGTCAGTGTTTGTTTGTCATGGTTATTTCTTGGCGTCTTTGAAATTATTGGTCTTGCGGCTTTATTAATTATTCTTCCTGTAGTTCAGTATCAGTCAGTACTTAGTGGCTCGATGATGCCTGTAAGTGCCGCACCAGAATGGTTAGAATTAATTGGTAACTCAGTGCCTTTTGATGCAATAGGTGGAGCCTATAGAGCGGTTATCTTTGGCTCTGATGGCAACCTTCCTTTTACTTGGTTATTAGGTGCTGCATTAATTGGCCTTTTCTTAAGTTGGGGCTCTGCAATATTTAAAGGTCGTATGAAAAGAACCTGGAAATAACTATATTTGTTCAATCAAATTACTAATATCAGTTCTATATCGCACTAGTTGATCACGAAGTTTTTTATTTTGTTTCTCTGAACGAGAGTTTAATATTTCAGCAATTAACTGATGCGTTATATTAATATTATGAGAATATTTGATTCGATAATTTTGTGATTCTAAATTATCTCTATTTGTTATCCCATTTAACCTTTCCTCCCAGTCATTTTCTCTCTGAAGTATTAAGGAAAGATTATTAATAAGAGCCTTACGATTTTCTAACCATTCATTATCTGATCTATACATATTTTCACTAGCAGTTCTTAAAAGAACTAACTGATCTTTATTTAATGAGCCCATAAACCTACCTAAGTTTTTTCGAAATCTATTTACAACATCTTTTTGATAGGTTTGATCATTTCGGTTTAGATATTTATTTTCATTTTCAATTGTTTTTCGTTTCATTACATTAAGGAATTGTTTAATCTGTTCATCTGATAGATCCTTAGCTAATGGAGTTAACCATGATAGAATTTGCTGTTCAGTTCGAAACCATGAATTTTCAATATCTTGGGTAATTAAGGCAATATCTTCAGCTTTTACTTCATTATCTAGAAGACCCTCTAAACTGTAAATTATTTCTACATACTTTGGTAACTCTTGAGTACGGTGCCATTTAAAAAAAGGAATTAAACGCTCATTTAAGCTTTGTTTTTGTTCACTAGTAAAATCGACATAACTTGCTAGATACCATGGCAATAAAAAATCAATCCGATTATAGACAAATGTTGTTGAGGAACATCCAGTTAGGAATAATAAGGCAATTAAAGCTAATTTTTTCATAATTACGTCAAATATAATTGAATATCAATAAAACTTTTTTAAAAGCCTAAATTCTATTACTTTCTACATAGAGGGTATAAATAAATAAAACTATGTTTAAATTAATACTTATATAGACTAATTAACCAATTTAAATGAAGAACCAAATTCACAATAAAAACATTGAAGAAGAAGTAACTATTACAACCCCTATTAACTTAAGGGGGAAAATTCCTCTCAGTGACGATGGTGCTGACAATATTTTAACGAGTCGTAAAACTATAGATGATATTTTTTTAAAAAAAGACTCTAGATTGATTGTGATTGTTGGTCCATGCTCAATTCATCATATTGGAGCTGCAAAAGAATATGCACTTAAACTAAAGTCTCTACAAAATGAAGTCAAGAACTCCATTTATTTAGTAATGAGGGTTTATTTTGAAAAGCCAAGAACAACAGTTGGCTGGAAAGGTTTAATTAGTGATCCTGATATGGATAACTCTCTTGATGTTGACAAGGGTCTTCATCAAGGTCGAGAGCTTCTAGTTTGGCTAGCTGAAAATGAAATACCAGCTGCAACAGAAGCACTCAATCCTATTACTCCTCAATATTTGGCTGATTTAATTTCTTGGTGTGCAATTGGTGCAAGAACAACAGAGTCTCAGACTCATCGAGAAATGTCGAGTGGGCTTTCAATGACAGTTGGCTTTAAAAATGGCACTGATGGAAATATAGATATGGCAATTAATGCCATTAAAGCTTGCTCATCGCCTCAAAGTTTTTTAGGTATTAATGATAAGGGGCAGATTGCAACATTTAAAGCAAAAGGAAATAAATCCTCTCATCTAATACTTAGAGGTGGAAAAAAACCTAACTATCATATTGATGACATTAAAGAATGTGAAGTACTCCTGAAAAAAAATGGACTAGCTGAAAGGATAATGGTTGATTGCTCTCATGACAATTCAAATCAAGATTATAGAAACCAAGGAAAAGTTATTGAAGAGATTACTAAACAATTAGTGTCAGGCAATAAATCAATTTTTGGGCTAATGTTAGAAAGTAATCTTTTTTCTGGTAAGCAAAAAATATTGGAAAATCAAGATGATATGGATTATGGTGTTTCTGTTACAGATGGGTGCATAGATTGGGAAGAAACTCAAAAAATAATCAAAAAATTAGCTCAAAAAATATCTTCACCTTAATCTTAGCAACAAATTTATAAGATTAATAGTCAAGAACTTCAAGGTGGCCATCTGGAATTATAAAAGGGGCTCAATTTCACTTTAAAAGCGGAATGGATGTCTAATTAAGAACTATAAAATTACCTTTATATAGCTGCTTTAAACCTCTTACAAAAAAATAATTGACAGTGATTTGATTTAGTATCAAAATGTGGCTTATAGTTAAACTCAAATCATTGTTATGTCTAGAAGAAAATCTGGTGGTAGGGAAGCAAGAATAGCTGAAAGAAGTGCGCCCCTTAAGGAAGAAGAAAAACCAGTTAAACCAGGTGAGATTGGTGGAAGATATAAGCCGCTAAGTGATAAGCAAGTTTTATCAATAGAAGCTAATATTTATCGTATATTAGAAGAAATTGGTTTTGGTGATGCTACTCCTCATTGTATTGAGAAGTGTGTTGCGTTTGGAGCTATTCTTGGTGATGATGGAAGATTAAGAATGCCAAGAGAAGTTGTAGAGAAAGCCATGGGTCTTTCTCAACAAAGTCTTACTCTTCATGCTCAAAATCCAAAATATGATTTAGACCTTAGTGGATCAAGGGTTCACTTTTCAACGGCGGGGGCTGCAGTGCTTATTGCTGACCCTGAAAATAATGAGTACAGAGAATCTGAAAGTCAAGACCTATTTGATATGGCAAGAATTGCTGACAAATGTGAACATATTCATATGTTTCAAAGAACTTGTGTACTAAGAGATATTGCTAGTCCTCGTGAAATGGATCAAAACTCAGTTTATTGTATTGCAATGGGGACTGAAAAACATGTTGGTGCAAGCTTTACAGAGTCAGATCATGTTACTGATGCGCTTGAGATGCTTCATATTATTGCTGGTAGTGAAGAAAAATGGCGTGAAAGACCTTTTTTAAGTATGAGTAATTGTCATGTTGTTCCTCCAATGAAATTTGCAGAGGAATCTTTAGAATGTGTTCGTGTAGGTGTTGAGGGTGGTATGCCAATATTACTTCTATCAGCAGGTCAGGCAGGTGCAACTGCACCGCCACTTCTACCAGGAGTTGTATCACAAGCATGGGCTGAATGTCTTGGTGGTCTGGTCTATGTCAATGCAATTAAACCTGGGGCGCCTGCGATTCTTGGAACTTGGCCTTTTGTATCTGACCTTCGAACTGGTTCTATGTGTGGTGGCTCTCCAGAACAAGGATTAATTTCTGCCGCTTGTGCGCAAATGGGTAACTTCTTAGACCTTCCAACTGGAACACCTGCAGGTATGACAGATTCTAAATTCCCTGATTTTCAGGCTGGCTCTGAAAGAGCGTCAACTCACACAGTAACTGCAATAGCGGGTGCAAATATAGTATATGAATCTGCAGGGATGTACGCAAGCCTTTTAGGCACATGTCCAGAAAGTTTGTTACTAGATAATGATTTATTAGGTGCATCTATGAGAATGACTAAGGGCTTTAGTGATGATAGCGAAGAGTCTCTTTGTTTTGAAACAATTAAAGATGTTTGTTTAAATGATAAAGCTCACTACTTAGGTTCAGACCAGACAATTAATGTTATGCAAAGTGAATATATATACCCTGACTTGAGTGATAGAGATAGCCCTAATGATTGGGCAGATATGGGTAAGCCTATAATACTTGAAAAAGCAATTCAACAAAAAAAAGAGATTCTTTCTGAACACTTTCCAGATCATGTTAGTGATGATATTGATAAAAAAATACGCGAAAAATTTAATATTAAATTAAGCAGAAAAGATATTGGAAGAAAACCTCTTTAAAGAAAAATTAATATGAAATCACATGCTCAAGTAGTAATTATTGGTGGAGGCTCACTTGGTGTAAACCTTATGTATCACCTTACCCAAGAAGGATGGACAGATATTGTTCTTGTAGAAAAAGGTGAGCTTACTAGTGGCTCTACTTGGCATGCTGCTGGGTTATGTCCAAATTTTAATGGTAATCACACCTTATCTAGTATTCATGAATATACAATTAAATTGTATGATGAAATCCTACCTAAAGAAACTGGACTATCTTCTTCTTTTCACAAAACAGGTTCACTAAGAGTTGGACATGATGAAGTTGAACATCAATGGTTTACCAATATTCTTAGTAGAGCAAACCATATTGGTTGTGAAATGCACTTTGTATCAAAGGAAGAGGCTTCGGTCATTAATCCAATGATGAATTTTGATAATGCAAAAAGCATTTTATACACGCCAAATGATGGTCATGTTGACCCAACAACTGTTGTAACTCAGCTTGCACAACTTAGTAAAAAAGCAGGCGCTGAAGTTAGTAACTTTAATCGAGTAATTGATATTAATATTCTTCCAACTGGGGAATATGAAGTTATTACTGAATTAGGTAATATCATTGCTCAGCATGTTGTTAATGCTGGTGGCTGCTTCTCACCTCAAGTTGGAGCTATGGTAGGCTCATATGTTCCATTAGTGAATCTTCAACATCAATATTTAATTACTGATAGCCATCCTGATATTGCTGCTCTTACAAAAGAACTTCCTGTAACCAGAGACTCTATTGCAGCCTCATATATTCGACAGGAAGGGAGTGGGATATTAATTGGCCCATATGAAACCAGAGGCTCTAAACCATGGGGACTAGACGGAGTTGATTGGTCATTTGACAGAGAACTATTTGAAGGTGATTTAGATAGACTAATGCCTTGGTTAGAAAGATGCATGGACATTTTTCCCTTATTTAAAGAAGTTGGGATTAGTACTGTAATAAACGGACTAATTACTCATACGCCTGATGATAATCTCTTAGTGGGTCCTGCCAAAGGGTTAAGAAATTTTTGGAATCTCTGTGGTGCAAGTATTGGAATTGCCCAGGGTGGTATTGGTAAGTATTTAGCACAATGGATGGTCCATGGGCAAACAGAACTTAATATGGCTTCACTTGATAGCCGTCGATTTGATCATTGGGCTGATAAAACTTACTGCACAACCAGAGCAATTGAATCTTATGAAAGAATGTACTCAATGGCAGCTCCAAATGAAAATCGTCCTCATGGAAGACCCATTAGAGTTAGTGCACTGCATACATTATTAAGTCAAAAAGGCGCCATTCATACTGTCAATACTGGCTTTGAAAAACCCTCTTGGTTTGCAACAGATGGTACTAGAAATGAAACTCTAACTTGGGGTCATAGTGAAGCACATGAGGTAGTTGCTCAAGAATGTGCTGCTGTTCAAAAATCATGTGGCATTACTGATATTAGTGGAACAGCTAAATTTCGTATCACAGGGAAAGATGCATTTAAATTTTTAGATCATTTATCTTGTAATAAGCTTCCCTCCAAGGATGGAAGAATAGGCTTGACTCTTTTCCATGCTCCAAATGGAGGCATTATGGCTGAACAAACTATTAGTAGAATTGATAAAGAAAATTTTCTATTAATGGGTGCAATTGGATCAGAAGTAAAAGATTATCAGTGGCTTGAATGGCATTCAGATGATTATGATGTCGTGATAGAAAACTTAACTGAAAGTTGGGGTGGTCTCCTTTTAACTGGGCCAAATGCTCGAAAAATTTTAAGTCAATGCACGCAAGAGGATCTTAGTAATAGTGCATTTTCATGGCTAAGCTGTAAAACAATTAAAATAGATTCAGCCTCTGTTTTTGCCATGAGAGTATCCTACGCTGGTGAGCTTGGTTGGGAGCTTCACATGCCAACATGGCAACTTATCTCAATATATGAGTCTTTAATGGAGATGGGTGAGGAATTTGGGTTAAAAGATTTTGGTGGCCTGGCATTTAATAGTATGCGTTTAGAAAAAATGTACAGAGCTTATGGAGCGGAATTTACAGAAGAAATTTCTGCACTTGAAGCTGGAATGGAAAGATTCCTCGACCTTGATAGAAACTTTATTGGTGCTGATAATATTCGAGAGCGCCTCTCTATGGGAGTCAAAACTAAGTTAGCTTTCCTTATTTTTGATGATCAAATTCCAGCAGAATGCTTTGGCAATGAAGCAGTATTTGACGGTGATAATTTAAGTGGCATTATAACTAGTGGTGCCTATGGATATAGAGTTGGCCACAGTATTGCTTTCGCGTACTTAAAGCCAAATCTATGCATAGAAGGCTCTAAACTTAGAGTTGAAACTTCACTTGGAAGTCGAAATTGTCATGTAAGTATCGATCCTGCTTATGATAAGACTAATGAAAAACTTCGCTCATAATTTTACAACTGCACTAAAATACTCTACAAAATTATATTGCAAATCTAAATATTTCTAATGAATGAACAAACCCGACTAAAGCAAATGAAGAGCCCTTGCATAAGTATTTGCAAATACAATAAGAATAACTTCTGTATCGGTTGCAAAAGACACATGAATGAAATATTTGATTGGTTTGATTTTACTGATGATATGAGAACTGCTATTATGAAAGATTTAGAAAGTCGAGATATTGATACTAAGCCTTAGTAATCAAAAATTTAGAAATAGAATAGACTTAAACCAACACCAATCATTATTATTCCAAAAATCCTATTCACCCTCAAGGCCATTTTTGGACTACTTATTAGTTGCCTTAATTTTTTTCCAAGAACGCCAATAAAAACTAAACCAAATAATAGTGAAATCGCAACTGTAGCTATAATTTTCAGTCCATAAGATAAGCTTACTTGATTAAGATCAATCAAAGATGGAAGGACTGATAGGTAGAAAATCATCACCTTTGGATTAGTTCCTGCTAAAAGGAAACCAGTCAATAATTCTCTCAAATGGGATTGAGCTGAAATATCATTATCCATAGTGAATTTGCCAGCAGTCCATTGGGAGTAGCCCAAATAAAATAAATAGCAGGCTCCAAAATACTGGACAGCATTTGTAATAGGAGTAATCAAGTTAGCAATTGCATTTAAAGAAAAAATGACGATTGTTAGATAAGACAAATCGCCTAAAGTCATGCCAATTGAAAAGAATATTGCTGAAGTTAGGCCTTTTGAAGTAGAAATAGAGAGAAGTGCAAGAGTCCCTGGACCGGGGGTTACTGCAAAAATAAAAAGGGTAAAGCCAAGAACTATAAAAATATTTATTTCCATAATATATTATTACTCATAGCTATTTAAATGGATAAGTAATATTTATCTTGAGGTCAATTAAAACAAATAAAGCGGATACGGCTAAAATAATCCCAATAATATTTTGTAAGTTCAGTGCTTCTTGAAAAAATATTGCTCCAAAAGCAATAGCAAAAAATGGTGAGAGCAAACTAAATACCGAGGTTTTTTTAGATCCTATAACTCTTATACCAGTATAGTAAACTGCGGTAATAGCTGTACCAGCTATAACTGAAACAAAAAGAATATTAATCCAAAAAATATAATCCATATCAATTAAAGTTACAAGGAGACTTGTATCATAGGAATAAACCCAATCAATAAGAAATCCAAATAGGCTTATATAAAAGTTAAAAGCCAGTACATGCATATTCTTCATATAGGCTCCAATAATAGTTACAGCTGCATAAGCCAAAGCCGCCAAAACAAAATAAAGATTACCTCCACTGATTAATAGTGGCAGGTTATATTGATCAAAATTCATCATTAGAAGAACCCCAATTGTGCCTACTAATAATGCAGCCCAGTCCTTAATAAGTGGCTTAGATTTTTTTGAAAATATCATAAAGATGTAGACAAATATTGGAATCAAAACAGTAACCAAAGCAGCCCCTAAGCCAGCAGCACCCCTTTGCATTCCCATAAAATAAAATCTGTAGTTACTGATCATAAAGATTGCAATAATCAGCGATAAAGCAAGGTTAAATAAACTAATTTTGATAGGTATTTTCATCCATATCAAAAGTGGAATAGTTGAAAGAACAGATAAGAAAAACCTATAAACGACAATCTCATTCTCACCAATATAAAAGGAAAGATATTTTGCTGAAATACCTGATAATGCCCACACAAATGGAACAAGAATCATTAGAAATGTCATATTTTTTTCAGATTGAAACATTATTTCCCTAAGTAATATTAGTAGAGTGCCACAAAAAAACCAACTAAAATCATCGTAATTCCAGTTGTTTCATTTACACGCTTTATGATTGCTGGATTTTCAACATGTTTTCTTAATCGAAGGCCTAAAATGTTTGCCAGACTCAGAACAAAGAATACTGTAAGACCAATAACTGTTATTACTTTAATTTCAGTAATTACTGTCAAGTTATCTAAATCTACAAAGATTGGTAAGAAAGATAAGTAAAAAATAATTGTTTTTGGATTTGTAACACCAACAACAAAGCCTGCAATTAAAAGCTTTAGTATTGAGCTTTTTTTTGTTGACTCTTCAAATTTTACGCCTTTGGATCGCCACTGCTGAAAGCCAATATATATTAAATATGATGCACCTAATATCTTTACATAAACCATGCTCTCACTAATAACTCCTGCAAGAGCACTTAAGGTCAACATTGCAATTGCAACATAAATAATATCCCCTAGCGTATGTCCAAACGAAAGCCACATTGCTGGAATGGGCCCAAATCTCGTAGATGTTGCCAAGACTGCAAAAAGACCAGGTCCTGGAGAAATTGCATAGACAAAGGTGGCAAACGCCAGTGAAAGAAGGGTCAACAAATCCATTGCAAGATTATAAACACTGCTTCTGCTATAATTATCATTAAATTATTCTTAGCAATTTAGCATATAAAAATGAACTTAAATTACCTTGACTTTGAACAACCAATTGCTGAACTTGAGGAGAAAATTGATGCCCTTGAGAGTATTAAAGATGATGCTGATATTGCAAAAGAGATGGATTCACTCAAATTAAAGAGTGAACTCTTAACAAAAAAGATCTTTTCCTCACTCTCTGATTGGCAAATTTCTCAACTTGCTAGGCATCCTCAAAGACTTTACACTTTAGATTATATCGATAGTATCTTTGATGAGTTTACTGAACTCTGTGGTGATCGTGCATTTGCAAATGATAAATCCTTGATTGGAGGTATTGCCAAGATAGATGAACTTACATTTATGTTTATTGGGCAACAGAAAGGACGTTCTACAAAAGAAAAAATTTATCATAATTTTGGCATGACTAGGCCAGAGGGCTACCGAAAAGCTTTAAGGCTCATGAAGTTAGCTGAAAAATTTTCATTACCTGTTATAACTTTTATCGATACACCTGGAGCCTATCCAGGAATTGGTGCTGAAGAGCGCGGTCAAAGTGAAGCAATAGCAAGAAATCTTTTTGAAATGTCAACCTTAAAGACTCCAATTCTCTCAGTAGTTATTGGTGAAGGTGGATCTGGTGGAGCTCTTGCAATTGGTCTTTCAGATGTCATGATGATGTTTGAATATAGTATCTACTCTGTAATCTCACCTGAAGGCTGCGCCTCAATACTATATAAAGATGCATCCAAAGCCCCAATTGCTGCAGAGTCCTTGAAGTTAACTAGCAAGCATTTAAAAAAACACAAATTAATTGAAAAAGTTATTCCTGAACCTCTTGGTGGAATTCATAGAGATCCAGATACAGCCTCTATGTTTCTGAGAAAAGCACTTGTTAAAGAACTTAAAAATCTACTCGAGGTACCAATTGACAAACTAATTGAAGATAGACATGAAAAACTACTAGGCTTTGGTAAATTTAGCGAATAAAGACCCATTTTTTGATGGCAAGAAAATTGTTGTTGCCCTTAGCGGAGGAATAGACTCTGTTGTACTGCTTCATTTCTTAAATAAATATCATCATCATAATCTTAGAGCAATTCATATTAATCATAATCTCTCTGATAATAGTCACGATTGGAGTGTGTTTTGTGAGAGCCTCTGTAGTGAACACAACATTGAGTTTAAGAACATTAATATTCATATCGAAAAGTCCTCTAATATAGAAGAAACTGCGCGAAAAAAACGTTATATTGCCCTCACTTCTGATATGAAGAAAAATGAAGTTCTATGTACTGGTCATCATCAAGAAGATCAAGCTGAAACTTTTTTATTGCAACTTTTTAGAGGGTCTGGTGTCGCAGGATTAGCAGCAATTTCTAAAAATAAAAATCTTTATAACTCAGAGCTATATCGTCCATTTTTAAACATACCAAAAGAGCAAATTATTGAATATGCATCTGAGCATAGGCTTGATTGGGTTGAGGATGAAAGCAATAAAGATACCAGTTTTAGAAGAAATTTATTACGTATAGAATTCTTACCTAAACTCTCAAATATCTTTCATGGCCTTACTAATAATATTGCAAGAAGTGCCAAACATCAGGGTGAAGCATTACAACTTTTGCAAGACCTAGCTATGCTTGACATTATTAATTATGAACTAATTATTACTGGAAAACTTCAGGTTATCCCCCTTAATAAAATTCCAAAAAGAAGAGCTGTAAATGTAATTCGTTATTTTATAAGTAAGAATAATATGCTACTGCCCTCAACAAAAGTTCTTAATGAAATCATTTCTCTTTTAAGCGCAAAAGTGGATGCAAATCCAACTGTAAAATGGCATACCAATGAAGTAAGGCGTTACAATAAAGAACTCTATTTTTTTGAAAAACTTCAAACCTCGCCTATTAAAGATTGTCCATACTATAAAGCCTTAAAGGATCTTCCAAATTTTGAAATCAGATTTCGACTAGAAGGACAAAGAATCAAACTCAAAGGTAAAAGTCACTCAAAATCTCTTAAAAAATTATTACAAGAATTACAAATCCCTCCCTGGGAAAGAGAGAAATTAAGAATGTACTATGTAGATGGCTCTTTACGAGCCATAGAAATTCTTGGAGAGGCTTCAGAGATCTAAAACTAAACTATTTATTATTAAAGTCTTGGCTTAGCACCTCTTGAGATTCAGAATTCAAAGTAATTTCATAATTATAGTTAGGATGAGAAACACCAACTTTTACTGAGGCTTTTGAACCAAAATCAATAACCATAGTTTTATCAAACTCAAAGCGCATAAAATGAACTGCTGAAGTTTTAACCTCTGTCTCTCTGTCCATATCTTCATTACAAATAGCAAATACTTTTTCATGATCACCAACTTGAAAATAGATGCTTTTTTCAACACCAATTAAGTTTGATAATGCAACCATCCTCTCTTCTACATTTGTATACTCTATCATCATGGTCGCCTTCAAGTTTGATCCCTCAGGCACTAGTGAGTTGTATACATCTAGCTCATCTTGAATTCCTTCAGACTCAAAAATTTTCTCAATTCTAAGCATTTCTTGAATTTGATACTGAACAGTCTGCTTATTTTCAAACATAAGTCTAATATGTTCTCCAAGATTAACCTCTCTATTTTTTTTTACTGCAATAGCTTCCTTACGAATATCTATGCGCTTCTCTGCATACTCTTCCAGAGAAAATAAATCTTGTTTTTTTAGCATATCAATAACCTCATTTTTAATTATAGTTCATAAGCCATTTTCACCAAACTAATTGGATGAATAGCTTCAATATTTTGTTTAGCAATATGTGCTATATGATTCCCAGCCATAACACAATCACTCACGACTAAATCAGTAGTATCTGTAATTTTTTTCGCAACTGGCATTCCTATTTTTACAGAATAGGTATGGGTATCTTTTCTGACACCATATGTTCCATCATGTCCAGAGCATCTTTCAGCAATACTTACATCTAGATCTGGGATTAGTCCTAAAATTCTTTTAGTATGTGATCCAATATTTTGAACTCTTTGATGACAAGCAATTTGATAAAGCACTTCTTTATCTATTGCCTTAAAATTAATATCAAAATTATCACTCTCTTTCAAAAATGATAGGTATTCAAAAGGATCATAAAATGCTTGAGAAATAGACTTAATATCTTCATTATCTGAAATTATCATTGGTAGTTCATTTTTAAACATTAAAACACAAGAAGGAATTGGGGCAATTAATTTATAGCCATCATCAACTAACTTTTTAAGTGGTGCAATATTTTCATTGGCATATTTAACTACAGTCTCAAGATCTCCAAGTTCCATCTTAGGCATTCCACAACACTGAGTTTTTTTAATTAGCTTAACCTCAACATTGTTATGTCTTAGGACATCAACCAAATCAATAACAGTTTGAGGGTCATTATATTCACCATAGCAAGTTCCAAAGATTGCCACTTTAAATTTACTTTTGGAATTCTCTTCTATAAAAATTTTTGAAAGTCTCTTTGTATGATATTTTGGGACAACAGCATCAACATGCACACCCAAAACTTTTTCTGTAATCTTTCTGATAGATTTATTTGTATTAGACCAGTTAACAATTGGAGAGATGATTGGTTTTGATGCAATAGCACCCACTTTTTGGGGCGACGTTAATACTTTATGAGACAATTTTGTTTCGCCTTTTTTATACTGGATAGCTTTTGCTCGAAGCATAAGATGAGGAAAGTCAACATTAAAGTCATGTGGAGGAACATAAGGGCATTTTGCTATATAACATAGATCACATAAGTAGCATTGATCTACTACTTTTTTATAATCAGCCTTATCAACTCCATCAACTTCAAATGTTTGAGATTCATCAATTAAGTCAAATAGCGTAGGGAAAGACTTGCATAGACTTACACATCGCCTGCAACCATGACAGATATCAAATACTCTTTCTAGCTCAGTATTGAGAGACTCTTCATTATAAAAATCTTCATCATTCCAATTAAGTGGGTGACGAGTTGGAGCCTCTAAATTTCCTTCTTTAAATTTAGACATATATACCTAGGATTTATTGCCATGAGCTGAGCCCATGGCAACAGATTTTTTTACAAACTATCTAGTGCTTTTTGGTAACGGTTAGCATGAGAACGCTCAGCTTTAGCTAAAGTCTCAAACCAGTCAGCAATTTCATCAAAACCTTCTTCTCTTGCTGTTTTTGCCATACCTGGATACATATCAGTATATTCATGAGTTTCCCCATGAACTGCACTTTCAAGCATCTCTTTTACTTCCTTAGCAGGCATATCTGTTCCTGGATCACCAACACCACCCTCAATAAGATGCTCCATATGACCATGAGCATGGCCTGTCTCACCTTCAGCAGTTGATCTAAATAGAGCAGCCATATCTGGCTCACCTAGTACATCGCATTGATTTGCAAAATATAAATATCTCCTATTCGCTTGAGATTCTCCAGCGAATGCATCCTTTAAACTTTGTTCAGTCTTACTTCCGTTTAATGACATAATTTCCTCCGATAGGTTAAACGAGTCATCATGATACCATTCATTTATATTAAATTAAATTGAATAAAACTGTATATAATATTCGTAAAAAACGAATATAAAAATGACGCCCTCACTAAAAAACCTACAGTACCTCATTGCATTAAACAAAACTAATCACTTTGGAAAAGCTGCTAGTGAATGTTTTGTCAGCCCTTCAACATTTAGTGCGGGAATATCAAAATTAGAAAGGGATTTAAATTTACTACTTGTAGAAAGAGATAATAAAAATATTATGTTTACTCCTGTTGGAAAGAGAGTTGTAACTCAGGCTATGTCAGTTATGACAGAAATTAATATTTTGTTGGGTACTGCTAAGTTAGATTTTTTTGAATCAGAGGTCTCAATTGGAGTCATACCTACAATCTCAACTTTTATTCTGCCTAACTTTCTATCAAATTTAAATAAACACTATCCTAAGTTAAAGATTTCCTTTAAAGAAGATACAAGTGATAATTTACTAAAGCAACTTGAGCAAGCGAAAATTGACTTTGCAATATTTGCTTTTCCATATGAATTGCCTAATTTTATTGATAATTATCAAGTATTTTCAGACTCTATTCACTTTATAAAACACAAACAACGTGAAACCACAGAACTTGAAAATAAATCTCTATTAATGCTTGAACAGGGACACTGCCTAAGGTCACATATCTTGCAAAATAATAAAATAGAAAATCAGCATATTTCTAATTTCTCCTGTACAAGTATTTCAACACTTGTTGCCATGGTAGATACAGATATTGGAGTAAGTTTTTTGCCAAAAATGGCTGTTGATTTTGGAATTCTTAAAGACTATCCAAATATAACAGTTGATTTGAAATCAACGAAATCAAAAAGGGATATAGGTGTTATCTATAGAAAAAATAACCAACAAGAAGAAAATATTAAGAAACTAGCACAATTGTTAATCAAAAAATAATGCTTTACCTACTGGTAAGGATTTTTAATTCCAATTTTATCCAGAAAATTAATCTCAATTAATTCCATTTTATCTGCAGAAGTAAGATCTGAATGATCATGTCCTAATAGATGAAGGATGCCATGAATCGCCATATGTATTAGGTGGTCTAAAAATACCTTACCGCCAACTAGTGCCTCTTCTCGAACAACATCAACACAAATAACTACATCTCCCAAAATTTGTTCACCAACTTCTTCAGGGACGTCACTTTGAAAAGAAAGAACATTGGTTACCTGGTTTTTAGATCGGTATTCTTTATTTAAAACCTGAATTTCTAATGGTGATACCAAGCGGATTAATAACTCACTTTCACCAATATCAGACTCATTCATGAATTTCTGACAAACAAGGCTAAGATTATCTAAATCTATATTTGAATCGTTAATGATATTTTGAATAACTACCATGACAAGTTAATATTGCTAAAATACTTATTTTATCCCTAAAACATTTTGCTTTGACGTCGATCATAGAAGTTGCTATTGCAGTACCACTCCATAACACTTTTGATTATTTATGTAATCAAAAAGTCGTTATTGGAGCAAGAGTAAAAGTTCCATTTGGTCAAAAAAAAGTTATTGGCATTGTTCTTTCGCATAAAAATAAAAGTAAATTTGAAAAATTACGCTCTGTTGAAGAGGTAATTGATTCAGAGGCTTTGTTATCAGAAAGTGTGCTGGATTTTTTATTTTGGTCTTCAAACTACTACCATCATCCAATCGGTGAGGTTTTAAGTAATGCAATTCCAAAAAACTTGAGACTTGGAAAACCAGCAGTTATAAAAAAACTATCTGAAATTAAAAATAGTATTTCTCCAACTATTTTGTCTCTTACGTCTGAGCAAGAAGATGCAGTTGCAGAGATTATTAATTACAAAGATAGCTTTAATGGCTTTTTACTTCATGGAGTAACAGGGAGTGGCAAAACTGAAGTCTATCTTCGTGTAACTGAAAAATTACTTGAAGAAGGAAAACAGGTGCTTGTTTTGGTCCCTGAAATTGGACTTACTCCACAAATGATTGACCGCTTTGGAAAAAGAGTTAATGGCAGGGTTGTGGCTGTTCACTCACAACTTAATGAAACGCAAAAACAAGATGCTTATTTGATGGCTAAAAGTGGAGAAGCCAAAGTAGTCCTTGGAACTCGTTCTGCTATTTTTACTTCCCTGCCAAATCTCGGATTGATTATTGTTGATGAGGAACATGATGGCTCATTTAAGCAACAATCAAACTTTCGTTACTCTGCAAGAGATCTCAGCTTTATAAGAGCAAAACTTGCAAATATTCCTTTAATTTTGGGTACAGCTACACCATCACTGGAGACCTTGAAAAATGTTGCTGATAAAAAACTGACTAAACTTGTATTAAACAATCGACCAGGAAACGCAATCATGCCTGATGTGAATTTGATTGATATGAGAAGCCAGCCAGTCGAGGCTTTGTCTAACCCTCTTGTTGCCAAGATAAAACATTATCTTAAAGAAGATAAACAAGTAATGTTATTTATAAATCGTCGTGGTTATGCGCCCATATTTTTCTGCACAGACTGTGGTTGGCGCTCTGAATGCAGCAGCTGTGACTCCACACTTGTCTTCCATCGCAACGTCAATCGCCTTAAATGTCATCATTGTGGAATTGAAAAAGTTCCAGAATCATCATGTCCTTCTTGTAAAAATCAAAACCTAAAAATTCTTGGTTATGGAACAGAAAGACTTGAAGAAAATCTTGAATCATATTTTCCAGATGCTACAGTCATTAGAATTGATAGAGATACGACCAGACGCAAAAAATCCTTTTCTGCGCATCTGGAAAAAATTAACTCAGGTGCGCCATGTATTATTGTTGGAACTCAGATGCTAGCAAAAGGTCATGACTTTTCAAATTTAGCATTTGTAGGAGTTCTAGATGTTGATATTGGTTTGATGTCACTTGATTATAGGGCCACTGAACATTTAGCCCAACTATTAGTTCAAGTATCTGGGAGATGTGGAAGAGGAGATTACAAGGGTGAAGTAAATATTCAAACTCGGTATCCTAATCATCCAATATTTAACTTTATTAGAAGTTCAGAATATCTAAAATATGCAAATACATTATTACTCGAAAGAGAGGAGGCACAATTACCACCATATGCTCATCAAGCATTACTTTGTGCAAACTCTAAAAATAAAGATGCGCCTGAAAAATTTTTAAATGAAGTTGTGGCTCTTCTTAATAGTATTGATATTGACTCAGTTGAGATTTGGGGTCCAGTTCCTGGAGTAATAGAAAAAAAATCTGATTACTATTACTTCAATTTGTATCTTCAATCCAGCAACAGAAATAAGCTTCACCAAATTATTAAAACTTTTTATAAACACTTGGAGAAAATAAAAGTCAGTTCTTCAGTAAGGTGGTTTATTGACATTGATCCAATTGAATAAAATAAGTTTTATTGATTAATAACAACCTCTTTCATTGCATAAGTAATCTTAGATAATTCCTTATCATTTATTATAAAAGGAGGCATTGTATAAAGTAACTTTCCATAAGGCCTCAGCCAAACACCGCACTTTATAAGCTGCTCTTGGGATATCTGCATATCTAGTGGCTCTTTTAACTCAACTACTCCTATTGCGCCAATTACTCGGACATCATATACTGACTTTTCATCCTTCAGTGGCTCCAATTCATTAATAAGTTGGCTTTGAATATCTCCAATTCGTTTTTGCCAATTACTTTTTAAAAGTAATTCAATACTTGCATTCGCTGCAGAACAAGATAATGGGTTAGCCATAAAAGTAGGTCCATGCATTAGAACACCTACAGTGTCAGAAATCTTTGAATTTGTTATTGCAGCTGCCATAGTCATATAGCCACCTGTAAGTGCTTTACCAATACAAAGAATATCAGGCGAAATATTTGCATGATTGCAGCCAAAAAGCTCACCAGTTCGGCCAAAACCTGTTGCTATTTCATCAACGATTAGAAGGACATCAAATTTATCACATAGTGATCTAACACCTTTAAGATATTTTGGATCATAGATATTCATGCCTCCTGCACCCTGCACAATTGGCTCAAGAATCATTGCTGCTATCTTACTATGACTAGTTTCCAATCTTTTTTCAAAATCAGCAAGAGCTTGAACTGTATTTCCAGTTTTTGGTTGAGTCACAAAATAATTTTTAGCTAAAACACTATTAAATAAATGATGCATTCCTTTTTTTGGATCACAAACACTCATTGCCCCAAAAGTATCTCCATGGTATCCACCTCTAGGAGTTATAAAATGTGTTTTATTCTTTTGCCCATTATTTTGCCAATACTGTAAGGCCATTTTCAGAGAAACTTCTACTGATACAGATCCAGAATCTGCAAAAAAAACCTTATCGAGGCCTTGTGGTGTTATTTTGATAAGTTTTTCACAAAGCTCAATTGCAGGCTGATGAGTCAAACCACCAAACATAACATGTGAGACCGAATCTATTTGTTTTTTCATTGCATTATTTATGAAAGAATTATTGTAGCCATGAATCATTGACCACCATGAACTCATTCCATCGATAACACGATTTCCATTTTTTAGGCTAAGATAGACTCCATCTGCAGACTCAACATGATATGTTGGAACTTTATTTGGAATTTTAGCGTATGGATGCCAAATATGATTTTTATCAATATTCATTATAAATGTTCTTTAAGTTGGTCCATTGAATCAATAACTAAATCAGGGTTCTCGTCTTCAATATTATTTCCATGATTATAGCCGTATGACATGCAGATTATATCAAAACCAGCAGCTCTAGCAGCTCTCACATCGCTGACTGAATCCCCCAACATGAGGCACTCATTTGGTTGCATGTTAAAAAAATTAGCACCATGCAAAAGTGGCAATGGATCAGGCTTTTTCTTATCCAAAGTATCGCCAGATATTATTAATCTAAAATCATGATAAATACCCATCTTTTTTAAAAGTGGATTTGTAAATTGTTCTGCTTTATTAGTTACACAGCCCAATAAATAGCCTTTTGATTTTAGATAATCCAAGCCCTCCTTGACACCATCATAAAGACCTGATCTAATTGCAGAGTTATCAGAATATAGCTTTAAAAAAATTGGATAAGCTACTTCATAAACTTTTGAAATAGATTCCTTATCAAGCTTATCAATCAAAGCACGTTGAATAAGCTTTGGAATACCATTACCAACCCAATTCCTAACCCTCTCTTCACCACAAAGCTGCAAACCTAGCTCTATCATCATTTGATCAACACAAAAAGCAAGATCTGGAACACTATCTACAAGCGTCCCATCAACATCAATCATTATTAATTTTGGATCAAATATTTTCATTAATGCTCTTTATTTATATCAATTTCGGTAGAATTAAGATCAGCATAACTTGAGAGATATTTTATATGGAAAACAAATCAATCATTGGATTTATTGGTGCAGGGAATATGGCTTATGCACTTATTAAAGGCCTTTTAGATAATGGTTTTGATGCAGAATGTATTAATATAAGTGATCCAAATGAAGAACTTCTAAATGAACGTCAATCTGAGTTGAAAGTTAGAACCTTTTCTAATAATATGGCCTTATTAAGCAGCAGTGATATTATCATTTTTGCTGTAAAGCCTCAAAAGCTATCAAGTGTTTGTCTTGAATTAAAAGAAAATGTTAAGTCTAATCATCTCTTTGTATCAATAGTTGCTGGTATTAAGGGAAGTGATATTAATCGCTGGTTAGGTGGTAGTTTTTCTCTTGTTAGAACTATGCCAAATACTCCAGCACTTTTTCAACACGGTGTTACAGGGCTTTTTGCTAATGAGCTTGTAAATAACGAACAAAAAATATTAGTGACATCGATTCTCTCATCCGTGGGTGAGTGTTTTTGGGTCAACGATGAAAAATTAATAGATGCAATAACCGCTATTTCAGGGAGTGGTCCTGCATATTTTTTCCTACTTATTCAATCTATGTCTCAAGCAGCTATGGCACTTGGTTTAGATGAAAAAACTGCGAATTCCCTTAGCATACAAACTAGCTATGGCGCTAGTTTAATGGCAAGTAAAAGTGGTAAGGATGCAAAAACTCTTCGTGCTGAAGTTACATCACCTAATGGTACTACCCAGGCAGCTATTGAAAGCTTTCAAGATCAAAACTTTGAAGGTATTGTCGCTAGTGCAACCCGGGCTGCTTATGATAGAGCACGTGAGCTGAGCAATGAACTAGGTGAAATTGAATAAAAGCAGTAATTTAATAATAAATTGATTGCTTTTAATTTTAACTACCCCATAAAAGTTGCATATTAGCTATTGCTACAAGCGATGCTGTTTCCGTCCTCAATACTCTTTTACCAAGTAAAAGTTGTTTATAACCAGCATTAGTAGAATCAATAATTTCTAAGTCAGTCAAGCCACCCTCTGGTCCAATAAGAATTGTTGCTTTTGATTCTTTTTTCATTTGAGTAAGACTTGCAGTAGCTTTATGATCGAGAACAAAGCCATTTTGATTAGGTATATCTAATAATTCTTTAAGTGTTTTTGGTAGTGTAATGTTAACTAATACTGAACGACCTGATTGCTCACAAGCATGGTTTGCTATCTTCTGCCAGTGATTAATTTTTTTTTGAATCTTATCTGGCTTTAGTCTAACAACACATCGCTCCATCTGCATAGGAATAATATTAGTGACGCCAAGTTCTATAGCTTTTTGAATTAAAAAATCCATCTTTTCACCCTTAGCAATTCCTTGTGCAAGAGTTAATTCTAACTTAGATTCATTATCGTTTTTTTGTTCTGAAATGATTTCAAGATGGGTCATTTTTTTTGAATCAAGGACTTTTGCAATGTAATCAACTCCATTACCATTAAATAAAATAATATCCTTACCAATTGGGAATCTAAGCACCTTACTAAGATGATGGTCATTATCTTTATTAAGTTCCACCTTATCACCGACATTGAAGATAGTATTTTGATAAAGTCGTATCTTTTTCATGGTATCGTTTTTGTAATTAGCCAACAAAGACAAAAAGCCTTAAGAAAATGATACATCAAAATAGAAGAAAAGAGTTATTAAGCAAATTAGATGACAATGCAGTTGTTATTGTTAGCACAAATAGTGAGCAAAAAAGAAACAGTGATGTTAATTATCCTTTTCGACCAGATAGTAGCTTTTGGTATTTAACAGGCTTTATAGAGCCTGATGCCATAGCTGTTTTTTCCAAAAATAATTACACTATATTCTTAAAACCGAAAGACATAACTAAAGAAATTTGGAATGGGCTTAGACTTGGAGTTGAAATGGCCCCTAAAACCTTATTGGCTAATAATGCTTATGATATTGATACTTTTTTAGATAAAATTGAATCACTCCTTACTTCAGAATCATCCTTATATTTTGATGCTCCAGGGAATATTGGCTGGAAAGACGTATCAAGTACAAATAAGCTGAATCAGTCAATCGCATTAAAATTTAGAAATAGAACTCAACTCTTAGATCCATATTTATCTGAAATGCGACTCATAAAAGACTCTACTGAAATTCAACATATGCAAACTGCTGCTGACTTGGCTTCAAAGGCTCATATGCAAGCAATGATAAGGACAAGGCCAGGGCTTTATGAATACCATATTACTGCTGAATTTGATACATTATTTCGAAAAGAAGACTCAGAACACTCATATCCACCAATTGTAGCTGGTGGAGAAAATGCATGCATCCTCCATTACAATGAAAATAATAAATTACTAAATGATGGGGAGCTTCTTCTGATTGATGCAGGCTGTGAAATATTAGGTTATGCATCAGATATTACAAGAACATTTCCAATTAATGGAAAATTTAGTGAGCCGCAAAAAGAAATATATGAAATTGTTTTAAAAGCTCAAAAATCTGCAATTGCCTCTATTGTTCCTGGTGAAGCAGTTAATAAACCTCATGAAGTTGCATGTGATGTTATTACACAAGGACTTATTAAACTAGGAATAATGGATGATGCTTCTAGCTTAAGAGATTTTTATATGCATGGAACCGGCCATTGGCTTGGTTTGGATGTTCATGATGTTGGTACCAAAGAAATTAATAACACTATTCGAAAATTTAAAGTAGGGATGGTAACTACTGTTGAGCCAGGTATATATATTCGTAAAAGTGATAAAGTTGATTCAAAATACTGGAATATCGGTATTAGGATCGAAGATGATGTCTTAGTTACTGAAGATGGACACCATATTCTCTCTAAAGCAGCCATTAAAGAGCTAGAAGATATTGAACAATTAATGAGTCAATAATAACTATGGATATAAATCAAGCCATCAAAGCAGTAGTTGCTAGAGAAAATTTAAATGAACATGATATGCATGATGTCATGAATAGCATTATGACTGGTCAAACAACAGATGCACAGATTGGTGCCTTCCTAGTTGGGCTTTCCATGAAAGGGGAGACCATTGAAGAAATTACAGCAAGTGCTAAAGTTATGCGTTCACTAGCAAAATCTGTACAAATCAAGAGTGATAAGTATCTTGTTGATACTTGTGGAACTGGAGGAGATGGCCTAGGACTTTTTAATATTTCAACAGCCTCTGCTTTTGTTGTTGCAGCTGCTGGAGCTAAGGTTGCCAAACATGGTAACCGCTCGATCTCTTCAAAATCTGGAAGTGCAGATGTTTTAGAGTCAGCAGGAATTAATCTTGATTTAAATCCAGAATTTATTAGTAAATGTATAGAAGATATTGGTGTTGGCTTTATGTTTGCTCCAGCTCACCATAGTGCCATGAAGCATGCTATTGGACCAAGAAAAGAACTAGCAATCAGAACAATATTTAATGTCTTAGGGCCACTAACTAACCCTGCTAAAGCCCCCAATCAGGTAATGGGAGTTTATGAAAAGAAATTAATTGAACCTATCGCCTATACGCTCAAAGGACTTGGATCTCGGCATGTAATGGTAGTTCATTCAGCAGATGGTCTTGATGAATTTTCAATTGCTGATGAAACTTTTGTTGCTGAATTAAAAGATGGACAGATCTCTACATATTCTTTACATCCTGAACAGTTTGGCCTAAGATTAGGTGATCTTAATGAAATTAGTGCTGATAATTCTGATGAATCACTTAAACTTATTTATGAAGCGTTTTCTGGAACAAATAAAACTGCAATGAATATTGTTGCTTTTAATGCAGGAGCTGCAATTTATGTCAGTGGATTAACCTCATCCCTTCAAAATGGAATTGATAAAGCAAAAGAGATATTAGCTGATGGAAGTGCAAGCCAAAAACTTAAAGAGTATATTAAAATTAGCAATAGTTATAAACTATGAATAAAAAAACAAACCTTATCTGGATTGACCTTGAGATGACAGGATTAAGCCCAGAAAATGATGTGATCATTGAGATTGCTACAGTTGTAACTGATGCAGATCTTAATGTTATAGATGAAGGACCCTCTCTTGCAATACATCAAGATAATAATTATCTCGATAGCATGGATGAATGGAATACCAATCAACATAATCATTCTGGATTAGTTCAAAGAGTTCAAGAAAGTAAAATTTCTACTTCTGAGGCAGAACAACAAACCATTGATTTTCTCAATAAATATGTTGACTATGGTGTCTCACCAATGTGTGGAAACTCAATTTGCCAAGACAGAAGGTTTTTAGCTAATTATATGCCTGACCTTGAAAAATTTTTCCATTACCGTCATATTGATGTCTCAACACTTAAAGAACTAGCAGTGCGTTGGAATCCAGATATTATTTCTACAACGTATAAAAAGTCTCAACACCTTGCTCTTTCTGATATCTACGACTCTATTGACGAGCTAAAACATTACAGAGAACACTTTATTAAATTATAAAGTGACTTATTTATCCCTAGCTAAAATTAATCTTTTTTTACATGTCGTTTCTAAAAGAAATGATGGTTATCATAATCTTCAAACTATTTTTCAGCTTTTAAATTATGGTGATGAAATGGAATTTAAATCTAGAGAAGATGGATTAGTTAATCGTAATTATAGTAATAAAGCTATCCCTTCAAATAAAGATCTAGTCCTTAAGAGTGCCTATCTATTAAAAGAGCTAAGTGGAACAAAAAAAGGGGTCGATATAAGTTTAATAAAAAAAATTCCAATTGGTGGAGGTCTTGGTGGAGGAAGCTCCAATGCTGCAACAACTTTAATTGCTCTAAATAAATTATGGAAACTTAATTATTCAAAAGAAAAGCTCACTGAAATAGGAAAAACTTTAGGCTCAGATGTGCCAGTTTTTTTAAGTGGAAAGACTTCTTGGGCAGAGGGCACTGGTGAACTGTTGATACCAATTACCCTACCCAAATACTTTTATTTAGTGGTATCAATTAATAAACAAATCTCAACTCAAGAAGTTTTCACCCACAAAGCATTGACAATGTCTCCTGTACAAAGGAAAATGACAGACTTTTCAGATGTCTCTAACCTTCATAACGACTGTTTAGATGCTGCGATAGACATAGAGGGAGAGATAGAGTTTGCTTTACTCTATCTAGACAGAACTGCCAATCATCTTGGTTTAGCAAGAATGACAGGTACTGGATGTTGTGTCTTCGTAGCTTTTGAAAAAGAAAAAGATGCGTTAAAAGCTAAGCAAGAGTTACCGTCAAAATGGACTGGTTTTGTCGCTCAAGCGATTAATAAATCACCATTATAAAATTGGGATGTCGCCAAGTGGTAAGGCAACGGGTTTTGATCCCGTCATTCGCAGGTTCGAATCCTGCCATCCCAGCCAAATTTTAATTTTATAAAGATTTATTTAAATGTTATCGGAGACATATAATGAATGAAGATTTTTATCAGTTTAGCTATAAGCAAATTAATGGTGAAGAAGTATCTTTAAATGAATTTAAAGGTAAAGTCATCTTAATTGTCAACACTGCAAGTAATTGCGGCCTAACTTACCACTACACTGGTCTTGAAAAGCTTTATAAAGAATATAAGGATAGAGGACTTATTATAATAGGCTTTCCTTGTAATCAATTTGGCAAACAGGAGCCAGGTACTTCAGAAGAAATACAAGATTTTTGTGACAGCAACTATAAGGTCACATTCCCTTTATCAGAAAAAATTGAAGTCAATGGAAATGGCGCTCATCCTTTGTATAAGTATTTAAAAAAAGAACTGAAAGGCAAGCTTAATGATAGCGTCAAATGGAATTTTACTAAATTTTTAATTAATAAGAATGGTGAGCCATCTCAACGCTTTAGTTCAACTGTTGAACCTGAAGATATAAAGCCTTTTATTGATAATCTTATTTAGTTCGATCATTTAATTTCTAATTATCTCGAACTATTATATTTAAATAGATAATTTCTTTGTATAATTAGTACATACATCAATGAGACCAAAATAGATGTCCTTAGAAAGAATAAAAATCTTTAGTGGAAATGCCAACCCTAATCTTTCTTCTGAAATAATTCATAATCTAGAAATTACCCAAAGTAAAGCCTTTGTTGGAAAATTTAGTGATGGTGAATCACAGGTTGAAATACTTGATAATGTTCGTGGCTGTGATGTTTTTGTCATTCAACCAACTTGTGGGCCCTCACCAGCATCTACTTTAATGGAATTATTAATAATGGTTGACGCTCTTAAAAGATCCTCAGCTGGAAGGATTACCGCAGTTGTTCCATATCTAGGATATTCAAGACAAGACCGTCGATCTCGATTAACTAGAGTGCCAATTTCTGCAAAACTAGTTGCTCAGATGATTGAAACATCTGGTGTTGATAGAATTTTAACAATGGATTTGCATGCAGATCAAATTCAAGGATTTTTTAATATTCCAATTGATAATATTTACGCTCAACCAGTTTTAGTAAATGATATCTTAGAACATAATTATAAAGATATTGTTGTAGTTTCCCCAGATATTGGTGGAGTAGCAAGGGCTCGAGCAGCAGCAAAAAGACTAAATGATGCAGATTTAGCGATTATTGATAAAAGACGTCCTGCGCCTAATTTAGTTAAGATCATGAATGTTATTGGAGATGTTTCGGGACGAACTTGTATTATGATAGATGATATGGTTGATACTGCTGGCACTCTTTGTCAGGCTGCAGAAATATTAAAAGAGAAAGGTGCAATCAAAGTAGTAGCATATGCTACTCATGCAGTCCTCTCAGGAGCAGCTGTTGATAATATTGCTAATTCTCAACTGGATGAGTTGGTAACTACCAATACTATTCCTCTTAATGAGAAAGCTTCTGAGTGCTTTAAAATTAGACAACTCTCAATTGCTGAAACTCTTGCTAACGTCATCAGAAGAATAAGTGACGAACAATCTATAAGTACAATATTCGCTGAATAAATCTATTTCTGTGCATATTTAACGCACGATTATTGATAAAAATTTACACGTGAATTAGGTATAATTCCCACCTCTGTTTTTTAAAAAACAAAATTTATGAAAACTACAACTGAAGCTCACAAGGTAGCCTTAAATAGTCTTATTACTATAGGAAAGGAACAGGGCTACTTAACTTATTCAGAGATTAACGATCTCTTACCAGAAGATTTATTAACGCCTGAACAAGTCGAACCAATTGTTACTATTTTAGAAGAGCTTGATATAGTAGTTGCTGATGAAGCTCCCGATGCTGATACTTTAGTAATGCAAGAAGGTGGAAAAGCAGAAGCAAATTCAGCTGAAGTTGCTGTTGCTGCTCTAGCTGCTCTTGATTCTGAATTTGGAAGAACTACTGATCCTGTGCGAATGTATATGCGTGAAATGGGTGTGGTTGAACTCTTAGAACAAAAAGATGAAGTCCGTATTGCTAAAGAAATTGAAGCGGGTGTATACCAAATCATGCAAGCAATTTCACTTTATCCTGAAATTTCTGACTACTTCTTTAAAGCCTATACAAGACTTGAAGAAGGCAAATGTAAAATGACTGATGTTGTCATAGGCTATCAAGGAGATGCTGAAGAATTTGAGGAAAAACAAGCTCTTATTGTTGAAAAACAGGCTTTAATTGATGAAAAACAAGCTATTCTAGATGCAATGGATCCAGAAGAGATTACAGATGAATTAGAAGATGAATTAGAAGAAGATGAATTTGATGAATTAGAATATACTGGCCCAGATGAAGGCGAAGTATACGAACGTTTTGATAAAATCAAAAAATCTTTTACTACTTATGTTAATTCTTGTAAAAAAAATGGCTACCTTGACGACAAAACAATAAAAGCTAGGCAGAAATTTTCTAAAAATATTTCAGAACTTAGACTTGCACCAAAACTTGTAAGCACTATGATGGAGCTTGTTCAAAGTAGAGTAAAAAAAATCAAAAAAGAGGAAAACTTGATAAGAAAAGCTTGCTTAGATGCAGGAATGTCTCAAGAACTTTTTTATGAATCATTTCTTGGTAACGAAACTAACTTCAAATGGCTTAATTCTGTTGAATTAGATAAAGCCACGAAAAAATCAATTGAGGATTATAAAGATATAATCTATTACTCTCAAAAATCTCTCCTAGAGAATCAAGAGGAAATGCAAATATCTATTTCTGAACTCAAAGAAATTAATAAAAAGCTACGTAAGGGAGATAGAAAAGCTAAAACTGCTAAAAGTCAGATGATTGAAGCTAATTTAAGGTTAGTTATTTCAATCGCAAAAAAATATGCAAATAGAGGCTTGCAATTTCTTGACTTAATTCAAGAAGGTAATGTTGGTTTAATGAAAGCAGTTGATAAATTTGAATACCGAAGAGGTTATAAATTCTCTACATACGCAACTTGGTGGATACGTCAAGCAATTACTAGATCAATTGCTGATCAAGCTCGCACAATTCGAATTCCAGTTCATATGATTGAAACTATTAATAAGTTAAACCGAGTTAGACGTCAACTTCTTCAAAGATTTGGAAGGGAGGCTACTCCGGAAGAGCTTGCTGTTGAAATGGAATTACCAGAATACAAAATTAATAAAATTCTTAAAATTGCTAAAGAGCCACTCTCTATGGAGAATCCTGTAGGTGATGATGAAGATTCTACAATTGGTGACTTTATTGAAGATGAAAAACTCTCTTCTCCAGTTGAAGTAACAACTCGTGAAAGTCTTAAAGAAACTACCGGTGATCTTTTAGCAAACTTATCCCCTAGAGAGGCAAAAGTTTTAAAAATGCGTTTTGGAATTGATATGAGTACTGATCATACATTGGAAGAAGTTGGACGACAATTTGATGTTACTCGAGAAAGAATTCGTCAAATTGAAGCTAAAGCTTTACGAAAGTTACGTCATCCATCTCGTGCTCATAAGTTACAAAGCTTTTTGGAATAATCCTACTAGGGCCTATAGCTCAGCTGGTTAGAGCAGTCGACTCATAATCGATTGGTCCTTGGTTCAAGTCCAAGTAGGCCCACCAAATATTAAAAAACCTAGCCTTAGCTAGGTTTTTTTAACTCAATACAATCCTTTATAGATATTTTGGTTCAATTATTGACTCATCAATAGAACCGTTATTTTCACTAACGTAATATGCTTTAGCGCTGGGTAAAGATGAAACACAACACTTAAGTTCTTGATCAACAAAGTGAGCGGCAACACCATCATCACATGCAATACCTTCCATCATTGAACCATTCAAAATAGCCTTATGATATTCTGGCCTTCTTTGCAACTCACTATCGAAATGAGGGCAATTACTATTTGGTAAAAAACCTAAGCAATCTAATGGCAATAACTTTCCAGTAACTGAGTCAGTTAATCCTTTATCAAACCAACAAATTGAACCAGCACTTAGACCTGCCATAATAGCCCCATTATTCCATGCCTCATATAGATATTTATCAAGTCCCCACTCTTTCCAAAGAACCATCAGGTTACGTGTATTCCCTCCACCAACATAAAAAATATCCTTATCTAAGACAAACTCTCTCAAATCGCCTTCAGGTGGCCAAAATAGAGATAGATGACTGGTCTCACAATTTAGTTTTTTATATGCAGAATAGAATCGCCTCCTATAGCTTTCATCATCACCACTTGCTGTTGGAATAAAACAAACTTTAGGATTTTTTTTATCACTCATTGAAAGTAAATAACGATCAAGTTTAAGGTTTTCTGGTTTCATTGTAAAACCACCACCACCCATAGCCAAAATTTGTTTTTTCATTTTTTTATTAAAGTAATTTTTATTTTCATATATTTTACTCATGATGTTAGTTGATTAAAAAAAAATCCTTATAAATGATATAATTAATTAATGGATTCGAAACTTCTTTCTCACCTTATAAGCATTGCTAATAATGCAGGTGAAGCCATCATGGATATTCATAAAAAACCCTCTAATTTTGAAATTAAATCTGACAACACTCCTGTAACTGAAGCAGATAAAGCCTCAAATCAAATAATATCTTCAGCTCTGGAAAAACTCACACCAAATATTCCAATACTTTCTGAGGAGTCAGCTGAAATTCCTTTCTCTGTTAGAAAAAAATGGAAAGAATATTGGCTGATTGACCCTTTAGATGGAACTCGAGATTTTATTGATGGTTCTCCTGATTTTTGTATTAGCATTGCACTAATTAAAAAGAACTATCCAAGCTTTGGCCTGATTTACTCTCCATTTAATAAAGTACTTTACTATCGCTTAACAGGTGAAAAATCTATTAAAAAATTTAATAATGTTTGTCAGGAACTAGTCACAAAAAAACCAAAGCGATGGGAAAATATTGTAGTTGGAAGATACTCCAATAATAATAAGGGTCTTAAAGATCACCTTAAACTTAGAACAAATTTTGAAACTTTTAAATTAGGAAGTGCACTTAAATTTTGTTTAATTGCAGAAGGCCTTTATCATTACTATCCAAAGTTTGGAAGGTGTTCAGAGTGGGACACTGCAGCTGGTGTTTATATTTTAGAGGGAGCAGGTGGTAAAGTTATTGATCTAAATAATAAACCTTTAACATACAACTCGAATGAAGATACACTTAGCCCATCCTTTATGGCTTTTTCTTAAAATGTAAAATTTAATGATAAATCAATTGAATTAATATCTTTTGTTATTGAGCCAATTGAAATATAATCAACACCAGTTTCAGCATAGTCAACGATATTATTCTCATTTATACCCCCAGAGGCCTCTAAGGGATAGAATCCCCTTGAAAGCTTAACTGCCTGGCTTAGTTCAGTAATAGAAAAGTTATCACAAAGTATTCTCATGATTCCATTTACTGAAAGAGCAGTTTGGAGCTGCTCAAGTGTTTCAACTTCAATAATGATTGGTTTGTTAGGATATTGTGAAGTAGCTTTTTTTAAGCACTTTTCAAGAGATCCAAATGCTAAGATATGATTTTCTTTCAACATAACACAATCATATAGTCCCATTCTATGATTTAGGCCACCACCACATTTAACAGCATATTTCTGTGCTTGTCTGAGGCCTGGTATTGTCTTACGAGTATCTAATAATTTTGCATTTGTATTACTTATTTTCTTTACGAGAAAACTTGTTTTAGTTGCAACAGCACTAAGTAATTGCAAAAAATTAAGAGCCGTTCTCTCAGCGGTAATTATTGCCTGAGAGTTGCCATAAATAGCACAAATGACTCCTCCTGGACTTACATTAGAGCCATCTTTTACCTTCCAATCTATCCTTATATTAGAATCAAGAGATGAGAAGCATAAATCAAAATATTCACGCCCACATATGATTGCTTTATCTCTACAAATTACTTCTGCACTTATAGTATTATTTGCAAGAAGGTTAGCTGATAAGTCCCCACTACCGATATCTTCATGAAGTGCGCTTTTAACTATTTGCTTAAGTTCGTTATTCATTTATAATCTTAATAACTGCATCAACAGACTTTGCGCTTGAGTTTTGATTTAAAAGACTATGAATTTTTCTTAGTTCAGAAACTATAGGTTGATTATCAGAGGTAATTAACTGCATAGCAATAGTAGAAATTTTTTGACCATTTACTTTATCCTGAATAAGTTCTGGAACAACTCCCTTTCCTAAAATTTTATTTGGTAGAGATATAAATTCGGTATTTAAAAGACGTTTAACAATCTGATAACTAATAAATGATAGTTTATAAATTACAATCATTGGAACACCAATTAACGCAACCTCCAAAGTTGCTGTTCCAGAAGCAACGATTACAAGGTCAGCTTTTTTTATTTTTTCATGAGCATCACCCACACTTAAATCAATATTAAAATCAAGAATTTTTCTTTCTACCCATTCCTTATGATGATCATTAGCAAGTGATATACTGAATTTTATTTCTGGATCATTTTGTCTCATTAAAACAACAGTTGAAACTAGCTCAGGCAATAATGTTTTAATTTCAGCCTCTCTTGATCCAGGCATTAGTAATACTTGTTTATTTGCCTTATAATTTTTACGAGGACTTAATCTTTCTGTTAATGGATGTCCAATGAATAAAGCTTTTTGATTATGTTTTCTATAAAAATCTACCTCAAATGGAAATAAACATAGCATTAAGTCGGTAGAAGCTTTAATTTTTTTGATTCGATTCGCTCGCCAAGCCCAAATAGAAGGACTCACAAGATGCATTGTTTTAATACCTAGCCGTCTTAACTCTCGCTCTACCTTAAAGTTAAAATCGGGAGAGTCAACACCAATAAAAATATCCGGCCTATTTGATGAGTAATGACTAATCATTGATTTTCTAAGACGTAAGACTTGAGGAAGTTTTTTTATTACTTCACTTAACCCCATAACATTAACCTCATCACTATGCCATAGACTCTTGCAGCCAGCCTCTATCATCTTATCTCCAGCCAAGCCCTCTATTTCATACTCAGGTTGATGTGCCTTTAATGATTTGACTAGTGATGCAGCGATAAGATCACCAGAGGTTTCTGCAGCACTAATCACAATTTTCATTTTATATAGGCATTAATAATGTTTGGTTTATAACTTTATTTTTTATTTTCTTGGCAAAATAATATCAGGATTATCTTCAAAAGGTCTATAAATAACTAATACTCCACCTATTACTTGAACTAATTCAGCCTTTGAAAGTACTAAAATTTTATCAACTATATTTTGCTTCTCTTCTCGATTACTAACTCTAAGTTTAATCTTAAGTAACTCATGCTTAAGCAATGTTGACGCTAACTCACTTAAAACTGATTCACTTAAACCATGCTGCCCAATCATCACAAATGGCTTTAGATCATGAGCCATTGAGCGTAAATATTTTTTCTGATTATTAGTTAATTTCATTTTTAAATATTAATTCGTTTTCAAAAAGTGACTCAATAGTTTCTCGTTTACGCACAATAGCGTGACTACTTTTATCAACCATTACCTCAGCAACTCTTGGCCTTGAGTTATAGTTAGAGCTCAAAACGAAACCGTAAGCACCAGCAGTCAATATTGCAATATAGTCCCCCTCCTCAAGATTAAGATCTCTATCTTTTGCTAAAAAATCAGTTGTCTCGCATACTGGTCCAACTATATCCCATATGGCTTTAATGCCTTTTTTATTCTCACTAACCTTAACTGCGTGATGATACGACCCATAAAGCGCAGGACGAAGCAGATCATTCATTGCACCATCTACAATAGCAAATGACTTTGAATTGTTTTGCTTTAAATGCTCAATTTTTGTCACAAAAATACCTGCATTACCAATTATTGACCGGCCTGGCTCTATCAATACCTGTAATCCACCAACCTTATCTAGAACTGATTGAATATATTTTTCAATGTTGATAGTTTTCTCATCATTATATTTAACTCCAACACCACCACCAATATCAATATGCCTTAAATTGATTTTTTCAACTTTAAGCTCTTCAATTAACTCTAACGCTTTATCTAAAGCCTCAATAAAAGGTATGACATCAGTAATTTGTGAACCAATATGATAATCAAGACCACATATATCAAGATGTGGAGAATTGCTTGCTTTTTTATATAAAGATAGGGCTATGTCAGCTCCAACTCCAAACTTATTTTCCGTTAATCCTGTAGAAATATATGGATGTGTCTTGGCATCAACATTAGGATTTACACGAATTGAAATAGGTGCTTTAATGCCAATATCATTAGCAACTGATTCAATTAAGTTTAACTCTGAAGCAGACTCTACATTAAAACAATAGATACCATATTCAAGAGCCTTTTGTATAGCGCCCTTTGTTTTGGCTACTCCAGAAAAAACACAAAGACTTGGCTTTCCACCAACTGCAATAACTCTTTCAAGCTCTCCAATTGAGACAACATCAAAACCAGATCCCAGATTTGCTAAAACATTTAGCACTGCTAAATTTGAATTTGCTTTTACTGCATAGCAAATTAGATGTGGATGCGAGCCAAAAGCTTTTTCAAGTTGATACCAGTTAAATTCTATTTGGTTTTTAGAATAAATATAAAGCGGTGACCCATACGCTTCCATTAAGTCTGAAACAGATACAGACTCAGCATGTAATACTTTGTTATGAAAATAAAATGAATTCAATTAATTATATGGCTAGTTGGAACTAGCCGTTGATTCTCCAGAATCTGGGCAACTGTCTGAATCAGGCGCTATAAGAATCTCTATCAATTCTTCTTTGTTTGCAAGATCCTTATCATAACTTGGTATATCAGGATTAAGTGCATCACTGCCACCAAATTCAATGTCAGTATAATGCCCAGAACTCACAGCCTTTAGTATTAATTCTTTATCAGAAAGTTTTGAAAGGCTTCTCTTTGAAGGCACTATCTCATCATAACATGGGACATAACCTTCCCAAGGAATTAAAGGGCCCATTCTTCCACAAGCAGCCAGAGTGAACAAAATTGATGCGATTATAGTTAATTTAAAAAGATTTTTCATATTGTCTTAAGTAGCCTTTACATAGGACTCATTTTACACAAAGGATTTAAGCTGTTGTATAAACAAATCTCGAGGCATTTTGAATGCCCCTAAACTCTCTAAATGTTGACTTTCAATTTGACAATCAATTAAGCAATATTTAGATTTTTGAAGAAGATGGGCAAAAGCTACTTTGGAAGCATTACTTTCTAACGAGAACATTGATTCACCAAAAAAAACTCTCCCTAAAGCTACCCCATAAAGCCCTCCTACTAGCTCATCATTCTTATAAACCTCATATGAGTGGGCATATCCTAACTCGTGGAGCTGACAATATGACTTCACCATTTCGTCATCAATCCATGTTCCAGACTGGCCTGGCCTTTTAACTGTTCGGCATTGTAAAATTACATCTTTAAAAGCCATATCTATGCACACTCGAAATTGAGAAGAAAGAAGTATTTTTTTTAGGCTTTTGGATACATGAAGCTTATCTGGTGTTATTACCATTCTTGGATTAGGAGAATACCAAAGAATAGGCTCCCCTTCTCCATACCAAGGAAATATACCATTTTCATATGCAAGCAACATTCTATCAATTGATAAATCACCCCCTATGGCTATTAAACCATTTGGCTCATTTAAGGCTGAATTTACGTTTGGGAATGGAGAGTCAGCTTTATTCAGCCAAAAATTAGATGGTATTTCAATCACCCTTTTCGGCTTTGAATAATATCTCTTACCATATACAAAGCAAGTATGCTTCTAGCTTCAGTAAGGTCCTGTTTATAAGTGAGCTCTTCAAGATCAGAAAGTTTGTGCTCAACAACTTCAAGTGGTTCAGGCTCATCACCATCTGCCTGCTCTTCATATAAGTCTTCAGCAAGAACAATATGAGTTTCACTTGATTGATACCCAGGAGCAAGAGTAATAGTTTTTAGGAAGGTTAATGTTTTAGCACCGTAGCCAATCTCTTCTTTCAATTCTCTTCCAGCAGCCTCTATAGGTGTTTCGCCCTTATCAATCTTTCCTTTAGTAAGTCCTAATTCATAACGATCAGTACCCCCAGAGTATTCATATATCATTAAAACAGTATCATCATTTAGCATTGGAATTACTAAAACAGCGCCATTGCCCCTTGAAACTAGCCTTTCATAAACTCTAGTAGAGCCATTTGAAAATTCAACATCCATTGATTCAAGATTAAAAATGCGACTCTGAGCAACAGTATGTATATTTTTAAGTTTTGGTTTTTTTCGCATAATAATATTATGTCATTGGATTAGGCTCTCTTAAAGTAAAATTAATTTAAATAATTATTAATCTTGCAATAAGATTGGAAATGTTAACATATAGTTAATATATTTTAACAGTCATTAAAAAATCTCTAAATAGACTTTTTTAAAGATATAAAAACACATTAATCATAAAATATATTTCCTTTAGGAGTTTATATAAATGTCAAAAAATACATCAGAAAGCCTCTTTGAAAGAGGATCAAAAGTTCTAGTAGAAGGTGTTTCATCTGCATCTAGAGGTCCCGCTGCATTTGGTACAACCCCTAGATATATGTCACATGGAGAAGGCTCTAGATTATACGACGTAGATGGAAGGGAGTACATAGATTGGATGATGGCATTTGGAGCCCTTCCATTAGGTCATGCACATCCAAAAATTATTGAAACTGTTACAAAAGAAATTGCGCGGGGTAGTCATTTTGCAACCGCATTAGAAGTAGAGGTAGAAGTTGCCGAAATTTTAGTAAATTTACTTCCTCATGTTGACAAAGTAAGATTTGCCAACACAGGAACAGAGGCTGCAATGGCAGCTATTAGACTTGCACGAGGCCATACTGGTCGAAGAAAAATCATAAAATTTGAGGGTCATTATCATGGATGGTGGGACGCTGTATTAATTAATAGTAACCCTCAGCCAATTACTGCATTGGGACACCCTAACTCTCCAATAAGAATTCCAGATAGTTCTGGAATGACAGAAGAAAGCTGGATGGATACCATTGTTGTTCCATGGAATGACTTAGATACATTAGAAAGAGCAATGGCATTACATGGTCATGATACTGCTTGTGTTGTAACTGAAGGAGTTATGTCTAATATGGGAGTCATAGCACCAAAACCAGGATATCTTAATAGAATTGAAGAGCTTTGTAATAAGCATGGTGCTTTATTTTATTTAGATGAAACTGTTACTGGATTCAGAGTAGCTGCGGGAGGCTGTGCTGAACTTTATGGTTTAAAGCCTGATATTGTTACCTATGGTAAAGCTTTAGGTGGAGGGGTTCCAATGGCTGCTATAGGTGGGTCTCATGAAATAATGTCAGGACTAGAATGGGGGAAAGTTTTACATTTTGGAACACATAATGCAGGGCGATTAGCACTCCATATATGTAAAACTATGCTTACAACTATGTTGGAAGATAATCAAGCAGGTTTTGTAAAAATCAAAGATCTTGGTATTAAACTTACAGAAGAAATCCAGTCTATTTCTAGAAAAAATACTAAACATAAGATGGTATGTCAGGGCGTAAACTCTATGTTTCAAATATTTTTTACAGACCAAAAGGAAATATCTAATTACCGTGACTTTTGCAGAAGTGTTGACAGGGTAAAATTTCGTGATTTTGCGTTAAAACTTTTTGATAAAGGTATTTATATGAATCCTTCAGCTACCTTGCATTCTCTCTCTTCAATTATTCATAATGAAAAAGATATTGAGGTAACTGCTAGAGCAATAGCTGAAACACTTGATGAAATGCCATAAAAATGATTCAAGAAAAAAAGGTAATTGGAATACTAGGGACTGGCCAGCTTGCTCAATTTATTATCACTGGAATTAATAAGGTAAATGCTCCATATAATTTCATATTGTCACCAAGATCATATGACAGAACATTAAAATTAAAAAATCTATTTGATTTAGAGATTGCAGAAAGTAATCAGGATTTATTAGACAAGTGTGAGATGGTATTTATTTGCTTACCAGCAAAAAATTCACTTTTGATCTTAAGTGATCTAAGTTTTAGAAAAGAAAATACCATTTTGTCTGCTATGGCAGGAATTACTAGAGAAGAACTTCTTAAAATAACTAATTCTAAGTTTGTCCATACTTCAATGATGCCAGGTTATGCTAATGCATCTAATAAGGGCCCCAGTCTTTTGTTTCCTAAAGATCCTGAATGGCAAAAATTTTTATCTTTTTTAGGCCCTGTTTTTCAGTGTGAAAATGAAAAAGAATTTAATGTTGCAGCAGTTATTGGAGCAGTTTCAGGAGCTAGTTTCGTTCTTTTTGAAACCCTATCTAAATGGTTTGCAGATAATAATTTATCATCAAAATTTTCTCAAAAGCTTCTTTTAGAGACTCTTCGAGGTAATATTGATATTGCATTAGAAAGTGATGAGGATTTAAGTGAAATTATTAGTAAAGTTTCAACTCCTGGGGGTATTACTGAAACCTTGGTAAATCAATTAGATAAACAAGAGGCATTATCATCTTGGAAAAAAGGTATGGATATTATTCTAAAAAATAATATATTAAGAAAATAAATCTACTTGTAATTCTTCCACAAGATTGGGAAAAAACTTTCATTTAGCTCATCAGTATTATTCATTTTATACTTGCGATATATTCGTCCAGTTCCCCCAAAGTTACTTGGATGAAATTTAGCATCATCTGGAACACAGTGAGCTACTATTGCTCTTCTATGATTCTGAGAATTATTTAAACCAGAACCATGCCAAGTTAAACCATGATGAAATGAAACTCCTCCAGCAGCAATAGCTACTGGAGTAATATCTAATGTTTTATTATTATTTTTTGCATAAGTTTTTAATTCTTTTTTATAGTCATCTGGAGCATTAAAAGATTCTGAGGGGGGGCATAAATCCCATTTATGGGAACCATTTACAAATTCTAGAGTACCATTTTCCAAATTAGTATCATCTAATGGAATCCAGCATGTAACCATTGTCTGAGGAATTATCCAGTCATCATAAGATGCATCTTGATGAAATAAAAGTGACTTTCCTTTGGGAGGCTTCCATAAAACATTGTCTTGCAATAATCTTGCACCCTTCCATCCCATTAGTTTTGAAACACATTCACCAATAATAGGGTTACATACCAATTGCTTAATAAGATTATCTGATTTCCAAGCATTACATATTTGACGAGTTACATCATTTGCATCCTTTCCAAACTTCCAGTTCCATTCATCTGGCTCAATACCAGTTTCAAACTCACCTTTAAAAAGAGGTTCAATTCTCTTTCTTAGTTCTTCTAAATATTCTAAATCAATAAATTTATCTAGAGTTAAAAAACCATTTTTATTGAAACTCTCTACAAGATCTTCATTAAGAGAGATGTTTATAATTTTAGGATTAATAGTCTCCATATGTTAAATATGATTTATTTATTAGTCTCTTCAAACATCATTAGAGCAGAAGTATCACTATAAGTATGTCCTTTATCCATTAAATTAACATATCTATCATAAACGTCTTGAGTCAATGATAAATTAGTTTTGTTGCCCTTTGCTTGATCTATGCAATATCCCAGATCTTTTACCATCCACTTAATAGCAAAACCAAAATCAAACTCTCTTTTGTGCATTGTTGAACCTCTATTAACCATTTGCCATGATTGTGCAGCTCCCCCAGATATAGCTGAAAGTAGCTTATCTATATCAAGATTTTCAGATTCAGCAAAAAGAAGGCCTTCTGATAAACCTTGCAATATGCCAGCAATGCAAATTTGGTTTACCATCTTTGCTAATTGACCAGATCCAGAATTACCCATTAAAGTTATGCTCTTAGAATAGGTCTTAATAATTGAGTCACATGATTCAAGGATATCAGCATCTCCTCCTACCATAACACTTAAAGCACCATTTATAGCTCCAGCCTCCCCTCCACTCACTGGAGCATCAATAAAAGCAATATCTTTAGATTTAAGGGATTCATTTAAATGCTGGGCTAATTTAAAAGATGTAGTAGTATGATCAATAAAGATTGATCCTTTTTTAAGATATTGGAACATACCCTCATCAGAAAAAACAATTTCCATCATGTCTTCATCTCTTCCAGTGCAAGTAAGGACTACATCGGCATTTTTTACAGCATCCTTCATTGAACTTGCAATAACTCCCTCATACTCATCTGCCCATTTAGAGGATTTTTCTGAAGAACGATTGAAAACACAAACATTAAAAAGCCCTGACTTAGATAAATGGCCAGCCATTGGGTATCCCATTGTTCCTAGTCCAATAAAGGTTACATTTTTTTTAGTACTCATAATATTTCCTGAATTATTGTTAATAAAATTAATAGTGATTATACGAGAATGTCTTCTATACTAGTTTGCTGGAAAGCAAATTAAACATATTTTTTCTCCATTTTCATAATTTTATTCTTTTTTTTAAAATGTCTAATCCTTATTATTGGCAAGAATCTATAGATTATTTAACTAAGATTGATCCTCAACTTAGCAAAATTTTCAAAGAATATAGTGAGTATGGTATCTCATCCCGAGGTGAGGCACTAGAGACTCTTATGCGCTCTATTGTTGGTCAGCAAATATCAATCCAAGCAGCCGCAAGCGTCTGGAGTAAATTAGCTAAACTAATTGGAAATATTAATCCAGATAAGGTTCTTTCTGCGAGCTTTGAAGACTTAAAGTCCTGTGGACTATCTAAACAAAAAACTCAATATATTATAAATATTGCAGAACATTTTAAAACTAAGAAAATTACTAATCACTCATATTGGGATGAGCGCTCCTACCAAACCATATATGATGAACTTATCACTATCAAAGGGATTGGTCCGTGGACTGCAGAAATGTTTGGTATGTTTTACTTATTAGAGAAAGATATTTTTCCAATTAAAGACATAGGAATCATTAGAGCAATGAATCAAGTGTATGGAAATGAGGGTGAAGCATTAGATTTAAATGAAATTATCAAGATTGCAGATAAATGGAAACCCTATAGATCAGTAGCTTGTTGGTTTTTATGGAGATCAATAGATGGCGAAGAGGTTTCTTACTAGCTCTCCAATGCCTCTACTATCAAGTCACCCATTTCCATAGTTCCAACAACCTTGTCGCCCTCAAAGGCAATATCTGCTGTTCTATATCCTTTATCAAGCACTTTAATAACTGCTATATCTATTTTTTTAGCTAACTCTTCTTGATTCAGTGAATATCTTAACATCATGGAGACTGATAGAATTGTTGCTAAAGGATTTGCAATATCTTTGCCAGAAATATCTGGAGCTGAGCCATGAATAGGCTCATACATTCCATAATTATTTTTGTTTAAAGAGGCCGATGGCAACATGCCAATTGAGCCAGTTAGCATTGCTGCACAATCAGATAATACGTCACCAAAAAGATTACTAGTTACAATAACATCAAATTGCTTTGGATCTTTTACTAGTTGCATCGCTGCATTATCAACGTACAAGTGAGACAGAGTGACATCAGGATAGTCTTTTGAAACCTCCTCCATAACTTCTCTCCAAAGTTCACAAACCTCAAGAACGTTAGCCTTATCAACGGAACAAACATGTTTTCCTCTTTTTTGAGCTATTTGAAAAGCCGAATGTCCAATACGGGCAATTTCTGATTCATAATAAGTTGCAGAATTAATGCCAAAACGCTCACCATCTTTTATTTCAACCCCTCTAGGTTTACCAAAATAAATACCTCCAACAAGCTCCCGGACTATCATTAAATCTAAACCTGATACAATTTCACTTTTAAGACTTGACGCATTTGCTAGCTGAGGATAAAGAATGGCTGGCCTTAAATTAGAAAATAAATCGAGCTCAGATCTTATACCTAGAAGTCCTCGTTCTGGTCGTAAATTACGCTCCAATGACTCCCATTTTGGGCCTCCAACGGCACCTAATAAAATTGAGTCGCAGTTCTTAGCTAGCTTAATAGTTTCATCAGGTAAGGGTGATCCAGTTTCATCATAAGCAGCTCCCCCAATAAGTCCATCTTCAAGACTCATGCCCATATCATTATTATCATTCAATGAATTAATTACCTTAATGGCCTGAGCAACGATTTCCTTACCAATCCCATCACCAGGAAGTATTAATATTTTTGACATCTAATTATTGGTATTCTAGTTTCATTAAACATATATTATACAATTTGTATATATTAAACAAAGACCAAACTTACTCAATTGAACTTTATCAAAATCATTTCTATTAAATATTAATTAAGACAAACCAGTATAAAATATTGTCATGCTAAAAATTTATAACACACTTACTAACCAGAAAGAAGTATTCAAACCCATTGATCCTAGTAAGGTTGGAATTTATGTATGTGGAATGACTGTTTATGATTTTTGTCATATGGGTCATGCCAGAGTATTGGTTATGTTTGATGTTATAACCAGACATCTTAGACGAAACTTTAAAGATGTTAAATATATAAGAAATATTACTGATATAGATGACAAGATAATTAGTAGAGCGATTGAAAATAACGAAGATATCTTTTCACTTACAAAGCGATTCATTGATGCCATGCATGAAGATGAAATTGCCCTTGGTGTTATTAGTCCAGATATTGAACCAAAAGCAACAGATTCAATAGAACAAATGATTAATATGATTGAACTACTTATAAAGAATAGGCTTGCTTACCAAGGCAAAAATGGTGATGTATTCTATTCTGTTAGAAAGTTTAAAAATTATGGCAAGCTATCAGGTAAAAATTTAGATGATTTAGAATCAGGTGCGCGTGTCGATATTGAAAGCAATAAAGAGGATCCTCTCGACTTTGTTTTATGGAAAATGGCTAAGCCTAATGAACCTAAATGGCCCTCTCCATGGGGAGATGGCAGACCTGGATGGCATATTGAATGCTCAGCAATGTCAACCCATTTTATAGATGATCATTTTGATATTCATGGTGGTGGAATGGATCTCACATTTCCTCATCATGAAAATGAGATAGCCCAGTCTGAAGGTGCTACTGGATGTAAATTTGTTAACACTTGGATGCATGTTGGCTTTGTAAATATTAATGATGAGAAAATGAGTAAATCTCTTAATAATTTTTTTACTATTCGTGATATTCTTGGAAAGTATGATGGTGAAACTCTTCGATATTTTTTAATTAGTAGTCATTACCGTTCTCCATTAAATTTTAGTAGTACTAATATTGATAGTGCAAAATCTGCTTTAAAAAGGCTTTATACAGCTACAAGAGGTCTTTCAGATAATGTTGGTATTAATTATGTTTCAAATAATAATTTGGATTATGAAGATAGATTTAACTCAGCGTTGAATGATGATTTTAATACTCCTATTGCGATAAGTATCTTATTCGAAATAGCTAAACAAATTAATGTTGAACGCTTAAATAATCTTAAAAAAGCCAATGCCTTATCCCAACTTCTGAAAAAATTAGCAAACTTTCTAGGTATTCTTGAATATGATGCTGATGAGTACTTAAAACAAGGATCAGAGTTATCAGAAAATGAAATCTTAAATAAGATCAGTAAAAGAGAACAAGCAAGATTATCAAAAGATTTTGCTATGTCAGATCAAGTACGAGATGAACTTCTGGAGTTTGGAATTATCCTTGAGGATACTGTAGATGGAACTACTTGGCGCAGAAGATAAATGAGCTCTAATGTGAATTGGAATAAAATTGAATCTATCCTACTTGATTTGGATGGAACTCTCTTAGATTTAAATTTTGATCTTCATTTTTGGCTAGAATACATTCCAAAAGTCTACTCCGAAAAACATAATATTAGTTTTCAAGATGCAAAAAAAATAATAGTTTCAAGGATTGAGTCTCAAGAAGGCAAACTAACCTGGTATTGCCTAGACTTCTGGGAGGAGAATCTTGAACTCGATATTATGAAATTAAAAAAAGATATTTCATATCTTATTCAAGTTCATAAATATGTCTTAGATTTTTTAAATGCAGCTAAAGAAAACAAAAAACAAATCTTCTTAGTTACTAATGCTCATCGAAAAGGAATTGATTTAAAGATGGAGGCCTCTGGCCTTCAGAGCTACTTTGATAAAATTATTTCTTCACATGACTTTGGTTCTCCAAAACAAGATCAGAAATTTTGGATAGAGCTAGCTAATACTATTGATTTTGATAAAGATAGAAGTATATTTTTTGATGATTCACTTGATGTTCTTGAGGCTGCCTCTAAATTTAGGATTAAAAACATAGTTGCAATAAATAAACCCAGTACTAAACTAGATAAAAAGAATATCCCTGGATTTATAAATATTGAAAATTTCTCTGAGGTTATGACTTTTAATTCAATTACTAATTAACTAAAAGTATAGATTCTTGATGCATTTTGACAAATGATTGGTATAAATTAAAATAAAAATTTTATTTAGTCTTAAAAAAATTAATTTAATTAAACTAAGCTTTAGAATATTTCTAAAGGACTTTTATCGTCAAATGTTATAATATTTAGTCTTAAATCTCTTAATAATAAACACTTACATATTATGAAAAATGCTTTTTATGCTCAATCTGGAGGTGTAACTGCTGTAATAAATGCTTCAGCATGTGCTGTCATAGAAACAGCTCGAAAATATCCAGACAAAATTAGTAAAGTGTTAGCTGGTGAAAATGGAATTATAGGTGCTTTAACAGAAAATCTTATTGATACGTCTCTTGAATCTGCAGCAGATATAACTGCTTTAAATCACACTCCATCTGGTGCGTTTGGTTCTTGTCGATATAAAATGAAATCTCTAGAGTCAAATAGAAGGGAATATGAGCGTCTAATTGATGTTTTTAAAGCACATGATATTGGATATTTTTTTTATAATGGTGGTGGAGATTCAGCTGATACATGCTTAAAAATTTCTCAACTATCAGAAAGTATGGGGTTCCCAATTCAGGCAATACATATTCCTAAAACTGTAGATAATGACCTCCCAGTGACAGATAATTGTCCTGGATTTGGTTCTGTTGCAAAATATATTGCCGTATCGACTTTGGAGGCAAGTCTTGATGTTGCATCGATGGCTGCTTCATCTACTAAAATATTTGTTCTTGAGGTGATGGGACGCCATGCGGGATGGATTGCTGCAGCTGGAGGCCTTGTTGACTCAACTATTCCTATTGTTATTCTATTCCCTGAAATTGAATTTAACGAAAAAGCATTCCTTGCAAAGGTAGATAAAAATGTTAAGGATTATGGCTATTGTACTATTGTTGTGTCTGAGGGAACAAAATGGCCTAATGGAAAATTCTTAGCAGAACAAGAAACTAGAGATGATTTTGGTCATGCTCAACTTGGTGGAGCTGCACCTGTTGTTGCCAATATAGTTAAAAAATCTTTAGGTTATAAGTTTCATTGGGCTGTTGCTGACTATTTACAACGTTCTGCAAGACATCTAGCTTCTAATGAAGATGTTAAGCAAGCATACGCCCTTGGGAAGGCTGCTGTTGAAATGGCTATTGAAGGCAAGAATGCTATTATGCCAGCAATTATTAGAACTTCTAATAATCCATATGAATGGGAAATTGGTTATGGAGAATTAAAAGATATTGCAAATGTTGAAAAAATGATGCCTGAGAATTACATTTCAAAGGATGGTTTTTCAATTACAAATGAATGTCGTGAATATTTACTTCCACTTATTGAAGGTGAGAATTATCCACCGTATAATAATGGATTGCCTGAGTATGTTGTTTTAAAGAAATCAAAAGTAAATAAAAAATTACCGCCCTTTAAAATTTAGGAGTTAGTCCCTTTTATGAACGTTATTTTATTAGGTCCACCTGGTGCAGGAAAGGGCACTCAAGCATCCCATATTTGTGAAAAATTTAACATTCCTCAAATATCCACTGGTGATATGCTACGAGCAGCTGTAAATGAGGGTTCACCTATTGGTATTAAGGCTAAGAAGATTATTGATGCAGGGAATCTTGTTTCTGATGAAATTATTATTGCATTAGTTAAAGACAGAATTCAGTCGCCTGACTGCAAAAATGGCTACTTACTTGATGGTTTTCCAAGAACTATCCCACAGGCTGACTCTCTTAAATTAGAGGGCATTCACATTAATTATGTAGTTGAAGTTAAAGTCCCAGACGATGATATTGTTATAAGAATGTCAGGTCGACGAGTTCATTTAGCTTCTGGAAGAACTTATCATATCGTTTTTAATCCACCAAATGAAATAGGGAAAGATGATTTAACAGGTGAAGACTTAATTCAGAGAGTTGATGATAGTGAGGATATTGTCAGGGGACGCTTAAAAATCTATCATAAGCAAACTGAGCCTTTAGTAAAGTATTACAGCAATGATGCTAATGATGATAAAACAGTTACAAAATTTATTGCTTTAGATGGAGTGGGCACTCTTAATGAAGTTAAAGAGCGCATTACCTCTGCACTTGCAAGTTAATTACCCTAAAGTACTATAGAGCAATTTTAAATTTCACTCTTTCAGTACCATCCTCAGAGCCTTTAACAATCACCTTATCATTATTTATATCATAACTTAATGAGTCACCACTAAATGAATCAAAACCTTGGATCAAGTATGCATTACCAACCAAAAAAACCATCCCTTCATTAACATCGTACGTAATTAAATCTGCAGTAGCCTCAATAAAACGAGCTTGAGTCTCTTGACTTTGAATAAATTTCGCTGGCTTATCAGGAGCGCCTTTTGCAATCACTGTTTCAACTCCATCACTATTATTTTGAACTTGAATAAGCTCTGCTGTAATCAATAGTGATCCTTGTCTTACTTCAGCAGCTCCTAAAAACTCATTAAAGCCTGAAGTTTCATCAACTATTACTGAATTTGCTTCAATTTCTATAGGTTGTTTGGCATCTTCAGGTAAAGCAATTGCAAAGGTTGTAAAAAACAAGGCAAACAATAAAATAATTTTATTCATAAACAGCAAAAACCTTTCCCGTTAATTCGAGTCTTTTTGAAGCAGCATCATAATACATTTGTTTAGATTTTATTTCACTATTACCTGATTGGAAATGACTTGGCTCGTTAGATTTAAAAAATTCACCACCATTTGAGCGATCTACTACAAGGTTTGATGTCTTAATTTTACTACCTGAGGAGGGATTTAGGATTTCTACTTGGCCCAAAAAGTTCATTAAATTTTGATTCGCATCCATATCAAAGCCTTTTTCAGAATTTACTCTATTACCAGTTGATTGAAAACTAGTTTTACCCTTACTATTATATTTCTTTTGACCATTAGTATGACTAATATAGAGATCTGTTGTGTCAACTCTTGTATCTGACGTTTGCAAGATCTGAACCTCTCCCTTTAGAAACATTGTATTACTATCAATGTCCATCTCCATCTCTTGAGCATTAATTTTTGAATTTTCACCTAAATAAGTTATCTTTTTATTACTCTTAATTTTACCATTATTTGAAAACACAATTAATGACTCAGTATCAAGCTCATGAGAAATACCACTTTTAGTTTTAATATTAACCTCACCATTAAAAGATATCACTCGTGATTCGAGCATCTCAGCCTGATTTGATTTTAATACAATCCCCTCTTGTCCAGATTCATTAAATGTTTTAACTTCAACATTAAGGAGCTGAATTGGAGAGTTTTTATAACTATAGTAAGTTTCTGCTTTAATGGTACGTAATAAAATTAGCTTTTCAGAATACTCTTTAATTATAAAGTTATCAATTTTTTCAAGATATGCAATCTCTTTATCCATCAGATTAGTGCTAGATGATTGATCTATTTTTTTTTGAAAAACTAAAAGCTTTAAATAATTATTTTGAAATAACCATATACTAACTACCAAGACTATAATAGCTATTATTAATGATTGAATCTTCTTAGATTTAAAAAATGTCATATTATGTTAAATCAAAAAATACAAGGTTTATATGGAATTACACCTAATAAAGATTTGAATATTAGTCTTATTAAAAATGTAATCAAAAAACATAAAGTCAATATACTTCAATATCGACATAAAACTCAAGATGAAAAAATAAAGCTAGAAGAAGCAAAATATTTGCTTACACTATGCAAAGAACATAATACTTTATTTCTTGTCAATGATGATATTAACCTATGCGAGAAAGTTGGAGCTGATGGAGTTCACTTAGGTAAAAATGATATTGAAATAAGCCTTGCAAGAAAACAACTTGGTGAAAAATTTATAATTGGAGTATCTTGCTATAATAATCCAGAACGAGCAATAGAGGCTCAAGATATTGGTGCTAATTATGTTGCTTTTGGATCAATTTTTAACTCTAAAACCAAGCCAAGTGCCCCTCATTGTTCACTTTCAATAATTGAAAATATTAAAAATGAAATAAATATACCTATTGTTGGAATTGGAGGTATTACATTTGAAAATCAAAAATATGCTTATGCTGCTGGTTGTGATTCTGTAGCAATGCTTGAGGGTCTCTTTAATTATTAAATCTAGGATTATTTTTATAGTTATAACCTCCCTTCACACCATTTTTTGACATTACGAGTTGCCATAATTGATTTCTTCTTGAGCGAAAAGTTCCTGCACACATCAACAGATAATATTCCCACATTCGCTTAAACCTTTCATCGTAGTTTCCCGTTAAACTATCGAAATTTTTTTGAAAATTCTCATTCCAAGACATTAATGTTGTGTCATAGTCCTGTCCAAAATTATGCCAATCTTCAACAACAAAAAAACCTTGTAAAGCTTCACTAATCTGACTTGAGGAGGGCGTCATCCCATTAGGAAAAATATATTTATTAGTCCATGGGTCAGTTGAGAAACCTGGTGTATTTCTCCCTATTGTATGCAACAAAAATAACCCATCATCTGTTAAGCATCGATTTGCAACATTCATAAATGTTTTGTAATTTTTATATCCCACATGTTCAAACATACCTATAGAAACTATTGCATCATATTTTGCATCTAGATCTCGATAATCCTTTAACTCAAACGATGTTTTCAACCCTTCACAAGATTTCTTCGCAAAATTCATTTGCTGTTTTGATACAGTAACACCATGAACAGTAACACCATATTTTTCAGCAGCAAACTTTGCAAATCCACCCCATCCACATCCAATTTCGAGGACATTCATTCCAGGCTCAAGGTGAAGTTTCCTACAAACTAAATCCAGCTTATTTATTTGAGCTTGCTCTAAACTGCTGGCATTTCTCCAATAACCACAGGAATAATTCATCCTTTCGTCAAGCATAAGTGAAAATAAATCATTGCCAATGTCATAATGCTCTTTACCTACGATATAGGCTCTTTTTTTAGATTGCGCATTAAAAATGTAGGCTTTAATAACGTGAGAGAAAAATGCAGGATTTTTTACTTTAACTTGTTTATCTATCTGGCCACTTAATAACTTGTCACTGAACTGATCTAGTGCTTGACAATCCCACCAACCATCCATATAACTTTCACCTAAAGCTAATGAACCCCCACTAATTGCCCGTGCATAAAAAAACTCGTTATGAATTTGTGGATCACATGGACGCGAACCATTGATATTGATGTCAACAGAATCAAATAGTTTTTTTACAGTTTCTTTAAAATTAGCCAAATCTTAAAAATTACTCTACCCAATTGGTAAATAATCTTACCACATAAGTAATTATTTTGGAAATCGTCCTAATTTTTTAGATTTAAGAAATTGTGCTAGACTTTCTAATAGCTAAAATGCTTAATATAAAAATTACCACAAACCATATTAATGACCAACCCGCCATACTAAGGCCTAGAAACTTCCAAGGAATTTCAGCACAGTTCCCATCACCCATAAATAAAGCATTAAGAACATCAGCAAATGGAAAAACATCAATGATGTATTCAAGTGGTGGACCACATAATGGCACCTCATCTTCAGGCAATCCCTGGAGCCAAACTTGACGACCTGAAATCCATATTCCTGCAACTGCAGCTAATGAAATAAATACTGAATAAAAACGACTATATGAAGGCTTTGGGTTATTTAGAAAGGCAATAAAAGCTGAAATGCCAATTACACAATAGAAGAATTGTTGGGTTATACAGAGAGTACAAGCTTCTAAACCCAAAATTTTCATACTATAAGCGGCATAGCCAAGAAGAGAGCCAACTAGTATAAAAATAATTAAGTGTATTTGTCTTGGTAAAAGCTGAAGTAAAAAATTAATCATTTTTAGTAAGTTAATTTATCCATAAGATATCATACAAGTTTTTCTGGTTCCTTGAACTTTGGTCTTGAAAAAAAATCATTAATCATAGGAACAAAAAATTCGAGGGTCTTTGATTTGTAACTTGGATCAAAACAATTCTGATCATATTCATGACAGAATTTTATTGCATCTTGATACCATGGACTGTCAATAAATAATTCTCTAGCATTTCTATCTCCACCAGAATGATGGGCATAATAGTACATCTGAAAAATACCATGATGTTTTACAATCCAATAAATTTTTTCTGATACAAAAGGTCGAAGTATTGCAGCTGCCATTTCTGAATGGGAGTAGGGAGCTAGGCCATCTCCAATATCGTGAAATAAAATTGCAATTACCATTTCCAAATCTTCACCAGCATAGTGAGCTCTTGTAGCGCCTTGTAAACTATGCTCTAGTCGACTAATTTGATAACCAGAAAAACTTGAATTGAGACCCCTAAGCGAAGCAATTAAGCGGCTAGGAAGTTCTAAATTAAATTCACTTTCAAGGCCATTTAGAAAGGCGTACTCCTCAGCAGTCCCATTTTCCATACTTTTAAAGCTAACTTTTTTCATAATAAATTAATTTGTATGTGGCTTCTTCCTTATATTCTTTGCGCGCTATCTTTTAATAACCCAGAAACATAATGTGAAAATGAGTGTCTAACCATCATCAATATGTTTCCATTACTATTTCGATAAACACATACTGGCGCCTGACCACAAGTTGTTGACACAACTTTTCCTATTGTCAATAAGCCATTTAAATCATAGCTCATCCATCTAGACAATAAAGCTTCCACATTACTGCCTGTTAACTCAAGAATACCATAAGCTCCAGAACTATCTGTCATTGACATGCCTTTAGGAAGCGATTTAAACTTTTTAAGAAAATTATCCTTCTTATCCCTATTGTGGAGCAACCAAATTTCATCTGGACTAATCCATAGAAAGGAATCCCCTTTATTATTTGAACTAACAGACAAAGTTTTTGGCAGCTCTGCATTAAAAATATCCTTAAGGGTTTTAGTATTTTTATTATTATTTTTTGATATTCTTAAAACCATTAAAGATAAATCTTTAATCTCTCGACAAACTAGATTATCTTGGTTAATAAGAAATCCATCCTGATCGATAAGAGGCTGAAAAGTTGATCTGAATTCAGTTTGACTATTTTCTAATAAGCTACTCATTTCCATCCACCTTTTCACCTTCAATATCATAGAAAACACTTCTTGAAACTTCGCAAGGTATTTCTTTTAATCCCCGTTTTTCTTGAACAATCTTAACTAAAACTATTTGGCCAATTTGCGACAATCCTGATTTCAGTTGAGCCAATGCAATTGACCTTCCAAGGATAGGGCTATAATAACTAGAGGTCACATAACCAACAGATTTACCCTTATTATTAATAATATGAGAACCTTCTGGAAGAACAACAAGCTGATCCTTTGTCAAAAGCCCAACTAATTGCAGCCTTTCGTTGGAATTAAGTGCAGAGATGCTAAAAGATCTTTGACCAATATAAGAAAAAGGTTTATTTTTAGCTAGAATCCAATCCATATTAACATCTGATGGAGTCATCGATCCATCAGTATCTTGACCAACAATAATAAAGCCTTTTTCAGCACGAAGAACATGCATAGTCTCTGTACCATAAGGTGTTATATTCCATTGTTTACCTGCAAGTAAAACTTTGTCCCATATATAACGACCATAGTTAGCTTCTATATTGATTTCATATGCTAGTTCACCAGAAAAACTTATCCTCATAATACGGGCATTTACTCCAGATACTGTTCCAGGCCTCCATTGCATAAATTTAAAATTCTCTCGCTCAAAGTCAATATCTTGGCACAATAGTTTCATTAAATGTCGCGCATTAGGGCCAACTACTGCAACTGTTGAGTATTGATCTGTAACACTACTTAAATGAACATCTAATTCACTCCATTCCGTTTGAAGCCACATCTCTAAAGTAGAAAAAACACTAGCAGCGCCACCAGTAGTAGTTGTCATAATAAAATGATTATCATCGATGCAAGTTGACACACCATCATCAATAACCATTCCTTTTTCATTACACATTAAGCCATATCTACAACTCCCAGGAGCAAGCTTCATCCATGCATTAGTATAAACTCTAGACAAAAACTCTCTTGCATCTGCTCCCTGAACATCAATTTTTCCAAGTGTCGATGCATCCATCATCCCAATAGAAGTTCTGACAGCAAGGCACTCCCTATTTACAGCTTGCTCCATATTTTCACCATCCTGTGGGTAAAACCATGGACGATACCATTGCCCAACTAATTCAAATTCTGCACCACTTTCAATATGAGAATCATGAATAGTCGTAAACCTCTGAGGATCAAAGAAATCTCCAATCTCTCTTCCTGCCATGGCACCGAAATCAACTCCAGTATAAGCGGGACGAAATGTCGTAGTCCCAACTTCTGACATTGGCACTCCTAAAAATTCAGCAGCAACAGCAATGCCATTTATATTACCTGTCTTACCTTGATCAGTTCCAAAACCCATTGCAGTGTATCGTTTAATATGCTCAATTGAGCGATAACCTTCTTTAATAGCAAGGGCAACGTCTAAAGTAGTTACATCATTCTGCATATCTATAAATACTTTTGGCCTGTTGAGAATTTCTCGCGGCATGAAAAATTTACTAGCATTAAAAAAGTTTAAGTAATTTGTACTCAATTTTGTGTGATTTACTTCTTCAATAATTCCAAGTGAATTTAAAGTTAACTGAGCTTTATTTTTAGCATCAATAACAACATCTTGCCATTTTCCTAATCCATTAACAGATCCACAAATCTGTCTATTATTTCGCTCTTTTTGAGGTAGAAAAGCTTGAGCATCTTCATCAAAAAAAGTTTTAGCACCACAATGGCAATCGAGATGAACAACAGGATTAAAGCCACCAGATGTTGCTAATAAATCACATTTTAATTTTTTTATAATACCAGTAAGTTTCCAGTTTGATTCCCACTTAGGTGGCTTAGCTTTCATCTCAACTTGAGAGATCTCAATTCCTTTAACAAAATTTGTTCCATTTGCTTTTATTACTGCATAGCCTTGAAATACTTTAACTCCAGAATTTTTTGCATTTATGACAACTTCACTCTCATTTCCAGAAGGTCTGACGTCTACAACACTACAATTAATTTTTTGATTATTCAGATCTATTGCAGTGCTATAAATACTATCATTATTGCCATATAAAATAACATTCTTCCCTGATACTACTCCATACTCATTTAAGTACCTTCTAACAGATTGACTAAGCATAATATTTGCCAAGTCATTTGTTTCAAATAACATAGGGCGCTCATGTGCACCTGTTGCCAAGATAACTTCCTTTGCTCTTATCTTATGTAATATTTTTCTAGCAGACTGAATTCCACTTGAAATCATTGACTCACCACTCGTATTAGCCTGCAATACTTCAATATAATTATGATCATACCAAGCATATGCTGTCGACTGAGTAAGAAGGGTAAGACGACTATTTTCTTCATTTTTAAATGCTAAGAGCTCATCTAAGCCTTCATTATGCCACTTGACTGCAGAATCATCAGATGAAAACTCATTAAACAACTCTCCACCTAAATTTTTACGCTCATCAACTAGAATAACACGTTGATCTTTAGAATTTTTAAGTACTTCTAATGCAGCGGCAATTCCACCTACACCTCCTCCTATAACAAGTACTTCAGTGTGTTGGAAGACATGATCATAAACATCTTCATCAACTTCTGTAGGTGATTTAGAAAAGCCTGCAAGTGCTCTTAAACTACCCTCAACCATTGCCCATACTTTTTGCTTAATGAAAGTTTTATAATAGAAACCAACAGGCATAAAACGATGCAATGGCTTAATTAAAGCTCGTAAATCTAATGCATGAGGATTGCTTGCGCTAATTGCACTTAAACCGTTATAGAGCAGAACTTCAGTAGCCTTAAGGTTTGGAGTATAACGTCTTCCTATTTCCAAAGATACAAGAGCATTAGGCTCTTCAACACCTGCACCCATAAGACCACGTTTACGACCATATTTAAAACTTCTAGCAAAAAATAATACGTCATTTGCTATTAATGCTGAAGCCAAGGTATCACCCTTAAAGCCCTTATAGGTTTTGTTATCGAATACAAAAGTTAGAGGTTCTGAATAGTCTATTTGGTGACTTTTATGATTCTTTAACCTCATAATTCGTCCTCACTCATAACATCACCAAAAGCTGCAACTTTAATAACCTCATGACTAATTGTTGAGCGCTTAACTAAAAGATATTTTCGGCAACCATTAGTGTGGACCCATTGCTCCCAATGATCACCCTTATGGTTAGTCCTATAAAAAACATAATCAGCCCACTCATCATCACTCAATTGTTCTGGATTCTTTGGTCTAGCAATAAAAGCTTCACCAGCTGGAGAAAACTCGTTTTGATCTCTCGCTTCTTTACAATATGGACAATCAATTAAAAACATAATATTACCTAATTAGACAATTAATGAGCTACGCCTGCAGCTCCATGTTCATCAATAAGTGCTCCACTTGTAAAGCGATTGATATGAAAAGGGATAGCCAATTCATGTTGCTTATCCTGTGCTATAGTATGAGCAAAAACATTGCCAGATCCTGGCGTGGCCTTGAATCCTCCAGTTCCCCAACCACAATTAAAATAAAGACCTTCGACCTTTGTTGGACTAATAACAGGGCAAGCATCAGGACAAACATCAACTATACCTCCCCATTGCCTATTCATACGAACTCGTGAAAATATTGGAAATAGTTCTAAAATAGCAGCAGCACAATGCTCTACAATTTTGGCACTTCCTCTTTGAGCATAGGAGTTATAGCCATCAATTCCTGCACCAATAACCAAATCTCCTTTGTCACTCTGACTGACATAACCATGGACTGCATTAGACATCACAACAGTATGCAGAATTGGTTTCATCGCTTCAGAGACAAAAGCTTGTAATGGATGGCTCTCAACTGGAAGTCTTAAACCTGCCATTTTTGCTATTACTGAAGAATGTCCTGCACTGACACAACCAATTCGATCAGCAATAATATCACCCTTTGTCGTTTTAACTCCCTTTACTCGTCCTGACTCAACCTCAATATCTATTACTTCGCAATTTTGAATAATATCAACACCAAGGATTGAAGCTGCTCTAGCGAAACCCCAAGCAACCCCATCATGACGTGCAACTCCAGCACGAGACTGAAATGAAGCTCCCATAATTGGGTACCTTGCATTTCTTGAAGTATTAATTATTGGTATTTGTTCTTTAATTTCCCTAGAGTCAACTACTACAGCATCAACACCATTAAGAACGTTTGCATTTACTCTTCTCTCAATATCTCTCATATCTTGAAGAGTATGGCCAAGATTGTAGACCCCTCTTTGACTAAACATAACATTAAAATTTAAATCTTCACTTAGCCCTTCCCATAGACTCATAGAGTGCTCATAAAGACTGGAAGCCTCATCCCTCAGATAATTTGAGCGGATAATGGTAGTATTCCTTCCAGTATTTCCCCCGCCTATGTAGCCTTTTTCAAGAACAGCAACATTTGTAATACCACACTCTTTCGCCAGGTAATAAGCAGTTGCTAAACCATGGCCACCACCTCCAATTATGATGACATCATACTTAGACTTAGGCTCTACCATAGGGATTGCTTGAGCCCAGTCTTGTCCACTTAAGCCGGCTTTTAATAGCGAGTACCAGGAGTATTTTTTTTGCATAATAATTTAAACTTGAACAATAAAATTATAAGTCAAGAACAACATCACTTGTTGGATAAGAACAACAAGTAAGTATAAAACCTTCTTCCTCATGTGACTTTAATAGCCCACCTTGTGAATCCATTTCTACTGTACCTTCTATCAATTTTGTACGACAGGTTCCACACATACCTGCTGAACATGCAAAGGGTACTGTAATGCCTTGCTTTTGAATTGAAACCAATATATTGGTATTACTTCCACAAACTAAAGATTCACCACTCTTTGATAGGGTCACATTATATTCGTTAATATTGGTATCTGTAACATTATGCTCGGGCAATTCAATATCAATAGCCATATTATTCTGAGCAGTTGAGCTCTCAATATCAAAGCTTTCTTGGTGGTATGAGGACATAACAAATTCATAGGAGCCCAGAATTTTTTTAACATTTTGCATATATGGTTCTGGCCCACAACAATATATCTCTCTATTTTTAAAATCAGGTACTAATTCTAAAAGCATTTCTGAACTTAAAAAACCGCTAGGTCCAACCCAATCATTACCTCCAACATCACATATAAAATGTCTTTTAAAATTTGACTGATTTAGTTGGTAGAACTCAAGCTCATCCTTAGAAATTAGATCGTTGGGTGATTGTGCGTTATGGATAAAAACTATATCTACATCTAAAGAAAGATCAACAAAATATCTTGTCATGGAAAGCATTGGTGTTATTCCACTCCCCCCTGACATAAGCAATATTTTAGATTTTGGCTGATCAAGAGCTACACTGAATGAACCACCAATATCAAGCGCATCAACACAATCACCAATCTTTAAATTATCATGCATCCAGTTTGTGACAACTCCATCCTGCATTCTTTTATTAGTAATTGTAATTGTATGGGGTCGAGTTGGACTTGATGCAATCGTATAAGTTCTCATGACTTCATTGCCATCTATATTCAAGAATAAAGTAGTATGTTGGCCTGGCAAAAACTGAAACCAAGCATCTTTCTTTGATTTAAAAGTAAAACTCTTAACATTATGTGTTTCATCTTTTATTTCAACGCATTCAAGAGGAGAATAGTCACCAACCCATCGATCAAGATTTTCAATATTAATATTAGGAAAAACTAATTCATTCATTTAATTTAAACTGTTAAAACAATCAATTGTAGCATTAGACTAGTTAAATATAACAAATTACAATAAAAATTACTTGTAATTGTTAATTACAAATATTGTTTCTTCTGAACAAGACTGAAAGACACCGAAGGTTGAGAATTTTATCAATAAAAAATACCCAGTGCAACACCTTTGGTTTAAAACAAAAACAAATAAATTCCAAGAACTTACGGCATTGGGATAATGTGTTTCTTTCTAGCATAGAATCCCTGCAGCATTATTGCTAAAATAATAGCAAAACCACCAACTAAAGTATTACTACTAGGGACCTCATTGATACCCAAAATTGGTAGCCATGCCCAGTAAATACCTAAAACAACCTCTAACAAAGATAGCATAACAAGTTCACCGCTAGGTAAATATTTTGCACCTAAGCCATACAGTAATAAACCAAGTCCAACTACTAAACCATGCATCATACTAATACCTATATTTAGTGTTGGCATTTCAAAACTATTACCACTTATGACAATTAATATTATTGCCCATAACATGCAAAAAAAGCCAGCAAGTGCAGGTGTCAATAATTTGGGTATTTCAGGATTCTTTCTAAGTGTAATGGTATATATTGCAAAACCTAAAGCAACAAAGAAACCATATATAACTCCTAATAATGTAGTTGATTTTTCAGCATCCCAAACCATCACTGTTATTCCAGCTCCAACAATTATCATATTGATGAAAGTCACACGACTTAATCTCTCACCAAGAATTAAATAACCTAAAAATGCCGAAAGAACAGGTGATAAGGCTAACATCAGAAGAGTTATGGCAACAGTTGTTGTTGTTAAAGCATAAATCCAACCAAAAAAAGTAAATGACATTACTATACTTCCAACTAAGCTCCAAGAATCAATTCGCTTAAATGTATTGAAAAAATCTTTACCTTCTCTAAATGCAATATAGATAAGTATTACTAATGTAATTATCAGCCCTCTATAAAGAAGATATTGAAGTCTATAACTCTCTGCATCTTCTAATAGACGAACAAGTGGAGCACCAAAACTCCAAATAACCCCACTAAAAACAACTAGGATAAAGCCTAGTAAGTATTTATTCTGCATATCTACCCCTCGAAATACATAAAGAAAGATGTATTTATTTCCGCATTTTGTTCCTAAAATATATATCTGTCAATCATTATTTTAGGTCTCATGTTGAAACATTTAATCTACCAAATAAATCTATTATTAAAATAAGTATTTAAAAATCATAGTTACAGTTAAAATTCAACTTTAATCCAATGGATCTAAAAAAATCATGGAAAACTTGAGGGGAATTTTATTCATGATTCTTGCTATGGCTGGTTTTGCATTTGAAGATTTATTTATCAAAATGCTCTCAGCTTATTTCCCGATATCTGAAGTAATAATGATTCTTGGCTTTACTGGAAGTATCGTTTTTCTAATTATTGCTATATTTCAAAATGCTCCAATCATTCATAAAGATCTTCTAGATAAGTATGTAATAATGCGAACAATCTGTGAGCTTTTAGGGGCAGTTTTTTTTGTTACAGCAATTGCCTTAACACCTCTATCATCAGCTTCAGCTATTCTTCAAATAACGCCATTATTAGTCACTATTGGAGCAGTAATATTTTTTAGAGAAAAAGTAGGTTGGAGGCGTTGGAGTGCAGTATTTGTTGGTTTTATGGGTGTGTTATTGATTTTACGTCCTGGCTTTGGAGGATTTATGCCTGCATCAATATTTGCACTCCTTGGTTCAGTATTTTTAGCAGCAAGAGATTTATCAACACGAGCAATGAAGGTTGATCTTCCTTCCGTAACAATTGCTTTGTATGCCTTTATAGCTTTTGGAATCTCAGGCATCTTAATTATTCCATTTAACTCGCCGATGGTAATTCCATCATTAAATCAGATTATGTATTTTATAGGTGCATCAACTTTTGGAGTATTTGCTTATTACTCACTTGTTATTTCTTCACGTATTGGAGAAATGTCAGTAATATCCCCATTCAGGTATTCAAGAATCGTATTTGCAATGTTATTAGCAATTATTATCTTAGGAGAGAGGCCTGATAGCTTCACGTTAATTGGGGCAGCAATCATTGTACTTTCTGGCATGTATACGTTTGTTCGTGAAAATCTTCTCAAAAAAAGTAATTAAAGCCTAAAGTATTTATTACTATCTGTTTTAATTCGACTTATCTATATTTAATATGGTGATTTAAAAGCTTGCTATACTTAAAGAAATTGACTAACATCCGCAACATTAACTTATTAAGGAATCGCTATGAATATGCCAAGAACAAAACTAATACCTAATGGTGACAATATAGTTCATACCTTTAGTGATAAAGAATACCAAAATAGGCAAGATAGCCTTAGAAAACATATGGCTAGTAGTAATATTGATGCAGTCATATTTACTTCTATTCATGGCATTAATTACTATAGTGACTTTCTATATTGTTCATTTGGTCGCCCATATGCATTGGTTATTACACAAGATAAAGTAACAACTGTAACTGCTAATATAGATGGTGGGCAGCCATGGCGCCGAACTTTTGGTGAAAACTTGGTTTATACAGACTGGCAGAAAGACAGCTTCTTTTATGCACTTCAACAGTTAGTAAAAAATAGTAGCAAGATTGGTATTGAATATGATCATATTACTAAAGAGCGTCTAGATAAACTTCAAGATGCCTTTAATAATGCGGCATTTATTGATATTTCAGTTGACTGCATGAGAATGCGTTCAATTAAATCAGATGAAGAAATAGCCCATATTATTAATGGTGCAAATGTATGCGATATTGGCGGTGCAGCTCTTGTTGAAGCAGTGAAAGAAGGTGTTCCAGAACATGAAGTAGCCCTCCACTCGACTCAAGCTATGGTTAGAGAAATCGCTAAACGCTATCCACATTCAGAGTTGATGGATACTTGGACTTGGTTTCAGTCGGGTATAAATACTGATGGTGCGCATAACCCTGTTACTTCTAGGCAAGTTCAAAAGGGTGATATTCTTAGCCTTAACTGTTTTTCAATGATTGCAGGTTATTATGTTGCACTCGAAAGAACATTATTTTATGACCATGTTGATGATGCTTCTCTGAAACTGTGGGAAGTTAATGTTAAAGTTCATGAAGAAGGAATGAAACTAATTAGGCCTGGTGTTGCTTGCAAGGAAATTGCATTAGAGCTTAATAAAATTTTTGAAGAATATGGCTTACTAGAAAGTCGAACTTTTGGTTATGGACATTCATTTGGTGTTCTTTCTCACTATTATGGAAGAGAAGCTGGAGTAGAGTTACGAGAGGATATAGATACTGTCCTTCAAAAAAATATGGTGGTCTCGATGGAACCAATGATTATGATTCCTCATGGGCAACCTGGGGCTGGAGGCTATAGAGAACATGATATTATGGTAATAACTGAAGGCAGTGCATATGATATTACTAAATTCCCTTTTGGGCCAGAACATAATATTATTACTTAGTTTTATTACAAAAAAAAGAAAAATGCAAACTATTGACTATTCAAAATTATTGATAGATCTGCAATTAACTGCTCGAGATGCTGGCGATAAAATAATGAAGATCTATGCCAAGTCAACAGAAGTTAATTTTAAAGAGGATGGTTCACCAGTTACTCTTGCTGATCAAGCAGCAGAGGTTGTAATTCTTGATAAGCTTAAAGTTATTGCACCAAAAATACCAATAATCTCTGAAGAAAATTTTACTAGTCATAATTTAACTGCAACTGATCAATTTTTTTTGATTGACCCTCTAGATGGAACTAGGGAATTCCTCAAAAAAGATGGTCTTGGTTCTTTTACAGTTAATATTGGACTTATAGAAAACAACATTCCAACTCTTGGTGTGGTATATGCTCCGGCACTTAATCGAATGTTTTTTGCCTCAACTTTAACAGGAGCATTTGAACACTCTAATGACTTGGTTAGACCTATCTCTATTAGAGAATTACCAAAAACAGGTGTTATAGCTGTTGCAAGTGTTTCTCATAGAGATGAAGCAACAAATAAATGGCTAAAAAATAATAATATAAAACAAACAACCTCTATCGGTTCTTCATTAAAATTTTGCTTAGTTGCTTGTGGTGAGGCTGATGTGTATCCACGATTTGGTCCAACAATGGAATGGGATACTGCAGCAGGAGATGCTATTCTAAGATGTGCTGGAGGATCAGTAAGACTTCCAAATAATGAACCTTTTATGTATGGAAAAGATAACTACAGAAATGATTCATTTATAGCTCATGGTAGCTTCTAGAAAAATATATCAGCTTTTAGTAATATTTATTTAGTTATCACTCTCATAGGAATAAATTTCAACCATCATCTCGTCCGCAATTTGCTCAAGCTTATCTCGAACTAAATTTTCATCCATAGTGATTGGCAAATGAAGAGTGATCTGAGCTTTAAAAAGCTCCTCACCTGACATTGATGCATCAATGATTTCAGTTTTTAACTCTTCAACATTTGATTGCAATTCATCTGCTAAAACATGAGTGAGTTTATTGATAATACCAACATGATTTTGGCCTATGAGCTCGATGTTATAACTCTTAAAATCACCTTGCTGTGATGGTGATGTTTCTTCACATGCTATCTGCAAGCCTAAAGAAGAAGACACTAACTCTTTCTTCAATTTTGCAGCATTATTAGATGGTACATTTACCTTTAAGATGCCTGCAAATTTTCCCTCAAAACTAGACATACGGCTCTCAATCCAATCACCATTATTGCCTAAAATGATTTCTGACAAGCCATCAACTAAGCCAGGTTTGTCATCTCCTAAAACGCTAATCAAAAATGATTTCATAAGAACTTATTTATAATCTTCAATACTTGGACAAGAACAAATTAGATTCTTGTCACCATATACATTATCAACTCGAGAGACCGGTGGCCAATACTTTACTCTTCGTAAACTTTCCAAAGGGTACGCAGCATCTTCTCTACTATAGGAAAAATCCCATGCAGTAGATGTTACCATTTCTAGAGTATGGGGCGAATTAATTAATGGATTATCTTCAGTTGAATACTCACCAGATTCAACCTTTATTATTTCTTTTCTAATTTGTATCATTGCATCACAAAATCGATCAAGCTCATCTAAGGATTCAGACTCTGTTGGCTCAATCATTAGGGTTCCTGCTACTGGAAAAGACATGGTAGGAGCATGAAAACCATAATCAATTAAACGTTTTGCAACATCATCCACACTTATGCCCACTGAGTCTTTGATTGGTCGAATGTCAATGATACATTCATGAGCAATCCTACCATTTTCATCACTATAAAGTATTGGGTAATGCTCTTCTAACCTCTTAGCAATATAGTTTGCATTTAGGATTGCATTACATGTAGCTTCATAAAGCCCATTCTTTCCTAGCATTGCAATATACATCCAACTAATTGGGAGAATACTGCCAGAACCCCAAGGCGCACCAGAAATACTTCCAACATCAGTATTATTTAATGGTGTTGTTGGTAAAAAATGAACCAAATGCTCTTTAACACCAATAGGTCCAACACCTGGCCCTCCACCGCCATGGGGAATAGCAAAAGTTTTGTGAAGATTAAGGTGTGAAACGTCTCCTCCAAATTCACCTGGAGCTGAAACTCCAACCATAGCATTCATATTTGCCCCATCAATATAAACTTGTCCACCCGCATTATGAATAATGTCGCAGACCTCTTTTACATCCTTCTCAAATACTCCATGAGTTGATGGATAAGTAATCATAATTGCCGCTAGATTATCAGCATATTCTTTCGCCTTTAATTTCAAATCCACAATATCAATATTCCCATCGGCTGCACTATCAATCACTACTACTTCCATTCCTGCCATCTGAGCAGAAGCAGGATTAGTTCCATGCGCTGAAGAAGGAATGAGACAGATATTTCTGTTTTCATCACCTCTACTTTTATGATATGCACGGATTGCGATAAGACCTGCATACTCTCCCTGTGCGCCTGAGTTAGGTTGCAATGAAATAGCTGAATAACCAGTTGCCTCGCATAGCATTTCTTCAAGCTCACTAATCATTTGCTGATAACCTATAACTTGATTCATCGGAACGGCTGGATGTATTTGAGAAAATTCAGGCCACGATACAGGTATCAACTCTGCTGCTGCATTTAGCTTCATTGTGCACGAGCCTAGAGGGATCATAGAACGATCAAGTGCAATATCCTTATCTCCCAAATAACGAATATATCTCATCATATTAGTTTCTGATCGATAGGTATTAAAAACCTCATGTGTTAAAAAACTTGATTTTCTTTTTAAATTCTTATTTATTTTTGTCTTATTTTTCTCAAATATATTTTGCGTATTAAGATCTGATTCTTTATTAAATATTTTCCATAAAAACTCAATATCTTCAGGAGTACTAAGTTCATCAAAAGAAACTGAAACAAGTGTTTTACTAAATACATTTATATTGTAGCCATTTTTTTCAGCTTGCATTACAATAGCATCAGAGTTTTCAACCTCAATTGTTAATGTATCAAAAAAAGATTCATTTGATATTTTGAATCCCATTTCAGTTATACCATCAGCAAAAACAGATGCATATCGAAAAACCCGTCCTGCAATATTTTTAAGACCTTCAGGTCCGTGATAAACTGCATACATGCTTGCCATTATTGCAAGAAGTGCTTGTGCTGTACAAATATTACTTGTCGCTTTTTCACGTCTAATATGCTGCTCACGGGTTTGCAAAGCAAGACGATATGCCAATCTCCCCTTTGTATCAATTGAGGCACCTATTATTCTCCCAGGCATTGACCTCTTATACTTTTCATTAATAGACATAAAAGCAGCATGTGGTCCTCCATATCCAATTGGAACACCAAATCTTTGCGAGTTGCCAACTACAATGTCTGCTCCCATTTCACCAGGTGGCTTTAAAAGCATTAAGGATAATAAATCTGCAGAGACAGCAACTAGAGCTTTTTTATCATGGACTAATTCTATTAAATCTGAATAATCACTATAGCCACCATATGTATTAGGATATTGTAATAACACCCCAAAACAATCTAGATCCTTTAATTCAACAAATGGATCACCAACAACAACTTCAATATCTAATGGCTCCGCTCTAGTTTTTATAACTTGAATATTTTGAGAAAAACAGTCATTTGCTACAAAAAAAACATTACTCTTAGACTTGCTTACTCTATGGCACAATGTCATTGCCTCTGCACAAGCAGTTGCCTCATCAAGCATTGATGCATTTGCTAAATCCATACCAGTTAGATCAGAAATCATTGTTTGAAAATTCATTAATGCTTCTAAACGACCTTGAGATATTTCAGGCTGATAAGGCGTGTAAGCAGTGTACCAAGCTGGATTTTCTTGAATATTACGCTGAATTACTGGGGGTGTAATTGTATTGTAATAGCCCTGACCTATAAATGATTTATAACGAATATTCATTCTAGCTAAATTTCTTAACTCTTTAAGAGCAGCCAATTCTGACTTGCCCTTAGCAATTTTCATTGGGCTTTTACGGCGAATAACATCTGGCACAATGGCATCTATTAACTTATCTAAGTTCTCAAAACCAAGATAATCGAGCATCTTCTTTTTTTGCTCACTTGAAGAACCAATATGCCTAGTTGTAAAGGCATCATTATTTAGCAAATCTTCTATCTTTTTAGCCATTGGACTCTACCCTTATTCCTCAATAAAATTTTTGTATGCACTTTCATCCATCAAGTCATCTAACTCTTCAGGACTCGATAATTTCACTTTAATAAACCAACCTTCACCCATTGAATCCTCTGTAACAAGCTCAGGTTCATCTTCCAACCGGCCATTAACCTCAACAATAGTGCCAGATACTGGTGCAACTAAGTCTGAAGCCGCTTTGACCGATTCAATAACGGAAATATTTTCCCCACGACTACACTCATCTCCAGCCTCAGGAAGCTCAACATAAACTAAGTCACCTAATTGCTCTTGAGCAAAATCAGTAATTCCTATTACAACCATATCATCACCTTTTGGCTCAACCCACTCATGGTCTTCTGAAAATTTAATACTCATGACTTCTCCTTTTTTTAATTTTTATCCTCTAAAATAATTCTGCTTAACAAATGGAAGTTTGACAATCTCAATTGGAATTTTTTTTCCGCGGACTAAAGCAAAGAGTTTGGATTTATTGTCAATAGATTTTATTCTCACTCTTGCGATAGCTATTGGCTTCTCAAGACTAGGTCCGAAACCTCCACTAGTAACTTTTCCTACTTCAGTACCTGATTCATCTTCAATCAAAGCACCGTCTCTAACAGGCATTCTGCCATCAGGTTTTATGCCTACAACTTTATTTTTTACTCCTTTATCTAGATGATTCATAATCACTTTATCTCCAAGATAGCCGCCATGACGGATACCTCCCGTCCTTCTAACGCTTGATAATGCCCAAGTTAACGAGGACTCGACAGGACTATGATACGGATCTAGTTCATGACCATATAAAGACAATCCAGCTTCTAAACGAAGTGAATCACGCGCTCCAAGACCAACCCACTCAACTGCATCATCAGATATAAGAAGTCGAGCTAACTCTTCAGCATGCTTTGATGGAAGAGAAATTTCAAAGCCATCTTCTCCTGTATAGCCTGATCTACTAACCATACATTTAATTCCATTAATATCTATATATTTAGCAGTCATAAATTTCATATCATCAACTTCTGGCGTAAGTCTTTCTAATACAGTAAATGCTTTTGGGCCTTGGAGTGCTAATAAATCCATATCATCAAGATACTCCACATTACAATCGGTACCTATCTCTTTTTTAAGGTGCTTAAAATCGACATCTTTGCAAGCAGCATTTACAACTAAAAATAAACTGTTGTCACCAAGGTTTGTAACCATGAGATCATCTATCACTCCTCCATGTTCATTAGTGAAAAGGGCATACCTAAGTCTCATTAAAGGCAGATCAATGATATCAACTGGTACCAGAGATTCTAGAGCCTCTTTTACACCACTCCCTGTAAGTTTAATTTGGCCCATATGTGAGACATCAAAAAGACCAGCATTATTACGAGTGTGAAGATGTTCTTTTTTTATTCCAAGGGGATAATTAACAGGCATTTCATAACCTGCAAAAGGCACCATCTTAGCGCCTGCATCAAGATGCATTTGATGCAAAGAAGTAGTTAACATTTATATACCTTTGACATAAGATTTATCTTAAAGAATAATATTATATAAGAATAGTTTCTTTAGTTGAATTCAATTAGGTTTGAAATCATATAAATAATATTTATTAATTAAATATTACTTTTAACGTTTATTGATCTACAATTTAACTCGTGATTACTTTCTAGAAAGTTGGCCTAATTAATATCCGTTTTCATTGCTATATATAGGATATGGTAATTTTCCCTTTTGAATATTATGTATATTTTCAGCAATAGTTTTTGCAGCAGATTTAGGATTACTTTGCCCTGCTATATGGGGTGTAATATATACTGAAGGATGGCTCCAAAGTGAATTATTTTCTGGCAAAGGCTCCTCTGTAAAGACATCTAAAGCAGCTGCCGCAATATGGTTATTATCTAATAGTATTAATAAATCTGATTCATCAATAATTCCACCTCTACCAATATTAATAATAAAAGAACCTTTGGGTAAACATTCAAGCTCTTTTTTTGAAAGGAGATTAGCAGTATTCTGAGTTTTTGGAAGAACATTAATTAGAATATCTGCTCTACTAAGGAAACTAGAAAGTTTGTCTTTACCAAATGAATAATCTATTAATCCAAGAGCCTCTTTTTTTCTAGCGCCCCAACCAATAACTTTAAAATCTAAATTAACTAACAAGTCACCAATACTTTTTCCAATATTCCCGAGCCCCATAATACCAATTGTTCGATCTTCACTCTGGATAGAACTTTTCTGATTCCACTCATGGTTAAATTGTTGGATTCTATATAAATATTGATCACTATGAAAATGCAAAACCCAGTGTAATGCATGAAGACACATTTCATGAGTTAATTTTTTATCAACTAAACGAATTATCGGCAACCCTTTAGGGAGGTCAGGATCACTAATAATATGATCAACTCCAGCACCTAAGGATAGAATTGCTTTTAAGTTTGGATATTTTTTTAGTATTCCTTTTGGATGCTTCCAAACTACAGCATATTCAACTTTATTAATGTCACCTTCATCAGGATAAACATTTATATCCATCTCAGGCATTGCCATTCGAAGACTATTTGACCATACATCCATGTCCTCCCAAAAATCAGTGGATGCTAATATTATTGACATAATTTAACCTTTATTTAGGTTGTAATTAACTTTGAAAGACCTAAAAGGCCTTCTAAAGATTAAACCAAATTGTTTTAGTTTGCAGATATTGATCCATAGCTTCAGTACCATTATCACGTGCCAAAGATCCCGATTTTTTAAATCCACCAAAAGGTGTTTTAATATCTCCCTCTGTAAAACCATTAATACCAACTGTACCAACAGGCAAGTGCCGAGCCATATGAAATGCTCTGCCAATGTCTTTGGTAAAAACAGTTGCATGTAAACCATATTCTGTATCACGTGCAATTCGAAGAGCCTCATCCATTCCATCAACGGTAACAACTCCCAAAACAGGGCCAAATATTTCCTCTTTGGCAATAGTTGATTGGGGATCAACATTATCAAAAATTGTAGGCTGGATAAAATAACCCTCTCGATCCATTGCACCATTTTTTCCTGCTATCAGGTTTGCGCCCTCATCGCAGCCCTTAGCAATATAACTTAAAACACGTTGTTGATGCTCTTGTGTAATCATCGATCCTAAATCAGTATTTGGATCAAGTGGTTCTCCAACCTTATATGATTCAGTAAGTTTAATAATGCGATGAAGATAATCATCTTTTAAGCGTTTATCAACTATTTGTCGCATGTTTGCAGAGCAATTTTGACCACCATTCCAAAATGCAGAAGAGACTGCATTTTCTATTAAATCGTCAGTTATTTCTGCATCATCAAGAATTATAAATGGACTCTTACCACCCATCTCTAACCCAACTGTTTTCAAGTTACTTTCACTAGAATATTTTAGGAAATATCCGCCAACTTCTGTAGAGCCAGTAAAAGACATAACATCAACATCTGAATGTCGCCCTAATGCTTCTCCAGCCGTTTCACCAAACCCTGGCAAAATATTAATTACCCCTGGTGGAACTCCAGCATCCTCAGCCAACTGAGCAAGACGAATTGCTGTCAATGGTGTTTGCTCAGCTGGTTTAACAATAACTGAACACCCTGCGGCTAATGCGGGAGCCATCTTCCATGCTGCCATAAGTAGTGGGAAATTCCATGGAACAACCAAACCAACAACACCTACAGGCTCTTTAACAATAAAAGCTGCAGCATCTTCACCAGTTGGAACAACTTTACCAAAAGTCTTATCAATAAGTTCACCATACCACTGGAAAAAATCAGGCACCTCTCCACCAATTTCATCTAAACAATCCGTAATAGTTTTCCCACTATCCAAACTTTCTATAACAGCCAGCTCATCAGCATTTTGACGGATAAGATCTGCAAGTTTCATTAAGACTTCTTTTCGTTTTTCTGGTGCACACCTTGACCATTCCCCATTATCGAAGGATTTACGAGCTGCTTTAACAGCAATATCAACATCAAGATGGTCACAATGAGAAACAGTACCCAAAACTTCAGCTGTTGCAGGATTAATATTTTCAAACACATTTCCTGAAATTGCATCTTGATATTTGCCATTAATATAGGCCTGTGATGGATATTTTATGGTGCTTGCAATGGACTTATAAAAGTCAAGATTTTCCATGTTAATTACTCCTGTCTAATAAATTTATTTTGAATGCTCTTTTATAACATCCAGTAATTGATCAACATCTTTCAACTCAGTGTTCCAAGCAGTTACAAATCTAACAGCTTTTCCATCGAGCTCTTCTTCATTTATATTATAGCCAGCATTATTTAAATAATCTATAAGCTCTCGTGGAAGATGGATAAAAACCTCATTAGACTGAGTTGGATAAGCTAGCTCAATACTAGAAAAGGCGTTCAAACCCTCACTCAGTTTTTTTGCCATTAAGTTTGCATGACGTGCATTTCTAATCCATAAATCATCTGTCAAATAGGCTTTTAGCTGAGAAGAAACAAAGCGCATTTTTGAAAGAAGTTGGCCAGATCTTTTGTGCAAATACGGAAAATTACCAACCATTTCTGGTTTAAAAAATACAATTGCTTCAGCTGCAAGACAACCATTTTTTGTGCCACCTAATGTTAGAACATCAACACCAGATTTCCAAGTCATTTCTGCTGGACTGACATTAAGAGAAACAAGAGCATTTGCAAACCGGGCTCCATCCATATGCACGCTCATTTTATGTTCCTGTGCTATTTTAGAAATAGCTTTTATCTCATCTAATTGATACACTGTTCCAGTTTCACATGACATAGTAACACTAACTACTGAAGGCTGAGTAACATGAACATTCCCTGATCCTCTTATCATTTCTGAAAGATCTTTAGGCTTAATTCTTCCATCACTACTTTGCATAGGAATTAGCTTTGCTCCACCTGTAAAAAGCTCAGGAGCTCCACACTCATCAGTATTAATATGTGACAATTCGTGGCAATAAATTTTACCAAAAACTGGCGCTAATGCTGAGAGCGCTAATGCGTTAGAGGCAGTTCCAGAAACTGCGAGAAAAACCTCAACTTCAGTTTCAAAAATTTCAGATAATTTAGTTTTTAAAGCTTTAGACCATTCATCATCTCCATAGGATTCTGCAATGCCAGAATTTGCTGCAATTAAAGCATCCATAACCTCAGGACATGCGCTAGTAACGTTATCTGATGCAAACAAAGCATTCATTCAAATCTCCTAAATAAAATATGACTGTAAATAATTAATTATATATTTGAATAGATGTAAAACAATTCATTATTCGATGAAATTTATTAATAGCGTCAAATCAATCAATAATGTAGAATATATTCTTTTAGCCGTTTTGCTTTCTTATGTTTATCAGTGTATTAGACCTCTTTAAAGTTGGTGTTGGACCATCAAGCTCACATACGATGGGACCTATGATCGCAGCTAATGAATTTATGAAGCATGTTAGGTTCTTTGTAGAAACAAACACTAAGATTGATAAATATCATATTAGGTGCACCTTAAAAGACTCTTTAGCATATACAGGAGTAGGTCATGCAACTGATAGGGCTGTAACACTTGGTCTTCATGGATACCTTCCACACACCATAATTAAAGAAAATATGGATGAAGTTATTGATTACACTTGGAACTCCAAAAGTCTTGATATAAATGAGGGCCAAAAAGCAGCATTTTTTTCTGAAGAAGATATTATTTTTGATACCAGAAACTCATTGAAACAAAATCCTAATGGCCTAGTTTTTGACCTTCTGGATAAATCAGATAAGATACTTATTTCCCATACCTATTTCTCAATAGGTGGAGGATTTATATCAACGCTTAATGAAATAGAAAATATTGAAGCTCCGATAGCATCAGAACCAAGTTCGGCATATCCCTATCCTTTTGACAACTCAGATCAAATGCTAGAAATGTCTAAAAAAAGTAACAAAAAAATCTGGGAGATGAAGCTTGCAAATGAACTAGAAAATATGCCTGAAGAAATTCTTAATAAGAAACTTGATGAGATATGGGATGCAATGAAAAGTTGTGTTGAACATGGTCTTTCAACAGAAGGCATTCTTCCAGGTGGATTAAATACAAAGAGGCGGGCAATGAGGTTACATCAAAGTTTACAAAATGATTTAGAAAATGCAAATACTAGTGATTGGCTTTGTGCCTATGCAATGGCAGTTAACGAAGAGAATGCAGCAGGGCATATGGTTGTAACAGCCCCTACTAATGGTGCAGCAGGAGTGGTTCCAGCTACCTTATATTATTACTATAAACATAAATCAGCAACTCCCGAACAAATTCGTCAATTCCTTTTATCAGCCTCTGCAATTGGTGGACTAATTAAGCATAATAGCTCAATATCAGGTGCAGAAGTTGGCTGTCAAGGGGAAGTTGGCTCAGCATCTTCTATGGCTGCTGCTGGACTATGTGCCTCAAGAGGTGGTTCTTCTGCTCAAATCGAAAATGCTGCAGAAATGGCTTTAGAACATCACATAGGAATGACTTGTGATCCAGTAAAAGGGCTTGTCCAAGTCCCATGTATTGAAAGAAATGGTTTTGGTGCTGTTAAAGCATATACTGCTAGCTCACTATCTCTTAGGGAGAGTGGTGAACACTTAATTTCACTTGACCAGTGCATCGAAGCAATGCGAAAGACAGGCCTAGATATGTCAAATAAATATAAAGAGACATCTTTAGGTGGTTTAGCTGTTAGCTTTATTGAGTGCTAATCTAGTCCGAGTCAACTAATCCTGCACCTGCGCCTGAAGCTCTTGACTCAGCGCTTGACTTAACGAGACAGCGTGAAAAATAATCATAAATTTCTTGCCAATTCTCTTTGACCTCAACACCATTATTAAGTATTTCTAATTTTTTTTCAGTTATATTAAATTTTTTAATTGAATTATCTTTATGAATTATATGATCTGACTCTATAGGTGAAATAAATATATCAGCATTAGAACTTAACTCTATTGGATTTGTTGACGAACTTACAATTTCCCATTCTTCACTATCGATAAAGTTAACTTGATAATTATTCTTGTCTTGATCAATCCATAATACTTTTAGGCCTATAAGTTTATTTGCTCCTAAAGCTGATATGACCAGAAATGGAGAGTCAACATTACTAATTTTTAGTTGACTAGAGGAGCCTTTAACTTCAAACCAATCAACACAACTTACAGAAGCTTTAAGGGCTGATAATAATTTATTCTCAGGACAAAATAAATGTGGATCTTCATTTGCTTTTTCAAACTTAATTGACAGACTGCTTGTTTTAGAATCAAGATTATCAAGCGCTTGAAGACTTACTAAAGAAGGATCAAAACCATTTTCTGAAATCCAGATATTACTTCTAGCAAAGTCTTCAGACAAACCAATCGGCACATCTACCCCAGATGCTGCTCTCGTGAAATAAAAAAGAATCTCATTTAATGAAATCTTTAAATAACTTTTTGACATTTAAAAGTTATTTAAGAATATGATTTGGTCTTTCCGCAATTGGAAAAGACCAAGAGTCATAGTTTGGCTGTGACAACTGATCAGGCATTGGGGCGCCTTGATACATTGAAACCCTGGTCCATAAGTCCGACTTTGGATCAAACTTTGAGGCACCAAAAAATGCTAATTTAAAACGCAAAAGATCTATTGGTCGCATAGATTCACTCAGTAAGTTATCTTGAACTTCAGAATAAGGTCTTAAAAAAGTGTTCTGAATTCTTCGAATAATATGTCTAAATTCTGGGTACATCATTACAAATTCACTGATTGAAATATCATTAGATGTGACTGATAGTAAGTTGTTAAGTTCGCTCACGTCTCTTCCAATAGCTAATGGCATCTCTTGCTCAACACCATCATCAACGCCTTTAGAGCCAAATCTAGGCTCCAATTTATCCTCTGAATAATACCAAAAATGATGTTGTGATTCTTTCAAAGAAAAATCAATATTAGTAGCCCATTGGTATGAATCTTCAACAACCTCTTTTAACTGGGCTAATGACATATCTGCGTCAAATTTTGGAATCATGTTAGTTGACATTGTCTCAGCAAGATCGTCCACTAACAAACCATGAGGCTCAATTATTAAGGAAACTATCATCTCTTGACACTCTAATGAGAAATTATCCTCTACAAAATGATAAATTCCATTCCAAGGATATGGTCTGGATATATTTAACTCATCCTCACACCAAATTCTTAGAGCTTGTATTTCGTCAGTTAGGCATAAAATTCTATCAGACTGAAGAGCATCATCAACATTCCACTCATCGATATGTTGACTAACTTGAAGTAGGGATTTATGGAAAGCTTCAAGAGTCCCCTCAAGAGGTGTTTCAATTGACCTTACCCTAGCTAATGCAGTCTCTTTAGCAACAACCCAGTTATGAATTAATGCTGGGTGTTTAAGTAAAAATGGGGCCATTCCAAGTCCCGTAGCATTTCCCACACCAATAAATTGCCTTGAAGTTTTATTAAGTTTAACTGCTTTTTTACCACCCCTTTCCTTTGCAAGCTCTTCAACTGAGTCAATTGTAAACCAGCGAATTAAGTAAACAGTTAATAACTCCATTTGAAATGGAGCTTTGCACTCTTCTCGATCAGCAATTTTTGCTCTATCAGCGCAGCCAAATTTACCACTTCCATAAACTGCAGAAGTTCTCATCAAATAACCAACAGATTTTAATAAATCAAAATCAGGTTGCTGACCTTTTGATAATGAATCAACTGCATTTTTAAAAACTCTTAAACTTTTATTTGCTCTTGCCAAAGCAAGCTCACTTGGTCTATACCGACCCCCCTCCTGTTTAGGAGTGTTGATTGCTAAATAATCAATATCATCTTGTGTTGGCACGCCATCAAAGAGATTAAAGGTTGCATCCCAAACTTCTGCAATAACTCGATCCGTTCTCATTTCATCAGGTATTTTTTGAGTAAACCCTACTAATGAATATGTCCTATGAGGTGTAGTAACTGCATAAATACTTAAGCCATAACCATCTTTATCAACTTCACGACGGGTTCTTTCAAACTTCCAATTTTCCCGAGCCATACGCCTAATCAGAGTTCGCATAAAACTTAAGCGAGTAGGGAATGAAGAACCCATTCTATCGAGACGCATGACCTTTTCAGGGGATCTCATAAAATCAGATTCATTATCAATAGTTAAAGTTTCTGTAGTCATAATTATTATTATAAAGGTTTAAATGATGCCTCAAAAAAGTTTAGCCAGTTTTTACCCATTATGAGATCTACATCACTATTATTAAAACCAACACTCACTAGACCATTAGCAATATTAATAAAATCGCGGTTATCACGGAACCATTGAGGCTGGTCAGGAAAACCTGCAAAACTAGCAGATCCCTCTCCATAATCTCGCTCATTTGTCCAAGTTCCATTTCTCATCCATTCAACAATACTATCAGGCTGATTCTGGCATAAATCAGTACCTATGCCAATATTTGTAACACCCATAATTTCAGCAGTTTCGGCAACCATATTGCAGAAACTTTCTAGTGAACAGTTAGTACCATCTTTAAGGTGGTGAGCATAAACTGAGAAGCCAAGCATACTGCCACTTTCTCCCAAAGCCTCAAGAACCTTATTAGATTTATTTCTTAATGCAGGATGCCAAAAAGTTGGATTTGCATGAGTAATAGCAATAGGTCTTTCAGAAATTTCAATAGCTTCAAGTGTGGATTTCTCTGCTGAATGACTCATATCAACAACCAGTCCAACTCTATTCATCTCTTTGATAACCTGCTTACCCATTCGTGTGATGCCAGGATCATTATCTTCATAACATCCAGTTCCTAACAAGCTCTGATTGTTATAAGTTAATTGCATAAACCTGACACCTAGCTGATGACATATTTCTACTAGTCCAATATTATCCTCAATAGGAGAGCAATTTTGAAAACCAAAAAATATTGCAGTTCTACCCTCTTTTTGAGCTTTTTCAACATCACTTGCTGTTCTTCCATGAAAAATCATATTTGAATAATTTTCAAAATACCGATTCCAATCAATTACATTCTGAACCATTTCCTGAAAATCTTCATGATAGCAAATGGTGACATGAATTGCACTCAGACCACCTTCCTGAATTTGCTTAAAAACCTCCTCACTCCAATTATTGTATTGAAGAGCGTCAATAAAAAGAGATTGATGCGCCATTAAGGATTGCCGCCAGAAATATAAGAAGTTTTAACTTGAGTATAAAGCTCTTTAGCATATGAGCCTTGCTCTCTAGGACCAAAACTTGAATTTTTTCTACCGCCAAATGGAACATGATAGTCAGTCCCTGCAGTTGGGAGATTAACCATAACACATCCACTTTCAGCATTTCTTCTAAAGTGATTAGCTCTTGATAAAGACTTTGTTACAATTCCTGAAACCAGGCCAAAGTCCGTATCATTAGCAACCGTTAGTGCCTCATCATAATCTGCAACTTTGATAACGCAAGCCATAGGTGCAAATAACTCTTCGCGGTTTACGCGCATAGAGTTATTGCCACCAATTAATAAGGAGGGCTGCATGTAAAATCCAGGCTTTTCAAGCTCCAGCTGGTGTCCACCACAAACGATCTCGCATCCTTCTTCTTTTGCCAGGCTCATATAATTTAGATTTGAGTCTAATTGCTGCTGACTCACTGCTGGTCCTATTTGAGTACCTTCCTCAAGAGCATGACCAACTTTAAGAGCTGAGGTGGATTGATGCATGCGCTCCACAAACTCATCATGAATTGCCTCGTGGACAACAAGCCTAGAAGAAGCTGTGCATTTTTGCCCAGTACTTCCAAATGCTCCAGCAGAGGCAACACTAACTGCCACCTCAATATCAGCATCATCCATAACAACTAATGGATTTTTTGAGCCTAACTCTAATTGAAACTTAGTCAAATTTTTTGCTGCTGCATTAGCAATCTGGAGGCCAACATTATAGGAGCCTGTAAAACTTATTGCATGAACCTTAGGACTTTCAGCTAAAGTTTGGCCAATAGAGGGACCAGATCCCATTACTAGATTAAATAGACCCTTAGGTATGTCCTGTCTTGAAATTATTTCAGTCAAAGCAACTGCACTTGCAGGTGTCAAGTTTGCAGGCTTCCAAATTACAGCATTTCCAAAAGCTAATGCTGGGGCAATTTTCCAACTTGCTGTAGCTGTAGGAAAATTCCAGGGTGAAATAATTGCAACAGTTCCCATCGGCTCTCTTCGAATATCAATCTCGATTCCTGGTCTGACTGAATCAGCAGTATCACCGGTTTGACGCAAGACTTCTGCAGCAAAATACGTGAAAAACTGTCCAGCTCGATAAACCTCTCCTTTACCTTCTGCAAGTGGTTTTCCCTCCTCTCGAGATAATAATTCGCCTAGCTCAGAGCTTCGAGACATCATCTCCTCACCAATCTTCATCAATACTGCTTGACGCTGTTCTAAGCCTGTAGTTGCCCACTCTTTTTGAGCTATTTGAGCAGCATTTAGTGCATCATCTAAATGTGCATTACTTGCTTGAGCAAACTGTCCGATAATATCATTAGTATCCGAAGGATTAATGTTTGCTATCGAACTAGTGCCCTGCACCCAGTCACCAGCTATAAAATTATTTGATTGGTTTGACATGTATTAATAACAATTTAAGAAAAATATTAATTTTACTCTTTAATAGCTATTTATCAAGGTTTTAGCTGCTCATTATTTAAGTTGACCTTATCGAGTAACTGTCATAGAATAGTTATATTAAGGGAGTAGTAAGGATAAATTTTATGGCACACAATAATGAACGCCTTGGTAGGGATGCTAGAAGATCAGATAGATTAAAAGTCAAAATTAATATGCTTCCAACATTGAAGCGAAACCTACCTCTAACTGAACCAATGAGTGAAGAGCAAATAGAAAAGATGGATGATGCTTCCTTGTCAATTCTAGAGGATGTTGGGGTTGAATTTCATGATCCTATTGCTCTAGAGCATTGGAAAGAAGCTGGAGCAGATGTAGATGGTGAGCGTGTTCGCTTTGATAGAGGTCTAATACGCGAACTGATTGCGACAATTCCTGAAAGTATTACAATGAATGCTCGCGATTCAAAAAAATCTCTTGAAATAGGGGGCAACAACTCCATTTTTGTTCCAATGACTGGTGCGCCCTTTCTTACCGATCTAGAAAATAAAAGACGCATGCCAACACTGGATGATCTTGCTAATTTTCATAAGCTTTCTCATATGCTTCCAGCAATTCACTCAAGTGCTCATCATATTGTTGAGCCCATGGATCACGCCATATCACACAGACACCTTCGTATTACCTATTCATCAATGAAACACTCTGATAAAACTTTTATGGGCATGACAAGTAGTGGAAAAAATGCTGAAGATGTTATCGAAATGTGCAAGATTCTTTTTGGAGAAAAATACATAGACTCAAATCCAGTAGTTACAGGAAATATAAATGGAAATTCACCACTCGTTTGGGATCAAACTATGCTCTCAGCACTAAGAGTATTTTCAGCACACAATCAGCCTGTTTTATGCTCCCCATTTGTTCTTGGTGGAGCCAATACACCTGCAAGTGTTGCTCCAACAGTAGCTCAAGTTAATGCTGAAGCACTTTCAGCACTTGCCTATACTCAGGTGATTCGTAAAGGTGCACCCGCAATATATGGACATTACTTGGCAACTGTATCAATGCAATCTGGAGCACCAATGGCTGGAACACCTGAAATTTCATTAATGAATTTTATGATTGGACAAATGGCACGACATTATAAAGTCCCTTGGAGAAGTTCAAATACACTGGGTGGCTCAAAACTTTTTGATGCCCAATCAGGTTATGAGAGTGCCTCAACAATGATGGCAGTTCTTTTATCAGGAGCAAACTATATTTGGCATTCTGCAGGATGGAATGAAGCTGGAATGCATTGCTCAATGGCTAAATTTGTTGTTGATGCAGAGCAATGTGAAATGGGATACAGAATGGCTGAGGGAATTCGTTGGGATGATTTTAATGAAGGCTTGGCTGCAATTAGGGATGTTGGTCCAGGAGGGCATTATCTTGGACATGAACATACAATGGAAAATTTTCAAAGAGCCTTCTTTATGCCTAAATTATTTGACAATAACTCTATTGAACAGTGGCAAGCTGATGGCAGCAAAGACACAATTCAAAGAGGTCTTGAAACTGCTAAGAAATTATTAGATGACTACCAAGAGCCAAAACTAAGTGAGGATAAAGATGAAGAGCTTCTAGACTATATAGCCAGAAGAGAAATTTCAATTCCAACAATGGAGGCTCTAAATCAAGAATATTAAAACATGAAAAAAATTAAAGATTCTAAAATTGCCTTGATTACTGGAGCATGTGGTGGCATTGGTAAAGCGCTTGTTCATAAATATGCTAGTCAAAATATTACTCTTGCTCTTGCAGATAAGTCTCAAGATCAACTCGATAAACTTGTAAAAGAGATCCAAAAAAATGGTGGAACAGCTGTTGCTTTTCCAGGTGATCTTAGTGACAAGAATTATTGTGATAATTTAGTTAATAACGTTATGATGGAATTTAAAAAAATAGACATATTAGTAAATAATGCTGGCTTAATGAGACGAGGTGACATTACTAATACATCTGATGATGATTACGAGATGTCAATGGCTATTAATGTTGAGGCTCCATTTCGTATTGTTCGATCTATAATTCCGTTGATGTCAAATGCTGGTGGTGGTTCAATTGTAAATGTCTCATCATGCTGGGGTATAAATCCAGGTCCTAACCACCTAATTTACTGTACTACAAAAGCTGCTTTAGCCACTATGACGAAATGTTTGGGACGGGATCATGCTCATCAAAATATACGTATTAATGCCGTTTGTCCTAATGAGGTTAATACTCCTATGCTCAGAACTGGTTTCGAAATACGTGGTCTGGATTCTAATGATGCAATTAATGAATTAAACCAATCAGTTCCTATTGGTCATATAGCGGAGCCTGAAGAAATTGCAGATGTTATTACATTTTTAACTTCAAATGAAGCAAGATATATATGTGGTTCTCTAGTGGAGATTAATGGTGGAAAAGCGGTTTACTGATAAAGTTATCGTCATTACAGGGGCCTCTAGAGGTATTGGTTTGGCTTGTGCAAAACGCTTTGAGATGGAGGGGGCAAAAGTTTGCACTATTCAGCGCAGTAAATCTAAATTATTTGACTCATATGAATTTAACTTAAAACATGAACAAGAATGTTTAGAGAGTATTAGTACAATTTATAAAAAATATGGATATATTGATGTTCTGGTTAATAATGCAGGGATGATGGAGGAAGCATTAATCCAAGATACATCAATTGATAGTTGGAATAACACCCTCTCTTTAAATCTAACTGCGCCTTTTTTAATGAGCAAATTTGCTATGCCACATCTTATTAGGTCAAAGGGTTGCATAGTTAATATTGGCTCTATCGAGGGCATTGGAGCTAATCCAAAGCATGCTGCTTATTGTGCAAGTAAGGCTGGTCTTCATGGCCTTACAAGAGCAGTTGCAATCGATCATGGAATTGATGGTGTTCGCTGTAATGCAGTTGCACCTGGATGGATTGATACTAAACTCAATGAAGATTTTATTAATTCAATGCCAGATCCAAGTTCTTTTAAAGATAATATAGCTTCGATACACCCACTTAATAGAACTGGAAAAGTCGAAGAGGTAGCCGCTTTAGTCTCATGGCTTGCTTCCAATGAGTCAAGCTTCATAACTGGAGAGGTTTATACCATTGATGGGGGGCGCATGTCAAAAATTACCTTACCAAATAATTAACAATGGCTAGTAATATTAAGATTCCTATAAATCCTGGAAGAACTGGCTGGAAAGAAATCCTTCCAACCAGAACAGTTAACCAAAATCTTTTGGATAATATCAATGCAGATTATTTAATTATTGGAGGTGGGTTTGCTGGCTTGTCAGCCGCTCGAAGACTAAATCAAATAGATGCAAGTGCAAAAATTGTTTTAGTTGAAGCCTGTGAAATTGGAGAGGGGCCTGCAGGAAGAAACTCTGGATTCATGATTGATCTTCCTCACAACTTAGCCTCTGATGATTATCTAGGAAGCCTCGAAAAAGATCGCGAACAAACCCTGATTAATCGCTCTGCAATTGAATTCGCTAAGAGAGCTTCAGAGGAATATGAAATGCCAGCTGAAGCGATACAACTTGTCGGTAAAACGAACGCAGCAGCATCAAAAAAGGGTATGAAATTCAATACTGATTATGCAAAACATCTAGACAAAACGAGTGAAGCTTACAAAATGCTCGATGCACAAGAAATGAAAAGTCTAACCGGCACCGACTACTATATAAATGGACTATGGACTCCAGGTACAGCAATGCTTCAGCCTGCACTTTATATCCAATCATTAGCAGATGGTATTTCTAAAAAATCAAATGTAGTCATCTATGAAAACTCACCAGTCATTGCACTAGAGGATGAAGGGCGTCATGATGGACTAAAGATTTGGAAAGCGAAAACCAACTATGGGTCAATTTCAAGTCCAAAAATTATATTAGCAGTTAACGGCATCGTTGAGCGTTTTGGTTATTTTAAAAATAGCTTAATGACAATTTTTACATACTCCTCATTAACAAGAGAATTAACCTTGGATGAATCTAATTCCCTAGGAGGCTCTCCTGAATGGGGATTAACTTCAGCAGATGCTATGGGTTCTTCTGTGAGGCGCATCTCTGGAATTGGTGGTGATAGAATTTTGGTAAGAAATAGGTGGTCATATAATCCAAGTATGGAGGCTAAAGATTCATTTATGAGCGCAGCAGCTAATAGTCATAATGAATCATTCAAAGCACGCTTTCCAATTCTCAAAAAAATGTCTATGGAATACTCCTGGGGAGGAAGACTTTGCCTTAGCCTTAATAATGTCTTTGCTCAAGGTGAAGTTGATGAAGGAGTTTATTCAGCTTGCTGCCAAAATGGTCTTGGAACTGCTAAAGGAACCGCTATTGGAATTATTACAGCTGAAAAAATAAGTGATGAAAAAAATAGCCTTATTCCAAACTTTAAAGATGAAGAATCTCCAAAAAAACTAATGCCAAAACCTCTTATGTGGGTTGGAGTTAGTAGCTATGTCCTCTGGAAAGAATTTATGGCAGGTAAAGAAAAATAATCTTATAAGAAATTAAGGGATAAGAACAAGTTTTCCAGTATATTTTTTTGATATAAAGTCTTTTTGGGCATTAACAATATCTTTAAGCAAGTAGCTTTTTGCAACTAGTGGTTTAATCTCATTTCTTTCGATATATCCAATTAAATTTTTGAAAACCTGTTCATCTTGAACAGTACAACCCATTAAGGTAAGATCTTTTAAATATAGTGTTCTAATATCAAGCTCTACGATTGGACCAGCTATAGCACCAGCAGTAGCATACCTAGAACCCCTTTTGAGAACTTCAAGCAGCTCACTCCATTGACTTCCAGCAACTAAATCAAGAACCACATCAATACTTTCAGCCTCCAGAGCTCCAGTAATACTCTCACCTCGGTTTATAACAATATCTGCGCCTATTTTTTGGACTTCAAGAGATTTTTCTTTGCTTGCAATTGCAATTACCTTAGCACCTCTTCTTTTTGCTAATTGAATCGCAGCAGATCCAACACCTCCAGAGGCTCCTGTAATTAATACAACTTCATCCTTTTTAACATTAGAGCGCTCCAAGAGATTCTCTGCAGTCGAGTATGCACAAGGAATTGTTGCTAACTCTAGATCACTCCAATCACTATCAATCTTGAAAGTCTCTTTGCTAAAAGCAACCATATATTGTGCAAAGGCTCCATCACACTCTGAACCCATTGTCCAACATTCATATGGCCTATAGTCAACTGCATATTGTTGCATAGTTCTAACTAAAACTCTCTCACCAACTCTATGAGCATCAACCTGATCACCAACCAAAACAATTTCACCACAACAATCAGCGCCTTGAATAATAGGAAAATTAAGAGGCACGCCCTCCCAACCACCATCCTTATAATGGCCATAGGAATCATTTAAATTAGTTTCGCCTGAAACTGACTTTGAATACCAAGCAGTACGAGTATTTATGTCGGTATTATTTAACCCAGCACCTAGGACTTTTATTAATACTTGATCAGACTTTGGATGAGGAATTTCAATATCATTTCGAAACTCAAGTACTTCAAATCCTCCATGACCAGTTGTTATAACTGCACTCATTGTATTTGGAATTGTATTCATAATATTTAGAGGAGTAATTCAGACTCAAAAGGGTAGTTAGTTAATAATTCATAACCATTATCAGTGACTAAAACCTGCTCCTCAAGCTTAACACCTGGACCTCCATCATAGCGACCAACATAGGTCTCAACACACATAACCATGCCAGGCTTTAAGATTCCATCAAAACTGTTCTCATTTAACTCCCAGCTAAATGGTATAGCAGGAAATTCATCACATAAGCCTACACCATGAAAAAGTACTGAGTAATGTCGAAATTCATCCTTTAAATACTCCTTAGAATTTAAAGTTAATTCCTTAAAAGTTGTACCTGGTTTTAATAACTCCATATTATTTTGTATTTGTTCATAACCCATAGTGTAAATTTCTTTTTGCTCATCAGTCGGCTTCCCATCACCACACAACCAAGTTCGAGACATGTCTGTGCAGTATCCATATGAGCCAACCAAGTCAGTATCAAAACCCATTAACTCTCCACTTAAAATGGGGCGTGATGAGCACTCTTGATACCAAGGGTTTGCTCTGGGTCCTGAGGCAAGTAATCTAGTTTCAATCCATTCTGCACCTCTAGAGACAGCCTCCATCTGAAAACGACTCCAAAGCTCTTGTTCAGTAATTCCAGGCTTAAAGTGATTTCGCATAAGCTCAATTGACTTTTCACATGCAAAAATAGACCGCTTCATAGCTTTTATCTCATCTTCTGATTTAATAAGCCTAGCAAGCTCCATCACTTCCTCTCCATTTTTCAACTTAAGGCCATTTATTTGAAGTTCATGAATGCCCTCGGGAGCACAATGATCTATTGCTAAGTTTTTGTTTCCTTTACCATATTCATTAACTATATCAACAATTTCAGATGCCCATATCTTAGCCCTCTCTTTGCTTTTATCTCCAGCAGTAAAGTATAAATAGGTGACTGCATGTCTGACTTCAGTAATTAAAGGATTGTGGTTTGATAGAAAATCATGGGCATCAAACTCAAAAATAATGACAGGACCATCCGTCATTACAAGTGCGTAACGAGCAGCGTTATGGGAGGTCCACAAAGACATATTTGTACTGTCTGTTGCGTAACGAATATTTAATGGATCGTAGAGAAGAATGCCAGCATAGTCATGCTCAACAAGTTTCTCTCGTACTCTTTTTAATCTATATTGTCTTATTTTTGTCATATCTGGGTTTGCCAAACCAGCCTCTAGCCATTCAGACTCAGCAAGCTCTCCGGGGCCTAATGCATGTTTATTTAGACTATAGATATCCTCTTCACCTTTTAGGTGAGAGCCTATTTTTGCATGGTGTCTTTTAGCTGATGTAAAACTCATTTAATAATCCTCAATGGTCATCTCATTTTAGATCCAGACGGATCATAAAGGGGCTCCATGACAATGGATGCCTCTTTGAACTCTCCCAATATCTCTACTTCAAGTTTTGCATTGGAGTCAATTAATTCAACTGGAAGATAGGTCATCGCAAGTGATTTTTTAACCGAATGTCCATAGCCCCCTGAAGTAATATAGGAAACACACTCCCCATTATGCATCACTGCCTCGTCACCACTGACATCGGTTTCAGTATCGATATGTATTACTGAAAGCTTTTTGCTTGGTCCATTCTTTTTCTCAATTAATGCTGCTTTTTTTCCTATAAAGTCTTTATCCCAGTCCACAAAGAAATCAAGTCCTGACTCCATTATTGTAAAGTCTGGCCTGAAGTCCATAGTCCATGCACCCCAACTTTTCTCAAGCCTCATAGACATCAAAGCTCTTCCTCCAAACCACTTGAGGTTAAGATCTACCCCTAACTCTTCTATAGCCTCAAAGAGTTTCAGTTGGTACTGAGGCGCCACATAAATCTCATAGCCAAGCTCTCCAGTAAATGAAATTCGGGTGCAGAGTGCCGGCACGCCCCCAATAAATGTATCTCTGATATCTCTGAATTTAAATGTCTCTAAACTCACATCTTCCCGAGTAAGCCTTGATAACAGTTCTCGAGAGTTTGGACCCGATATCGCAATGCCATGAAAATCATCTGTCATATTCTGATAGAAAACATCTTGAACACCCTCAAGATGCATCTCAAACCAGCGAAGATGCATATTTTGTGCAACGCTTGAACCGAATAAGTAGAATGTTTCTTCGTCAATACAGGCAACTGTGAGGTCGCCATTGAGCTTACCACTCTCCAAAAGCATAGGTGTCAAATTCACTCTTCCGGGGCCTGGAATCCTACCTGCCAATAACCTATTCAAAAATGCTTTAGCACCCTTACCAGTAAACTTGTGATTGGCGAAGTTAGCAACCTCACTTGCTCCAACAGACCCCCTCACAGCTTCGACTTCCTTAGCTACGTAATCATGAGATCTTGATCTGTGAAATGTTGGCTCTTCATAAGCATCATCTGGAGAGTTGGCAAACCAAAGTGCATTTTCAAGTCCAAAAGTATCTTGCCATACAGCTCCTTTCTGGGTAAGGCGGTCATAAATTGATGTTGTTTTCTGAAGCCTGCCTTTTGGTAGTGTCTCATTTGGAAAAGTCATCACAAAGCGACGTTCATAATTTTCTGAGGACTTAATCACACCCCATTCAGGTGTTGCAAAATCTCCAAAGCGGGCAATATCCATTGCCCAAACATCGACAGAAGGCTCTCCATCAATCATCCATTCTGCCAAAGTTTTCCCAACACCTCCTGCTTGACAGAAGCCTGCCATTACCCCAACTGCAGTCCAGTAGTTTTTCATTCCTGGAACAGGTCCTATCATTGGATTCCCATCGGGTGAAAAAACAAATGGGCCATTAATTATATTCTTTATACCTGTAGTTCCTAGTACTGGAATTCGCTCAAAAGCAAGCTCTAATCGATCCGCAATACGATCCAAGTCTGGCTCCAGTAGATCATGACCAAATGTTTGTGGTGTTCCATCTAAAGACCAAGGGGTTGAGCGAGGCTCATATGTTCCCAACAACATGCCCGTACCTTCTTGTCGGGTATAAATATTAGCCTCAAAGTCAATACAACTTGGCAGTCTTTGCCCATCCTTCAAGTTCGCGACTTGTTCAATTTCTTCAGTAATTAAATAATGATGTTCCATTGGAACTACAGGTAAATGAATTCCAGACATACGACCAAGCTCTCTAGCCCACAGACCACCAGCATTAACTATATATTCAGCATGAATATTTCCTTTTTCAGTTACAACATCCCAAGAACCATCAGATCGCTGATTAGTCTCTATAACAGGCGTATGAGTATAGAATTCTGCACCATGAACTCGTGCTGATTTTGCGTATGCATATACAACTCCTGAAGGATCAATATCACCATCAGAAGGATCCCAAAGTGCTGCAACATAATGATCAGGATTAATTAATGGGTGTTTTTCTATGACTTCATCTAAAGAAACAAATTCTTGATTTAAACCTAAAGATCTAGCATTCGAGCGCTCTCGCTTGAGATAATCATGCCAATTTTGATTAGATGCTAAGTAATAGCCTCCAGTTTTATGCATACTGATTGAATGACCTGAAGTCTCTTCAATTTCTTTATAAAGATTAATTGTGTAATCTTGTAATTTTGAAACATTAGGATCAGAACTAATAGTGTGGAACGAGCCAGCTGCATGCCAACTAGAACCTGAAGTAAGTTCATCCCTTTCAAGCAAGATGACATCTTTCCAACCCATTTTTGCAAGATGAAATAGGATAGAGCACCCAACTACTCCACCTCCAATTACTACAACCCGAGCCTGATCTTTCATATAACAAACCTTAATGTGTTACTAAAAATAGATGTTAATTCAAAAATTAACAAAATTCAAGTGGAGAAATTAAACCCTTATAAGGCTGGTGCTCCACCCTCTGAGACCCTCCTATCAACAAAACTTTTGAGCTCTTCTTCAACTTCCATCTTAAGCTTTGGCTCTTCATAATCATCTAAAAGTTGCTTCCATATTTTGTTTGCTCTTTGAGAAGCGGTAACTGATCCACTGTCTCTCCAAGACTCAAAATTTCTCCAATCTGAAAGTAGTGGATTGTAGTGCTCAGTCTCATAACGTTCCAATGTTTGTTGAGCAGCAAAAAAATGATTTGCAGGACCTACTTCAGCAATTGCTTCAACCCCTAAAGTGTCTTTGTTAGCAGGTGAAGGCTGCATAAAAGCCTCCATCATTTGATTCATTTCAGCATCTAAGATTATTTTTTCATAGGATGCACAAAGCCCTCCTTCAATCCATCCATGACCATGCAAAATGAAGTTTACTTGGCCCAATAAACAAGCCCATAATGACATCTGAGACTCATAAACTGACTGCTCATCAGGAGCGTTTGAAGCATTAGCATTTGACGCTCTAAGGGGAATCTTATATTTCCGAGCTAACTGGCCACTTGCAATTGTAGCTTTTGTATATTCAGGAGTTCCAAAAGCTGGCGAGCCAGATTTCATATCAACATTAGATGTGAAGCTACCATAAATAGCTGGAGCTCCAGGGTTCACACACTGATGAAAGGCCAGTCCTGCTAAAGCTTCTGCATTTTGTTGCACTAGTGCCCCTGCTATAGTAATAGGTGCCATAGCTCCGGCAAGAGTAAATGGGGTATAGATAACTGGCTGGTTATTTTCAGCCATTTCAATAGCGCCTTCTAAAAGAGCCCTGTCATAAACTAGTGGAGAATTTGCATTTACCACTGTTGTAATAGAAGGCTCTTTTAACAAAGTTTCTTTATCAATACCTCTCCCAATTCTAACAATTTCAATTGCATCAAGCATTCTTTCACTTCCAATTGCATAGCCAAAAAGGGGTTTAGTTGAAAGCCGAGATGCTGCAGATATAGCGTGAAGATGACGAACTCTTACATCAATGTCACAAGGCTCAACAGGATAGCCACCAAGGGCATGAACAGTATTTAAAATCTCTCCAAGTTTAATTAAATTTGAATAATCTTCAAAGTTACCTAGAATTCTCCCTCTCTCTAAATCTGAAACATTAGGTGCACTTGAAACCAAAGTATTAACTACAGAATTTCCACCAATATGGACATGTCTTTCTTTATATCTTCCATGAAGAGTAAACTCACTTGGAGTTGTTGCTATTTTTTCCATAACAAAACCAGGCTCAAACCTTACGCGCTTTCCATCACTAGCAATATTAGCTCCAGCTTTTTTTAGAATTTCTACTGCACGAGGGGATTGGAAATCCAAACCAGTATCACATAAAACTTTTAATGAAGCTTGATGAATTGACTCAATCTCATCCTCTGAAAATATAGTCATTGGCTGAAAAGGATTCTTTTTTTGGCTATAAGGAGCCTGCTTGAAGTCTACTACCTCTCTAGAAACTTTAGCTCTACCTCTTCTCATTTTTTTAGCTCTAAATTTATTACTGTAGAACTGATGTTAATTTAAAAAAGCATTAAACTCAAGTTAAAAATATTTAATAAAAATAGTGAGCTGTATTCAGCTCACTTAGAAATTTTTAAGTTCTTGGAGTTTTTTTGATTCGATCTAAAATATCAACGCCCTGTTGATTCCAAAAATGCAAAAGATCAATGAAAATCCAGTTTTCAGAGAGTTTATCACCTTCACGTCGATACATGTCTATTACCCTCATATCTCCAGGTTTTTCAGAAGCAGGCATTCCCATAAAACCACCTGTTGGAGTAAGAGTAAGGTTAGGCCATCCAAAAAAACCTCCAAAATTACCTTCTGCAAGTTTACAAAGATGGCCATTAGAGATACGGTCTTTAAAACTAGCCCTAAATGGGCCGGAGTGCTGCTCAGCATACCTTTCAATTGTATAACTTGAACCAATACCAGCAGGGCCCCACCAGATCATATCTTCATTCCAGCTAGCTCTAAGTTCATCAACAAGTGATATTTTTCCTGAATGCTTCCAATCCTTAATATCTTCAATCATAAAGTTTATTGAAGCTAGTGTCTTTTCACCTTCCTCTATATTTTGCTCTTCGAACAACAAACCCTCATGAGTCATTGGCCCAGGCTGAACAAGATGGGCGCCTGTTTGAGGTGGAAAGGGGTTTAATCCAACCTGCAGCATGACATGGGGAATATCAAAAAACATTGCAGTTTCAGTTATCTTTCCATTTACAACCTTATTAAATTCGCAGTAACGTAATAAAGCCATCTTTCTTGATGGAGCAATTCCAAGCCATTCATTATCAAATAGACCCATAAGATGACCCATAGAAACTACCCAGACAGATTCAAATCCATCAATTTGATTTTTTCCTGCAATAAAAATATCCATACGTCTTTGAATATTTTTAAATGCATGACGAAATGGCTGCCAGAAAATTTCTGAAACTTCTTTAGCATCTGTAATCTCATTAAAAGGATGGAATCCTCTCCAAATATAGTCATCACTAATATATTTGTTTAAAACCTTTGTAATATCATTACCATGTGCAGAGTCTAATGATTTGTAGTAATCCAATACAATTTTTTTTTCTTGTTGAAAGTTATTCATAATCGTTCATCCTATTTAATATATGTGGCAGTTTTAAGTTATCCATACTTCTATTTATTTTCCAAAATTATTCTTGCGCCTCGCTCTGCAATCATCATCGTTGGGGCAGAGGTATTTCCACTTATAATGCTTGGCATAATTGAAGCATCTATAACTCGAAGATTACGCATCCCTTTAACCTTTAAATTATCAGGTGAAACGACTGACATATCATCAACTCCCATTTTGCAGGTCCCCACAGGATGGTAGACAGTGACTGCAGTCTTACGAATATATGCCAATAAATCTTCATCTGATTGGATAGAATTTCCTGGAGCTATTTCTTCTCCCCTAACCACATCAAACTCTTTGGACGATAATATATCTCTCGCTTTTTTAATTGCCTCAACAATGCTTTTTTCATCCCTAGAATCAGACAAGAAATTATGGTCAACAATAACCTTATGCTTGTCACCATCCTTCTTTATCTTAACTGACCCTTTACTATGGGGTCTCAATAGACATGTGAATAGAGAATACCCATGCCCAAATTCAAACCTTCTTCCACGATGACTTCGGTAAATAGGTGTAAAGTGAAACTGAACATCAGGATATTCAGGGCTTCCAAGTTTTGTATATGCAAAACCTCCTGCCTCAACAAAATTACTGGTCCACCAGCCCATTCTCCTAAATAAGTAGTTAAAAGGAGATGTAACGACTTGTGGAAATAAAGTCTTCCAAGAAACTCCAATTGATTCTGTTTTTTTTGAACGAACAGTGACCATTGTGTCTAAATGGTCTTGGAGATTTTCACCAACCCCTGGAACATTATGTTTACAAGTTACGCCTACTTTTTTAAGCTCTTCTCTATCACCAACTCCAGATGATAAAAGTATTCTTGGTGATTCAATTGCCCCAGCAGATAGAACAACCTCTTTATTACAAAGCAATTGGTTATCTATGCCATTGACTTGAAGCTTAATAGATTGGGCACTATCACCCTCAATCTCTATTGACTGAACCCTGGAATTTGTCATTATTGTAAGGTTTGCTCTTGAAGAAATTGGAGCAATAAAAGCTTTATAGGAGTTTACTCGAGCTCCTTTATCTTGATTAACCTTATAAATTCCCAAGCCCAGTTGAGACTCGTCATTAAAGTCAGGATTATTTGGTAGCCCTATATGAGAACCAGCCTCAATAAAACGCATAGCCGTCTTATTGACATCTTGTGGCATGACAACTGGCCACTCACCAGAGGTTGAATGATACTTAGGGTCTGCACCTGTTTGATCTTTCTCAAGTTTTTTAAATATCGGCAATACATCATTATAAGACCATCCATCACAACCAAGAGCCTTCCAATTATCATAATCCTTTTTATTTCCACGAATATAAATCATTCCATTGATTGAACTAGACCCACCAAGACACCTACCTCGATTAACAGTAATTACACGATTGTTTAATTTTTTTTGTGGCGCTCCCTTATAGGCATAGTCAAGCTTTTTATGTCCGTACGCAAATGAAAGGCCAGCAGGAATTTGAACCAATGGACTCTTATCACTTCCACCTCCCTCAATCAAACAGACAGTGGTTTTGGGATTTGCGCTGAGTCGATTCGCTAAAACACATCCAGCAGAGCCTGCACCAATGATAATATAATCAAACGAGGACAATGATTAACCCTTGACAGCGCCGGCTGTTAATCCACTAACAAGCTGTCTTTGAAAAAACATAACCAGAATAAACAATGGAATTATGGCAGATACAACTGCTGCAACTGCAAACATAATATTACCTTCTGTTTGAGTAGTACCCATAAAGCTAGCAATTTTAGGGACCATAGTTTGGTTTTCCTGGGATAGCAGAATTGCTGTAACAGCAAAATCATTATATGCCAAAAGAAATGAGAAGAGTCCAGCAGTAATAACACCTGGCCACATCACTGGAATTATTACATGTCGAAATGCTTGGAACTGAGTACAGCCATCAACTTTTGCACTCTCATCAAGCTCTTTCGGAATTGTTTGAAAAAATGAGTGCAGCATCCATAATGTAAAAGGCTGGTTAATTGCCACTAAAACAATAATAGTAGTCGGAAGTGTTCCCCAAACATTCCAATCGTAGAAGGGTTGTAAATACCCAGAAACAAGAGTGATTGGAGGCAGAGCACGAAAAACAAGTGCGATTATTAGCAGCCAAAAAGAATAACGAAAGCCAGACCTTGAAAGCGCATAACCACCTAAAGTTGCAAGAGTTAATGATATGAGTACTGTGAAAAAACAAACTATCGCTGTATTAAGAAAAGCGCGCCAAAACTCTTCTTGGATCCATGCGCCCTCATAACCAGCGCCTGTAAAAGATTCTCCATATACTGCTTGAGTTCTTACTCCAGAAAATACATTAGTCCAGTCTGCTTTTGAGAAAAAATCCAGCTCTACTTTAAATGAGCCCCACATAGTCCAAATAAATGGAAAGGCTGCCAAAATTAACCAGAATAATACAAAGCCATATATAAGTAGTTGGAGTCCTAATGGTCTTTTTATTTGATTTGAAGTCATATTATTTCTCCGGGTTAAATTCACGCCATGTTCTTATCAAAACAGGCATAAGAAGTATGACGACGCCAATTATTGTCAACACTGATGTGGTTGCCGCCGAAGAAAGAAGTCTTATCTCTTGGCCAATATCATTCCATATAATCCATGAAAGAGAAGTCGCATGTGCCGAAGCACTAAAACCAACTATCGGCTCAAATACTCGAAAATTATCCATCAGCTGAATTAAAGCCACAAATGCCACTAGTGGAGATAAATGAGGCACAATAACATGAATAGTTTGCTGAAAACGTGTGGCCCCATCAATCATTGCTGCTTCTATAGTTTCTTGCGGAACAGTCTGAAGTCCAGCATAAAAAACAATGAATGCAAAAGGGGCAGAATGCCAAACACCGTAAACAATAAGTGTTATCCATGTTAGGTTAGTTGATGCTTTTAATGACAGCATTGGATCTGCAAATAATTCTTGGAGACCTGAACCAATAATACCTCGTGCATCAATCATCCAAAACAGAATCAACGAACCGATCAAAGGGGTAACAATCATTGGCAACAATGAAAAGAACACCATAAATCCTTTCAAGTGACGATGCAGTGAGTTAACTGCTAGTGCAATTATAAATCCAAATAATATAACCAGTGGGGTTACCACAGCAGTATAAGTCAAAGTAAAGCCCATTGCTCGATAAAATGGAAGATTCTTTAGACTGGAAAAAAAATCAATGAAGTTTGTCTTATTCTCCCATAACTCACCAACCTCTTTAAAGGCTAGGTGATTTCTATCAGTATAGATTTGAAATCCAACCCACTTCCCTTGTGGCTTATCTTTCTTAATTTGTTGACTTGCCTGATGGTCAATAGTTGTTTCAGATTTACAACCAAATGGATCACATGATTCAACAACAATCAAAACTGCGTCATGAGGTGTATGAAGTGATTGGCTTACAATCGAAGTTAAGGGTAAGGCAATGAACAAAAACATTGCTAGTGCTGTAGGTAAAAAAAACCAAAAAAAAGTCTTATGCTTCATATGGAAATAATAAGATTAGAGAAACTTAATTATACAAAAAAAGAAAAGGGCATGTGCAACACACGCCCTAATCTTAGGAGACAAACAACTTACAAAAGCTTATAAATAGCCTTTTTCTGTCGCAGCAGTTGTGTATGCCGCTTCTAAACCAGCTAAAGCTTGCTCAGCAGTTTCTTTGCCTTGCATGAAGTCAACTAATTCAGCACCTGCGGCTGAATGCATTAGACCTGCATATGGCAACATTGGATAAGGCTTAGTTCCCATTGCAGCAGCAGCAAATACACCTGCAGCAGCTGGAGTAGGCTCATAACCGTCAATTAACCAAACAGCTTGTGGCGAAGTCGTTTCGTTCAACATATCTGGACGAATTGCATGCATCAAAGCCATAAAAGTAGCCTCTGCATCTGCATCTGAAATATTCTTAGCTACAGTAAATCCATCCCACCATAGAGTTGAAGCTGCAGTTGTTCCACCACCAACTGTCATAGGACCAGCAGTAGCTGTAGCAGCTACTACAGCTGCATCTACCTCATCACCTCTAAGAGCACCGATACGTGATCCCCACATATTCATCAGAGCAACATTACCAGCTTTCCATTCGGCACTAGTTGCGTTTGAGTCATGCGTTAGGAAGTCAGGGTTCATATACTCAGATAAAGCTTTCATCATATTTAGTGCATCTACACCATGTTGGTTATTGACAGCAATTTCAGCTGTTCCTGGCTTAAAGAACTCACCACCATGACCAATATACATATTAACAAACTCTTCTGCTAAGTTCCAGCCTGAAGCATAAGCACCACCAAGTGGGTACTGCATCAAATTATAGTTACGAATTGTTTCAGCAGCTGCTAACATTTCTTCATAAGTCGAAGGAACATCAATACGTAACTCTTTCAAAACATCTGATCTATAAGTAAGATGTTGAGCATTTGCCATAAAGGCAATACCCATAATATTACCATCAATTGTAACTAACTGGCTTTTCTGAAGACCCTGTCCATGCTTAGCAACTAGATCATTCAAAGGTCTGATCACATCATTGTTCATAAGTGCAACAATTGATGAGTTAGCAACGATAGCTGCTGTAAATTCAGCTGGGTTACCAGTCATACCTGGAAGATTAATTTTTTGATGATCAGCAGTTAGATTTGTTTCAACTGTAACACCACCACCTGCACATTCCATTGCTCCAGCACCAATAGTTTGGATCGCTGGAAACTCATTACCAACAATACTAACTCTGCCTTCAGCAATTCCACATCCTGCCCAAGCACTAGAAGTTAGTGTTGTAATTGCTACTACTGTAGCGATTTTTCTTAAAAACATATAACACTCCTTATTTAATATTCTTTAATTTACATCATAGGAAAACAAATGTGTTTGTTTTGCATACGATTGCAAATGAAGTATATCATAGACTGGTATTCGCTACATAACTTTTTCATATCTTAATGAACATTATGGTTAATTTAGATATAGTCCTAATTCTCTAAGAATTAGCAAGAGGTTTTGTATACTATTAAGTCAATCAAAAAAATCGATAACTGAGTCCAAACTCGTGAAGTTAATAATAACATCACAATTTTTTTGTAATAAAGGTTTTGCTTTGTAGGCAATGGATAATCCCACAATTCTCATCATTTCTAGATCATTTGCACCATCGCCAATGGCTAGAACTTGGTTTTTTTTAAGGCCATAAATCATGCAGAGCTCATTAATGTAGTTTGCTTTTTCTTGAGGACCAACAACTGTCCCAATAACACTTCCTGTTAAATAATTATTTATAATCTCTACATTATTAGCTTTAAATGAATCAAGCCCCAGTTGATTTTGAAGTTGCTGAGCAAAATAAGATAGTCCACCAGAAACTAATGCAGTTTTAATATTCATTGATTTTAAAAAATCAATTAGTTCAATGGCTCCATCACTGTAATTTAATTTTTCATCATATACTTGCTTTAAAATTTCAATTTTAGTGCCTCTTAGCATTAAAACTCTAGCTTTAAATGAAGAGCTAAAATCTTGGTATCCTAGCATAGTTTTTTTAGTGATAGATGCCACCTCATTTTCTATACCTACTAATTTAGCGATCTCATCAATGGTCTCAATTGTGACCAAAGTTGAATCCATATCGCTAACAAAAAGTCCTATTTCAGAGTAGTTAAAATTATCTTTAAATAGATTTAAGTCAGCTCTATTTGATTGTCTTAATTGCTCTAAATTGAATGACAGCTTTGTATGAATACGGAAGTGATTTTTTCTTTGTTCTAGCTCTCCATTTAAATTGGATGAAAGATTTTGAGCTAAAGCTAAATCTTGACTATGCAAAATGATTGTCTTCATTAAGATATTCGATACACTCCACTAAGTGCATCAATTAGATCGAGACATACTATGTGAAATTTCTTATTAACCTTACTCAAGCTTAAAAAAATTATGTTCTTGATTTTTCGAAATCTTCCCATGCACTTTTAAAGCTATCAAAATTGAAATCTTTCTTTTCAGCAGGACCAAGTATTAACTGCTCTGAAGCAAATAACTTTTTGATAGCATCCTTTAAACCATTAATAACTTCTTTAGGAATTACAACTGCACCATGAAGATCGGCATGAATTAAATCATTTGGCGACACACTCATACCAAGAACACTAATTTTTGTATCAATTTCTCTTACGTGAACAAACCCGTGACTTGGACCGATAGAGCCTGCAACAACTGGAAAATCTACTGCAAGATCACCAAGATCTCTCATGACCCCATTAGTCAGCGCTCCAGAGAGGCCAAACCCTTTGTGGACCTTAGTATTAACCTCACCCCAATAAGCTCCAATACAATTTGGATAATCAACATCCTCAATTACTGCAACAGAAGGGCCAGTGACTTCTGACATATATTGGTAATAATTCATCCTTCGCTCTTTAGTTATCTCTTGATCTTCTTGAGGAGGACTCAGCGCAGCAATTTTTGCAGTTTTAGCAAAACCTACCATTGCTCCACCCTTTGGTGCTGAGCAAATCATCGTTCCATGAGTAAATTCTGAAAAACCACGCTTACCTTGTGCTACTTCAATTGCATTACATACTGTAGGCGTGTCAACTGATTTAAGAAGTTCAAGTAACTCTGAATCTATCAATTCATTAGCCATTTCTTTAGTACCTCCGTGGTTTTTATAGGTTGCTCTAATGTTGGCATATGGCCAGCATTCTTAATTACCTCTAATTTAGAATTACTAATAATATTATGCATCAACTCATGCCTATCTAAAGGACATAATTTATCCTCTAAACCACACATAATAAGCACTGGCATATTAAGTAATCTAAGTGTTTTTTGGTAATCCATTCTATCTCGAAGTGCTTTTGATTGATTAATAAAAACTTTAGGACCCAAAGACAGCGCCATTTCCATACAAGTATTTAAGATAGTATCTTGATTCTCACTATCAGCTAAATAATTAGGTTTCATTTCATCACGAATAACATTTATTAATTTACCAGAAAGTGCTTCGCTCATTTGTGGCCCCCGCTTAAGCTTAACTTCCTCTAATTCAGCATAAGGATTAGTATCAATAAGTGCTAATTTTTCAATACGTTCCGGTGCTTGTGCACATACAGCCATAGCAACGATTCCACCCATAGAATGTCCAGCCAGGCAAAAATTTCTTGGCGCTTTACTTAAGACATATGCTGCCAAATCAGTCATATTTGAATGTTTAGATATATCTGCAATAGAAACTTCATAATATTTACCAAGCTCTTTTATTTGATGATTAAAAATACGCTCATCACACATCATTCCAGGAATCAGAACTAAGGCTGTCATAGCCGACTAGTTGCAAGTGCGGCACCCTCAGACAGCGACTTTAGTTTGGCAAAAGCAATGTCTGGATCCACTGCACCAAATCCAGCAAAGGTACCAAACCCGCAATCAGAACCCGCAATTACTCTCTCCTTGCCAACTATATTAACAAATTTTTCAATGCGCTCAGCGACTAACTCTGGATGCTCAATAAAATTAGTCGTAGTATCAACGACTCCTGGAACAAGTATTTTAGTATCAGGTATGTCATTCTTTCGATCCCTAAATACAGTCCATTCATGGGCATGGCGTGGGTTTGAAGTTTCGAACAATGTATATCGAGCCTTCGCTTTCATTAATGTACCAAAGACCTTACTCATATCTATATCACAGCAATGAGGGCCCTCGTAGTTGCCCCAACAAATATGAATTCTGACTTTCTCTTCTGGTACATTCTTAAGCGCATGATTCATAGCCTCAACATGAGAATCAGCAATCTTAATAAACTCTGAATCTGACAAATCATTAAAAAGCATATGTCTAGAAAGTGCTAGATCTGGACAGTCCAACTGAAGATCTAATCCTGAAGCAACAATAGTCTCATACTCGTCCCTCATTACATCAGCAAGTGCAGCAAGGTAAGCATCTCTTGAAGGGTAATAATCATTTTGCAAAAATAATGAAATAACACCTGGCGATGCTGCGTTCATAAAGCCTCTTTCAATGCCATTTGCATTCATCGCAGCTTGCAAATTCGAGATATCTTTTTGCAACTCCCCCTGACCTTTTGACTTAATCTCACTAGTACACATTGGGCGAGCATATTGAGGAGTTCCTCCCTCATCAGCCAATCTTTTTAGAAAGCCAGGAAACTGCTTCAAATCTTCTGGTGCATTTCGAGAGCTATCTCCAGAGAAACCTTCATACCTATCTTTGACATAGGTTGCATAAGATATTTTTGATGTTTCACCATCACTAACGATATCAATGCCTGCTTTCTTTTGCTTTTCAACTGTATTTTTGACACTTAGTTTCATACAATCATCAAATTTTTGCTCATCAAATTGCTGATTATTCTCTCGAGCAAAAATATAATCCACAACATCTTGTGATCGTGGCAATGAACCTACGTGACTAGTTAAAATTTTGCTCATTTATTAACCCCTAATAATAATTTTTATAATACTACCTTAACCAAGTTGATCCTGCAGGATCATCAGTATTAGTAACGCGAAAAAGACTAGCATTGCCTATCTTTCTGGGCACAAGTTTATGATCTAAATTAGGTGGAATTAAGCAAGTATCACCTGGCCCAAGATTAGTTTTTTTGCTATCCCACTGTAATTCCCACTCTCCATTCATAATCATATTAACTACATGATGATTAGTTGAATAGGTTTTGTTTAAAAATGAATCATCAGTAATAAAATCAACTTCAAAACCTGGACGATCCTTTAATATTGCTTCTCTTCCAATAACTTTTGCTGGTTTATTTTTTGATTTTTGATGTAATTCTGAAGAACTTACAAAAAAGTTATTTAAAAAATCCTCAGTTGTTATTTCAGGAAAATTTTTCAATTCCTCATCAGTAAGTACAGGCATTGGATTAATATTATTTGGCAAAGACTGGCCTTTTTTAGTGTCGTATAATAATCCATCTTCACCAAGAATAAGTCCAAAATCTTTAGCATCATTAATAACCTTTGGAGCCCATGTAACTCCACCTCCAGCATCATCTCCACCAAGGATAGCCATTAACATTCCATAGTCGCTTCCAACATTTTCAAATGCTCGAAATATACCTGTAGGGATATTTATAAGATCTCCCTCTTCAGCAATAACTTCACCAGCATTTCCAGACTGTCCCCAAAAAAAACGCCACTTACCCTTAAATACATAGAATACTTCAGCTGTTGTGTGCGTATGAAGCGAGTTAATACAACCTGGTGGTTGACCAGCAGCACCAATATTAAAGCCAGGTGTTTGTTTAATATGAACATGCTGATCAGGACTTTCTGATACCCCTGATCCAATAATGGTAAAGTTTTCTTTCTGATTTGAACCGGGAGTGTGAGCATCAATAAAGGCTGTTTTACAAGGCTTTAAATCAGCATATCGAACTATACATTTTTCCATCTGTTCTAATGTCATTATCAGCCCATCTTAATTAGTATTTGCTTCCATAATGCGGTTTCATCAAAAAGGGTGTATTCTCTCCTCAAGCCCGATGGACCAAATTCAGCATGTGAAACTCCCATTACGTAAAGCTCAGCACCGGTTGGCTCGCCAAAAACACCTGAACCTTCATGTTTTCCTTTTAGACTCCATCGAACTGCAGCTCGAGGAGACATTTTTTTATCCTCACGACCAATTTGATGTTCAACAGAAAATTTAGCACTTGGCATTGATGAGCGCAATCCCATCCAAAATTCCTCTGCATCAGGATAAGAATGTGCTGATACGCCTCCTGGATACTCGAGGTGGCAACCCCTGTCGTACTCGGAATGAATAACTGATTGATCAGAATTCATTATCCGTTTCAATATGTCAACATACTTTTCGCCCCACTCATTATTATTGCCCTTACCTAAATATGGTCCTGGTTTATCTATGGTATCTGTAAAGGGTCTATTACAGTTACTCATACCTCCCTCTAAATCTATCTGTTTTCTAGCAAAGTCCTTAGGATGGTCACCTAATTGTCTTGCCATAGCACCCACATCACGAATCAACCACTCATCATTGACCTGGTTATTAATCGCATGACAATCTGCAATAGTTCTAAAGACAATTTTTTTGCCAGTAGGCTTACCAAACTGGCCATCTCCTAAGTGTGTTGCAGTTGATATAATTCTATGCGAAGATAGCATTCCTGTTTCAGGAGTACCTGACCATATTACATCTTCACCTAAAAGTTGACGATCTGGAAACTCTGTTAATGTAGCATTGGTAGCATCGATAACAGGTTTGTTACCAATTACAAGTGCAGAGGGTGATCTTAAAATAATATCATCTGAATACAAGTATAGTAACTTATCTACTCCTCGCTCCTCCCAAATTTCGTAAGTAATTCCATTTATCCAGTCTGGAAAATTTTTGTACTTTGGATCAAAATCTTTCATTTAATTAGCTCCTTATTTCTTTAAAATTTTTACTGATCCTCTTTGAATAAGAGGCCCATCTATTTCAATCCGTCTTGCGATAGTCGAATTATTTTCAATACAGTCAATGAGGATTGAAACTGTTTCTGCTACCATACGCTTAGCAGGCTGTCTAACTGTACTAAGGCTATAAGCTGGCCAAGCAGCAACTGGAACATCATCATAACCAACCACTGAAACCTGTTCAGGTATTTTTATTCCAAGTTCAAAACGGATTACGTCCATTACTGCAAATGCCATGTGGTCATTAGCAACAAAAACTGCATCTGGTATTTCGTCCTTAGAGAACATATTTCGTGCTGCTTGTCGAGCTTGTTCTAAATCAAAATTACCTACCTCTCTAGAGAAAAGACTTTGTCCATTTTTTTTAAGTTCATCAATAAAGCCTTTTTCTCTATCTCTTTGAGTAGAAGCTCCCTCCCATCCTGCAATATAAGCAATTCGCTTATGGTCATTTTTACACAGAAGTTGAGCAACTTTTTTTCCTCCAAGCTCGTTATCAGAAGTAACAGCTGATAATCTCTTATCATCTTGAGTACGGTTAAACAAAATAACAGGAACCCCCGCATCAGAACATCTTGCTGCCAAATTAGTAGACATACCTACTGAGGCTGCAATTATTCCATCAACTTGATAGTCTAAAATTTCATCTACAACATTATCAATATTTCCTGTGGTATTTGTCGCCATGAAGACCAGCACGTGGTAGCCATTTTTTTGAAGCGCTCCAGAAAGTAGCTCTAAAGCCTCAGGATAAAAATAATTATCTAAGTAGGCAACAACTAATCCTATAATTTTTGACTTCCCAGTGATTAATGATCGAGCCAATACATTTGGCCTATACCCAAGATCCAAAGCAGCTTTTCGAACTAATGCATTAGTCTTTTTAGATGATGAAGCTCCAGGTGTAAAAACTCGAGACACCGCAGATTGGCTTACACCAGCAAGTTTTGCAACCTCTATTGATGTTATTTTTTTATTTAACATTAGTCTGCTGTCCAACCCCCATCTACCATAAGTGCAGATCCAGTAATCATTGAGGAGGCATCTGAAGCTAGAAAAACAACTGCACCCATGATATCTTCAACCTCTCCAATTCGGCCTAATTTAATTTTGCTTTCAATCCACTCTTTCCGCTCAGGATTATCAAAAGTAGACTGTGTGAGAGGCGTCCTTATAAATGTTGGACAGATTGTATTGATTCTAATTTGATGAGGTCCCCACTCAATAGCCATCGCCTTAGTAAAACCCTCAACAGCATGCTTTGATGCAGAATAAACTGCTCGATCAATGCCACCAACATGTCCCATCTGCGAAGAAATATTAATTAAAGAGCCAGGTTTTTTTGCTGCTAACATTCCATTTGCTACCGCCTGAGTAAGGAAATATGCGCCACGGAGATTTACATTCATTACTGCGTCAAAATCTTCTACTGATGTGTCTTTAGAAGGTGCATGTCGTCCTAAGCCTGCACTATTAACTAGAATATCAAATGGGCCATTTCTGTCAATAATTTCTTTGATTAAATCTGTATCAGCAACATCCATCATCATTGCTTCAGCACTTAACCCTTTTGCCTTAATTGCATCAACAATTGAATCAAGTTTATCAATACTGCGAGCTGATACTACAACATGAGCACCTGCTTCAGCTAGAGCCACTGCACAACTTAGGCCAATACCAGACGAAGCCCCTGTAATTAATGCAGTCTTATTTTCTAGCCTAAATGATGGTGTAGTTGGAAGTTTCACAATTAATGCACCTTTATATTTCTTGCTTTATTAAACTCTCTTACTCTACCTAGCACATCGACACCCATTTGATCATATATATCAAGGATATCAATCATGACCCAGTTTTCCCTTATTTTTCCTTCTTCAAGTCTCCAGAAATCAAGTGAGCGAAGAACTACTTCTTTGTTATTTGGGGCTATACCCATCCAACCATCATGGGTCAGAGTTTGTTTCATATTTGGCCACCCAGTAACCGCCACATAGTCTCCATCTCCAAAAAAGTGGAAATCTACTTTATCTCCCGAGCCACCTTTATTAGTGAAGGTTGTATCCTTGCCCCTATCAGGCATAGCATTGAGAAATGGAATCTGATGCCAATTTCTAAAACCTTCAATTCCTCTTCCACTGCCAATAGCAGATGGACCATACCAATTCATTTTTGGATGCCAATAGTAATCCATTTTCATAATTTCAGGACCACCCTGTGATGGATGCTTTTTCATAGCATCAGCCATTCCTAAAATGTGCTCCATTGAAGAGTTGCTTTTTTCTAGATCATAAGGCTTATCTGAAATTCCATCCATCGTTGCTGGCCCTGGAACACACCATTCTCTTCCAAGTGATGGAGCCATTGGCCATGAATCTGATTGCATCATTAGTTCTGGTATATCCCATAAAGCCTGAACTTCTATTATTTTGTCACCCTTAAAGCAATAAAACTCATGAAATCTCATATGGGCTATATGGCCTGTTGGTGGTATATCTAAAAAAGGCTTCAAGAAAGTACCATTATAAAAGCCAGCGCATCCTACCCACTCTATATCCCTTTCTGTTTTTCCAGCAATAACAATATAATCCCGCCTTTCTAGATCTGGTAATGACTCAAACAAGGGTTGCAGAGCCTGATTATAAAAATTAGTTGAGCCTGATATATCCCCAAAAGGATGGGAAAGATGAATAATAGCTTCTTCATGAAATAAGGAGTCAAGGTTTTTTCGAACCCCATCTTCAGTAAAACTGTACATACTTAATCTTAGAGGCTTTATTAGATCCTTAAGATTATTTATTCTATGCACTACTGCGCTGCCTTACCATAAGGCACATCCTCTCCACCATAACGCCTTACTCTTATATTAGCTTGCTCTGCATGACCAACAAATGACTCAAGCATACAGAGTCGAGAACAGTACCTACCAATCTTAACGGCCGCCTCATCTGTAGTAATTTTTTGATAGCTATGAGTTTTAAGATACTTACCAACCCAAAGTCCCCCGGTATAACGACCTGCTTTTTTTGTTGGTAAAGTATGATTGGTTCCAATTACTTTATCACCATTAGAAACATTTGTTCTTGGTCCTAAGAATAATGCGCCATAAGAATGCATATTTTCTAAAAACCAATCATCACGATCTGTCATTACCTGGACATGCTCAGATGCAATTTCGTTTGCAACATCTAGCATCTCTTCATAAGTATCACACAGCACAATTTCTCCATATTCTTTCCAACTTACTGAAGCAGTATCCGCTGTGGGAAGGATTGTTAAAATTCTTTCGATTTCAGATATTGTCTCTTCAGCTAGACTTTTATTATTAGTTACTAGAACAGCTGGAGAGTTATATCCATGTTCGGCTTGACCCAACAAGTCTGTTGCACATAATTCTGCATCAACAGTATCATCAGCTATCACCATAGTCTCTGTTGGTCCAGCAAATAAATCAATCCCAACCTTACCAAATAACTGCCTTTTAGCTTCGGCAACAAAGGCATTTCCTGGCCCAACAAGCATATCAACTGGATCAATTGTCTCAGTTCCTAAAGCCATAGCACCAACAGCTTGAATACCTCCTATGACATATATTTCATGCGCACCACCAAAGTGCATAGCTGCAATAACTGCTGGATTTGGTGAGCCTTGATAAGGAGGAGTACATGCAATTATCCTTGGAACTTTTGCAACACTAGCTGTAACAACCGACATATGTGCAGAGGCAACCATTGGGAATTTACCTGCTGGAATATAACATCCAACTGATTGAACAGGAATATTTTTATGTCCTAAAATAACTCCTGGCATAGTTTCAACTTCAATATCTTGCATTGAGTCACGTTGCGCTTGAGCAAAGTTTCTGACCTGCTCCTGTGCGAATTTAATATCCTCAAGATCTTGCTTAGATACCTGATTTATTAGGTTATCGATTTCTGCTTGACTTAATTTAAAAGATTCTGGAGTGTAGTTATCAAACTTTTTCGCAAACTCTTTCACAGCTTCATCACCTCTTTCCTCAATAGCTTTTAAGGTGTTTTTAACAATTTCACTAACCTGGGCATCATCTATAGCTTTGGCTGCATCAGTCTTTCCTTTTTTTAAATAATTAATTGCCATAATGTCTCCAATTAGTTAGGCTTTGAGGGAATTAATTCACCTCGATCATATGATTCCCAACCTAAGCCGTTAAAAATATCAACACCCAGTTGGGATAAAATACTTGGGAAATCTACAGTTACCCAATTGTCTATTATGAGACCGTCTTTGACCTCCCAAAAATCTGTATAGTGAATTTTCACACGTTTGTTCGTAGGTGCTATACCCATAAATTCTCCACTATGGATTGCATCAATATGACCAAAGCATGATGCCCAATTACCATCTACTAAAAACTTATCAGTATTATATATTCGATCAGAAAAAGCGGCCCTTAAGGGGAGTTGCCAATTATTTCGAAAATCTTCAAGATTCTTTTTTACACCACAACCTTGATTGCCCATCCAGCGAAAATCTTTATGAAAGTGCTTGTCCATACTGTTTGAATTAGCTCCCAATGCTTCTTCCATTGCCTTAACTACTGCAAGGGTTTTTTGGGATTTTTCATCATAACTCATTCCAAATCTCCAATTTTAGTCATCTAGCATCTTGCCAGTTTTTGAACTGAAAAGAAGGCACAAGTTTGCAGAAATATTTGCCATCACTTTAGAGCCAATTTCTACATGGAAATTTTTATCAGATTTAATTGATATAAGATCTCCACCAGCCTTTATTGAAACCATAGTCATATCTCCTAAAAGTTCCATAGAAAATGCTGGCGCTGAAATTGAGCCCTTACTTTTAACAATAGTAGCATCTTCAGCACGAAACCCCAACTGAACCTTCCCAGAATGTTTCTTACTTAAGCCTTCAATCTTTACGTTATCACATGTAAAAACGCCATCCTTAATTACGCCATTCATCAGATTCATAGCAGGAGAGCCAATAAAACTAGCCACAAAACTATTGGCAGGTTTATTGTATATTTCTTGGGGGGTTCCAACCTGCTGAACAAGTCCATTGTTCATCACAACAACACGATCAGCAAGGGTCATTGCCTCAACCTGATCATGCGTTACATAAATAGTTGTTACACGTAACTTATGCTGCAGGTTTTTAATTTGTGCACGTGTTGAGACCCTTAATTTTGCATCAAGATTTGATAGTGGCTCATCCATTAAAAAAACTGTTGGTTCACGAACAATTGCTCTGGCTAAAGCAACTCTTTGTCTCTGCCCGCCAGAAAGTTCTCCTGGCTTTCGATGAAGGAAATCATTAAGTTCAACCATCTCGGATGCCCTCATTACCTTTTCTTTATGAAGAGCTTTATCAATATTCCTGACCTTTAGAGGGAATCTTATATTTTCATATACAGTCATATTTGGATATAGCGCGTAGGATTGAAAAACCATCGCCACATCACGGTCCTTTGGCTCTAAATCATTAACAACTTTACCATTAATTGATACCTCACCATTTGTAACACTTTCAAGGCCAGCGATCATTCTCATAGTTGTCGTTTTGCCACACCCAGAAGGGCCAAGTAATACCAAGAATTCTTCATTAGGAATAGTCAGATTAAAATTATCTACCCCAACGAAATCTCCCCAGCGTTTTGTGAGGTTTTTTAGTTCAATTTCAGCCATATTTTTTTATGTATACTATTTATGATAAAGTTGCATCGAATTTTGAAATGCATACGATTGCAAAAATATTATAGCACATGCTTTTTTCTTTTGTTACTGATGTTTAAAAAGTGTTCAATAAATCGTATATTATTTCAATCTAAATTTAGTATTAAATAAATTAAAATAACAAAAACCTATGTTTGGAGAAATCATATGACCAACCTACAACCTACACGGGAAGTGTTTATTACATGTGCTGTTACCGGTTCTGGTGACACGACAGGTAAATCAGATAAAGTACCAATCACCCCGCAACAAATTGCTGACTCATGCATTGAGGCAGCTGAAGCTGGTGCAGCTATTGTCCATATTCATGTTCGCAACCCTAAGACTGGGGTGCCAGCTCGTGACCCTGCATTGTATGCTAAAGTTGTTGACATTATTCGTGAATCAAAAGTTGATATGGTAATCAACTTTACTGCAGGAATGGGTGGAGATCTGGTTTTTGGTTCTGCAGAAGAACCGCTTCCACTTAAAGAAGAAGGCACGGATATGGTTGGTGCATCTGAACGACTTGATCATGTTAGAAATATTCTTCCAGAAATATGCACGATTGATTGTGGAACAATGAATTTTGGTGAAGGTGGTTACGTTATGACTAACACTCCAGCTGTTCTTAAGGAGATGGCTGCTCAAGTTCAGGCACTTGGTGTAAAGCCAGAAATAGAATGTTTTGATACAGGACATCTGCAACTTGCGATCTGGTTAAAAAATCAAGGTTTGATTGATGACCCAGTAATGATTCAATTATGTATGGGAATACCATGGGGAGCTCCAGATGATCTTCATACATTTCTAGCAATGACCTCAAGTATTCCTGAGGACTGGACTTTTTCAGCATTCTCAATAAGTAGAAATCAGCTTCCATATGTAGCACTCGCGGTTTTAGCAGGTGGAAATATTCGTGTAGGCCTTGAAGATAATATCTATCTTAAACGTGGGGTCCTGGCTAGCAATGCTGATTTAGTTAAAAAAGCAGTGCAAACTGCTGAAGGTATGGGTTGTTCAATTTTGGGGCCACAACAAGTTCGTGATAATTTGAAGTTGGTTAAGCGCTGGGGATAGCTATGAAAAGTATTAAGTCTGCAGGCGTTATTGGCGCAGGCGTTATTGGTAGTGGATGGATAGCTAGATTTTTGTTAAATGGAATTGATGTTTATGTCTATGACCCATCTACAGAAGCACCTGCAAATGTAGACAAAGTTGTTAAAAATGCTGAGCGATCATATAAAAAATTGCTCAGATCTGATCTGCCTAAAAAGGGCACTCTTTCATTCTCAAGCTCAGTCTCAGAAGTTGCAAGATCTGCAAAATTAATTATTGAAGCCGTTCCAGAAAGACTTTCTGCCAAGCAATCTGTTTATGATGAAATTGAATCAAGTAGCAATAGTGAAGTCATTATTGCCTCATCAACCTCTGGAATTCTGCCTTCAGATTTACAAGCTCAGATGTCACATCCTGATAGACTCTTAGTTGCCCATCCTTTTAATCCAGTTTATCTTCTGCCACTAGTAGAGATGGTTGGTGGTGAAAAAACCTCTAAAAAAGTAATTGAAGAAACAAGTAATATTCTTAGCGTTATTGGCATGTTCCCCCTCCATATTAAAAAAGAAATCCCGGCGTTTATTGCAGATAGACTTCTTGAGTCAGTATGGAGAGAGGCGCTATGGCTAGTCAATGATAATGTTGCTACTACTGAAGAAATTGATGATGCCATTCGTTATGGATTTGGACTTCGCTGGGCACAGATGGGGCTTTTCGAAACCTATAGGCTGGCTGGAGGAGATGCTGGCATGCGTCATTTCATATCCCAATTTGGTCCATGCCTTGAATGGCCTTGGACTCATCTTACCGATGTTCCCGAATTTACAGATGAACTAATAGATAAGGTATCCAATCAATCTGATTTGCAATCAGGTCAATATAGCATTGATGAATTGATGCAAAAACGTGATGATAACTTGGTTGATTTTTTAAAAGTGCTAAAAAATAATCGATGGGGAGCTGGAAATATCCTTAAAGATTTTGATGAGAGACTATCAAATCCAAAATCGAAAATAGAATTCTCAAAACTTGATTTAACTCAACCTTTACTCACTTTCGAAACAAAAATTCCAAAAGAATGGGTTGATTATAATGGGCATATGACTGAGTCTCGCTACCTTGAATGCTTTTCAGAAGCAACGACAGAAATGATGGCTATTGTTGGTGCCAACGAAGATTATATTTCTAGTGTTGGGTCTTACTTTACAGTAGAAACTCATATTCGACATTTAGATGAAGTATTAATTGGTGAAAAAATTTATTCAAAAACACAGGTTATCTTTGGAGAAAATAAAAAACTACACCTATTTCATTGGCTTTATCATGAGAGTGATCGATTACTAGCAACAGCTGAACATATGCTAATTCATGTTGATCTTAATACTCGAGCTGCTAGCTTACCTAATGACGATGTTTTAAAAAGAATGTCAATGGTTTATGAGGCCCACAAAGAACTGCCAAAACCAGATGGGCTTAATCGTGCAGTTGGTGATAAATTTTAAAGGGATCTAGTTTGACATAGCACGCGGCCACTTATAGGGGCAGAAATTGTTCTTCTATATGCTTGGATAATACTTTCCTTTGACGTTGGTTCAAACCCATCAAATAGCATCCCGTAGTGTTCGACAGAGTTTTCGATTATAGATGGGGAGACAATATTAATTCTTAACTTACCTGCATACTCTGCTGCAAGGACTGAAACACACATATTAAGGGCACCATTAGCTGCTGCTGCAACTGCCCCACCCAAAATTGGCTCATCACCAATAATGCCACTTGTCAATGTGATTGATCCATTTTCAGTTAAGAATGGGATTGCTGCTTTAGCAAGGTTTAACTGACTTAAACATTTAGTTGATAAGCCACTCGCAAAGTCTTCCATTGATAACTCATCAAAAGGCTTAAAGGGTGCCGTTCCAATACAAGAGACAAGTCCATCAAAAGAACCTATAGATGAAAAAACATCACTCACACTTTCAAAATCAAAAGCATCAATTTTCAAATCAGGGCCTGAGCGGCTAGCTCGAATAACCTCATAATCAGCCTCAAGTCCTTCAACAACCTCTGTGCCTAACTTTCCAGTAGCACCGACTACAACAATTTTTTTCATTATAAATCCCTAATATTTATTAATAGTTAGGCCTAATATTAGCATTAAAAAAGTAAATTGCCAATAGCTTTTTTTACCTCCACTCTGTTAGTCTTGGAATTAAGGCTCTCTCCAATACATACATGAATCTCTCTGCGAAAGCTAAATTTTTTGTTCTTTTTAATAGACCTTGGAGCCTTAGAAAAAAAACTGCCCCACATATTATTAACTGCAAAAGGAACTACTGAAACGGTGTCTTTAGATTCGGCTAATATTTTTTCAAAGCCTCTTTTTAAATCACTTAATTTACCAGTTGTTGAGATATGGCCTTCAGGAAACAAACCAACAACACAGTCATCATTTAACAGGGTTACAATACTTTGCATTGCATTTCGACTACTCTCAGGCCTTATTGATACAGCACCGACTCCTCTTAAAATCCAATTAAAAACTGGTTTTCTATAATAGTCATCATGAACAACGAAGCGAATTGTTCTTGGGGTGCTCCACTGAATTAAAGCAAAATCTATAAAGCTAATGTGATTGCCCAGAAGCAGTACAGGCCCATTTTTTGGAAGATTATCCAGGCCAGAAACTTTGAGTCGATAGCGCCACCCAAATAATAATAAACCTACCAGTTGTCTCACGTCTAAAGAATAGTTTTGAGTTTTTTAAGGACAATACCAAAACCAACGACTGCAATAAAGGCATTAAAGTAAAGTATAAATTCACTACCAAAATTTTGACTTGCAAGGAACATGGTAAATATTAAAAGGGAAATCATAGCAATATTTTGAAGCCAATTTTTACCTGCCAACATACTTCCAAGCCTATCTTCAGGAGAATGGGCTTGCATCAATGCATTTAGTGGAATAATCATCATCCCCGCCCCAACGCCAAACAAAAGAATAACTGAGGTTACTAGAATTAGGGCAGTTGAATTTGGAATAAAGTTCAGACTTGAAATTACCGGAACTAGAATTGCACAAACTGTAATCATAATTGAGCCTGTATAAATATTATTTATGCGGATAAAATTTAGACTTTTTCTTCCAGATAAGAAGGCCCCAATCATTATTCCAACTACAGAAGAGGCTAGCATTGCATTTACCATTAGTGGGCTTTCAACTCCAAAATTTACTTTTGCATGCGCTGGTATAACTGCCACTAGATTTTGTGACATACCCCAAAATATTGCGGTACCTAAAATAGAATACCAAACAATTTCATTGCTTCTCATAGCTTTAAAGTTGTTTGTTAAGTACTTAAAAGAAACCAGTTTAGTGAACGATAGTTGGGTGGTTATTAATTTAGCAGGATAGAAGCGAGTTCCCAGAGTTGCTAAAAATTCAACAATTGAAAGTCCAACCAAAACCCAGCCTACAGGAGCTATTTTCATTAATATCTCTTCAGGAGTAGTTGCCTGCATTGCACCAAGATAAGCCTCAAATAAGTATGAGAAAAATACTGTTCCCATAAGAATAGCTATCAGAACAACCGAAGAGTGAAAGGCATTTCCCCTACTCAAGCCAGCCTTACTTAGACATTCTTTAATATAGCCCATTTTTGCTGGTGAATATATTGCGCTTTGTGTAGCTAAAAGTAAGGTAAAGCCAAATGCAATTTGGTACAAGCCATGGTAGTAACAGTAGGTAATTGCCAAGGTGATTAAGACGGCAGAAAACGCACTATAACGCATGATACGAGTCTTAGCAAATTTATCAGAAAGATATCCTGAGACCGAAAATAATAAGATAAATGGAACTAGGATCATCGCATTTACAATAGCAGTTAGGATAATCTGCTGCTGCTCACCATAGATCATAAAGATTGTATTTTGAATGATGATTTTGTGTCCTAAATCAACAAAAGCGTTTAGAAATACTGCGACCAAATAAATAGAAAATATAAGTCCACGACCTTTATCAATCTCTTGATTTTCTTGCATACCTCTCCAGACCTTAATTTATATAATAAATAGTATAAGAGAATTATTAAGGGATTAGTACTTAATATCTGATTTGCTTATTGGAACTCTATGCCTTCAACTTCTGCAATAGTCTGCATATCCTTGTCACCTCTACCAGATAAGTTAATGATCATGGTTTTATCACTTGACCACTCTTTAGCTAACTTAACAGCATAAGCAATTGCGTGTGAAGGTTCAAGCGCTGGGATAATTCCTTCAACCTCGGTAAGCATATGAAAGGCTTCTAAAGCTTCTTTATCCGTTATAGCGACATACTCTGCTCTTCCAATATCTTTTAGATAGGCATGTTCGGGTCCGACACCTGGATAATCCAGACCTGCTGATATTGAATGACCTTCAATAATTTGACCATCCTCATTTTCCATCAAGTAAGTTCTATTTCCATGAAGCACTCCCACACTTCCTGCAGTCAAAGGGGCTGCATGTGCATCAGGGCCTAGATCAATACCTCGCCCACCAGCCTCAACACCAATAATTTTTACTGATTTATCTTCAATAAATGGATAAAAAAGTCCAATTGCATTTGAACCACCTCCAACACAGGCAATTACTGCATCAGGTAATCCACCAACCTGCTCATTGAATTGCTCTTTTGCCTCTTTACCAATTACACTTTGAAAATCTCGAACTAGCATTGGGTAGGGATGAGGTCCAGCAACAGTTCCAATAATATAGTAAGTATTATCAATATTAGTTACCCAGTCACGCATCGCCTCATTAAGAGCATCTTTAAGTGTTTTTGATCCCGCAGAAACAGGAACGACCTTGGCCCCAAGAAGTTTCATCCGGTATACGTTTTGCGCTTGTCTGTGAACATCAAGTTCGCCCATATATACAACACACTCTAAACCAAGTCTAGCTGCAATTGTTGCGGACGCAACACCATGTTGACCAGCTCCAGTTTCAGCAATAATGCGAGTTTTTCCCATACGTTTCGCAAGTAAAGCCTGACCAATTGTATTATTAATTTTATGAGCTCCAGTATGGTTTAAATCTTCACGTTTCAAATAAATCTTAGCACCGCCAACTTTTTCAGTTAGGTTTTTTGCATAATAAAGAGGAGTTTCTCGACCTACGTAGTGCTTGAGGTCATCCTCAAACTCCTTAATAAATGCAGGATCGTCCTTAAATTTTTCATAAGCATCTTTCAACTCTGTAACAGCAGTCATAAGAGTTTCAGCTACAAAAACACCGCCATACTGATCAAAATGGCCTTTTTCATCTGGAAGGTTATAACTCATGATTGAATCTGTTTAATAAAAGCCTTTATTTTATCAATATCTTTGATGCCTGGCTCACTTTCAACACCACTTGAAGCATCTACAGCAAAAGGTTTAACCTGTTTAATCGCATCTTTTACATTTTCAGAAGTAAGCCCACCGGCAAGAATAATAGGCAAGTCAATATCAACACAGGCTAAAGACCAATCAAAAACTTCTCCAGTTCCACCATAATTACTAGGATTATAAGAATCGAGAAGTAAGGCACTTGCCATAGAAAAATCATCTGCTATTTGAGACACATTGGTATCCTGGGATACACGAACAGACTTAATGAAGGGCATTTGGAATTGAGTACAATCAATTACAGTTTCATCGCCATGAAACTGAAGGGTATCGATTGGAACTTCGCATAGTATTTCATCAATAAAGCTTGGATTTGCATTTACAAATAAACCTACTCTATTTACAAAAGGAGGGAGAGATGAAACAATTTCTAGAGCATTTTCAATATCAATATTTCGTGGTGACTTCTCATAGAAAACCATACCAACAGCATCAACTCCAAGAAGTGATGCCTCTTTAGCATTAATAGCATTTGTAAAACCACAAATCTTTACATTGGTCATTTAGATCAAAATTTTATTCTTAGAATATAGATTTTCTCACAGCCTAGAAAGGTTTTCCAAGCAATTAACATCGTAAATTAATTTTATTTAGATTCTTTACTCTTAGTGGCAACTTTCTTTTTAGATTTTTTTGCCTTCGCCTTAGCTTTAGCTTTAATTTTTCCTTCAATGGCTTTTTTACACTCTTCAAGAGTCAAGTCAGAAGGTGCCTTATCTCCAAAAACCTTCTGAACAGTAACATTTTTTTGTCCCTTGCCTCGTTTCTTACCATTCCAGATATAGGGACCAAAGCGACCATTTAAAACTTGAATTTCGGAATCATCAAAAACCTTGATAATTCTTTCAGCATCAAACTTTTCTTTAGCAGCAATTAATTCTAATGCAGTCTCAAGAGAAACCTCCTCTGGAGAAACCTCTTTTAGAGATACATATTTCTTGCCATACTGAATGTAGGGGCCAAACCGCCCATAGTTAGCTTTAATAGTCTCACCATCAACTGTTTCTCCTACTGTGCGTGGCATTTTAAACAACTCTAATGCTTCAACAAGCGTTATATTTTCTATATCTTGACCAGTTCGAAGTGACGCAAATGTTGGTTTTTCTTCATCATCCTTATGTCCAATTTGAGCAAAAGCCCCATAACGACCAAAGCGTACACTAACATTTTTTCCAGAAACAGGATCCTCACCTAAATCTCTCTTCCCATGAGTTTCATCTCTAGAGATATCCTTAGCGAGTTCAATTTGATCATGAAATGGATCATAAAAGTCTTTGATTACTCCCGCCCATGGCTTAGACTCTTCAGCAATCAAATCAAAGTTACTTTCAAGTTTAGCAGTGAACTCATAACCAATAATATTACTAAAATTCTTTACTAAAAAATCCACTAATAAATAGGCAACATTTGTAGGGAATAATTTATTCTTTTCAGCACCAGTTGTCTCTGTTTGAATTGATTCTGAAATGACACCATCTACAATTTCAATATGCTGATACTCTCTCTGAATTCCTTCACGAGTGTCCTTGACTACATAATTCCTATCTTGCACTGTAGTGATCATAGTGGCAAAAGTCGATGGTCTCCCAATGCCCATTTGTTCAATCTCTTTAACTAATGATGCTTCTGTATATCTTGGTTTAGCTCTTGAAAAAGACTCTTTTGAAGTTAAATCTATTAATGATAAAGCGGCACCTTTTTCGATTTTTGGAAGTAACTTATCATCTGCAGCCATATAATCATAAACCTCCAGGAAGCCACCAAAAGTTAGCATCTCACCTTCAGCTATAAACCGCTCACTTCGATTTGATATATTAATATTAATTTTTGTCTTAAGTAATTGCGCATCACTCATTTGAGAAGCAAGGGTTCTTTTATAAATTAAAGAATAAAGCTTTGTTGATTGATCATCTAAACCTGGAATTGTTGGCTTTGTTAAGTCAGTTGGCCTAATTGCCTCATGCGCCTCTTGAGCACCTGTTGAATTTGTTTTATATCTTCTAGCTTGATGATGATCTTTTCCAAACTTTGAAATTATGACTTCTTGTGCAGCATCAATTGCCAACTCTGAAAGGTTTAAGGAGTCAGTCCTCATATAAGTAATAGCTCCTTCACGATACAAATTCTGAGCTATTGACATTGTTTGTTTGACAGAAAAACCTAACTTTTGAGAAGCCTCTTGCTGCAATGTAGAAGTAATAAAAGGAGCTTTAGGAGATCTCTTAGATGGCTTAGTTTCAACCGAGTTTACCTTTATAGTTGAATCTAGAATACTTTCTACGAAAGCCAGAGCATCTTCTTTTGATTTAAAATCTTCACTAAGTCGAACCTCAAGAGTCTCTCCATCTTGATTGCTTAGAGAAGCCTTAATTTTATGGGAACTAGTAGGTTTATGAGTTGAAATTTCACGCTCTCTTTCAACAACTAAACGAACAACTGGTGATTGAACTCTCCCAGCAGAACGAGCCCCTGAAATCTTTCTCCAGAGTACTGGTGATATCTCAAAGCCAACCAAGCGATCTATAATTCGCCTTGCCTGTTGAGCATTTACTAAGTCAGTATTAATTGTTCTTGGATTACTAATTGCTTTAGTGATAGCGCCCTTAGTAATTTCATGAAAAACAATACGAGGTGTGTCTTCTGCCAATGATAAGGCCTGCTGTAAATGCCAAGCTATTGCCTCACCCTCTCTATCCTCATCAGTCGCTAGGTATATTTTTGTTGCTGTCTTAACTGACTTCTTTAGATCTGCTACTACTTTCTTTTTGTCGGCACTAATTGCGTATGTTGGCTGAAAGTTATTTTCAATATCAACACCCATATCCTTCTTAGGCATATCCCTAATATGGCCAATACTTGACTTAACAACATAGTCAGGACCTAGAAATTTTTCAATTGTTTTTGCTTTCGCTGGGGACTCGACAATAACAAGATTCTTTGACATCAAAAATCCTACTGAAAAGTAGGGTTATCATCATTAAACACAATAGATTCAATCCACTGTGAAGGCACACCAGCCTCAGCACTATTTCCAATTACCATCATAACAACCCACTTCAAATCATCAATGGTAAGTTTGGAATCTTCAAGAGACATCACCTGGTCAATTACTATTTCTCTTTGGCTAGCATTAAGTTGGCCCATGTTTTCCATGAACATTATAAAACCCCTAGCCTTAGCATCAAGCTTACTTTTTTCATGTTGACTATATATGCGCATTGAATTATGAAGCGTATCAAAACTTGCAATCTTGCCATCTTGGAGAGCTGCAATATTCTCCAACCAAACGAGGGCTTTTTCGATGCGATCAGAATCAAAGCCAGCGTCTGATAAATGAGACTTTAAAAGATCATCATCCAGCTCTTGAGATGAATCTTGCTCAGCAGACTCAAAAAGGAAATCAAACATAAAGGTGAGAACATCAAGAATATTATTAGTCATATAGCCTCTTCAAATTAATACATTTATCACAAAACAATCCATACAGTACTCCCAATAAAAAGGGAGGGATAGAATAATTACTACTTGTGGGCGAGTATTTTTTTTTCAACCACTTTTTTTGAGTTGCTACTGAACTGTATATGAATTAGTTAGTTATTTATCTGACATTATCCACATCTTTATAAAGATTGGGGCTAATTAACTCTGGAATAAACTTAAACACACAAATTTAACAAATAAACCTCGCTAGACCAATTGTGGTAAAATTTCACCAATTTTTTGTTAGTAGATATTCAATATGAAAAGAACATTCCAACCAAGCGTACTCAAACGCAAGCGCAACCATGGCTTCAGAGCTAGAATGAAGACTCGTTCTGGACGCGCTATATTAAGTGCTCGAAGAAAAAAAGGGCGCAAACGCTTAGCCGCTTAATATCATGACGAGCTCGCTCGCTAAATGTGTGCGCATAACGAAAGCTAGTGATTATGCTGACATTTTTCAAAATGGTACACATTCACAAAGTAAGTATTGGAAACTAATAGTGAGTGATTCAGGAAACTCTAGTTCTCGGTTAGGTCTTGCTATATCCAAAAAGATTTTCAAAAGAGCGGTTGATAGAAACCTTTTTAAGCGTTTAGCAAGAGAAGCCTTTAGAAAGAGTAGAAATGAATTGGAGGCGCTTGACTTTATTATTATGGTTAAAAAAACAGTGACTATCAATAATGCATTAATAACAAAAGATCTTCTTAAGTTGATGAAAGATACTAAAAGCAGAACTAAAATTTAATGAAGTACATTCTTCTGCCATTTATTAAACTTTACCAGTGGCTTATTAGTCCATTACTGGGCAATAACTGCCGTCATATTCCCTCATGTTCAGAATATACTTTTGATGCAATAAAATATCATGGGGCAATAAAAGGGGTTGCGCTAGGTGCAAAAAGAATAAGTAAATGCCACCCCTGGACTGAAGCCAAATTTGATCCAGTTCCAAAAAATAATTTGAATAACTAATAGTTAAACTAATGAATACTCAAAAAATCTTTCTCTTTGTTGCAATTTTCTTAACTATATTTATTCTATGGGATAAGTGGGAGATTACTCAAGCTGTTGATGCCAATGGAAATGTAGTATCCAAGACAGCTATAGTTGGTGTTGACTCTCAAGATGATGCAATTGATATTCCCAAGGCAAGCGATGTTCCACTTGTTTCAGAATCTACAATTGAAGATAACGCTCCAATAATGGAAAGTGGTAGTAACATTCAAGGCGCTTTCACCACAGTTGTTACTGACCTTTTAACTGTCGAAATTTCTCATAAAGGCGGAACTATAATTAACGCTTATTTAAATGATTATCCAAATGAGTTAAATTCGGAAGAAAGATTTCAATTACTTAGCAACTCTGCAGGTAGTATTTTTCATGCTCAGAGCGGTCTAATACCGGCTGATCAAATGCCAACACATCAATCTAAATTTACCTCTAACAGAAAAGAGTATTTTCTAGAAGGTGATAGTGAATTGATTGTTCCTCTAAGCTGGACTGGAGATAATGGCATCCAGGTTACAAAAAATTATCACTTTAAACCTAACAGCTACATTATTGAAGTTGATTATGATGTCACTAATAATAGTAATGAAGATAAAACAGTAAGTAGTTACACGCAACTAGCTCATGGGAACTTAATAGAATCCAGTGGTTTTGCTATGGGTATGCAAAACTTTAATGGTGGCGCAATATACAATGATGAAGAGGTTTTTGAAAAAATTGATTTTGATGAGTTTGATTCTAACCCTAAAACAACTTCATTAGGTGGTTGGGCAGCGATGATTCAGCATTACTTTTTTGCAGCATGGATACCTTCTGAAAATGAGAAACACACTTATTCAACTAAAACTAGCAGAGATAATTATCTCCTAACAACGGTTAATCCAAGTCAAAGAATTCTGGCTGGCTCATCTTCAACACTTGGGAAAAATCAGCTCTATATTGGACCAAAAGAACATGTTCGTCTCGAGTTACTTGCTCCAGGCCTTGATAAAACTGTGGACTATGGATTCCTATTTATTGTAGCGAAACCATTATCAGTATTTCTCCATTGGATATACAGTTTTGTTCAAAACTGGGCTATTTCTATAGTCCTCTTGACCTTAGCTATTAAGCTTGCTTTTTATAAGCTCTCTGAGAAATCATTCCGCTCAATGGCAGGAATGAAAAAACTGGCGCCAAGGCTTCAGAAAATCAAAGAAACGTATGAGGGTGATAAACAAAAAATTGGTAAAAAAACCATGGAGCTTTACAAAACAGAAAAAATTAATCCAGCTGCAGGTTGCCTTCCTATTCTTGTCCAAATTCCAGTTTTCATTTCTGTATATTGGGTTCTAATTGAAATGGTTGAGCTAAGACAAACTCCATTTTTATATTTACCAGACCTTGCTGCAAAAGACCCATACTTTATATTACCATTAATTATGGGTGCATCCATGTGGTTCCAACAAAGACTCAACCCACCACCTGCAGATCCAATTCAAGCAAAAATAATGATGATGTTACCAGTTGTATTTACTGTATTTTTCTTATGGTTCCCTTCAGGATTAGTATTGTATTGGGTTACAAATAATGTTCTATCAATAGCTCAACAAGTTTACATTAACAAAAAAATTAACGGATAACTTCGCTTAATGAAATCAAATAAAAAAGCTGAAAGTATTGCTAAAGGAATCAAACTTTTAATACTTGATGTTGATGGTGTTTTAACTGATGGCGGCATCTATTTTAACGATGATGGAGTAGAGCATAAAAAATTTGATTCACAAGATGGTCTTGGTATTAAATTACTCCAATTATCTGGAATTGAGGTTGCAGTAATTACTGCACGAAGTACAAAGTCAGCAGCGCATAGACTTGATGGTTTGGGGGTCAAACATCATTATCATGGCGTCCTTGATAAAAGCATTGCTCTAAAAGATTTAACCGAAAAATTATCGATTGGTTTAAGTGAGTCTGCATATGTTGGAGATGACATTATTGATCTTCCTGTTATGACAAAGATTGCGCTTCCGATTGCTGTTTCAAATGCTCAAGATATCGTAAAGGATTATGCGCTTCTAGTTACTGAAAAGAGGGGAGGTGATGGAGCAGTTCGAGAAGTATGCAACTTCATACTGAAATCGCAAAATAAATATGATGACTTAATACAAACTTTTATAAAATGACACCCTTTCAATCTCAGTGTTATGAGGCCTTAAAAAAAATTCCTCCAGGGAAAGTAATTTCATATGGGGGTCTTGCTACAATGATAGGCCGACCTTTAGCTCATCGAGCAGTTGGAAATGCTATGAATAAAAATCCATTTGCTCCAAAAGTACCTTGTCACAGAGTAGTTAAATCAAATGGAGATCTTGGGGGTTTTGCAGATGATATCCATCTCAAAATAAAACGCCTTCATGAAGAAGGCGTGGAAGTTGCGAATAACAGGATTGTAAATTTTCAGTCTGTGCTCTTTAAAGCGCCTTAGCGCTTTTTCCCTCTCATCTTAGAGATCATTTGAAGCTGCATCATTGACTCAGCGAGCGCCGCTTGAGTAGTTGAAATATCTTGTTCCGTCTGAGAATTAGACATCGCTTCTTCAGCACGCTTTTTCGCTTCAAGAGCCTTTGACTCATCTAAGTCATCTGCACGAATTGCTGTATCAGAAAATATTGTAACGGTATCAGGCTGAACCTCAATGATACCTCCAGAAACAAAAATAGACTCAACGCCATTCTCTGTTTCTACTCTCACCTCACCGGGTTTAAGAGTACTTATCAAAGGAACATGCATAGGGTACACGCCGATCTCACCCATTGTAGCTGGCGCAAACACACACTTTGCCTCCCCTGAGTATATCTCCTCAGTTGCGCAAACTACATCAACATGTATTACTGCCATTTACGATGCCTCCGACGCCTTTATTTTAACTTCTTCGATAGATCCGGTCATATAGAATGCTTGTTCAGGTATTGCGTCATGCTCACCATCAAGAATAGCTTTAAAACCAGAAATAGTGTCCTTCAAAGATACATACTTTCCAGGAGATCCAGTAAATACCTCTGCAACAAAGAACGGTTGTGATAAGAATTTTTGGATCTTACGAGCGCGAGAAACGGTTTGCTTATCTTCTTCAGATAGCTCATCCATACCAAGAATCGCAATAATATCTTTCAATTCTTTATAACGCTGAAGTACGCCCTGAACTCCTCTAGCAACATCATAGTGTTCTTGTCCAACAACTAGAGGATCAAGCTGACGAGAAGTTGAATCAAGCGGGTCTACAGCAGGATAAATACCAAGCTCAGCAACTTGGCGAGACAGAACTACAGTCGCATCCAAGTGAGCAAATGTTGTAGCTGGAGAAGGGTCAGTTAAGTCATCTGCAGGAACATACACCGCTTGAATCGAAGTAATAGAGCCAGTTTTAGTGGAAGTAATTCTTTCTTGAAGTGCACCCATTTCAGATGCAAGTGTAGGCTGATAACCAACCGCAGATGGCATACGCCCTAAAAGTGCAGAAACTTCTGTTCCAGCAAGCGTATAACGGTAAATATTATCAATAAATAAAAGAACGTCACGTCCTTCATCACGGAAATATTCAGCCATTGTAAGTCCAGTAAGTGCAACACGAAGTCTGTTTCCCGGAGGCTCATTCATCTGTCCATAAACTAGCGACACCTTGTCTAATACATTAGAGTCCTTCATTTCATGATAGAAGTCATTACCTTCACGGGTTCTCTCACCAACGCCTGCAAATACTGAATAGCCTGAGTGCTCGATGGCAATATTTCTAATAAGCTCCATCATATTTACTGTCTTTCCAACACCAGCTCCACCAAAAAGTCCTACCTTACCGCCTTTTGCAAATGGGCAAACTAAATCAATTACCTTAATTCCTGTTTCAAGTAATTCTGTTGCAGGAGCTAACTCATCATATGCAGGGGCCGAACGATGAATTTCCCAATCAGCTTCTTGACCAATTTCACCGGCATTATCAATTGGCTCTCCAAGGACATTCATAATACGTCCAAGTGTCTTAGTGCCAACTGGGACAGTAATTGCCTTACCAGTGTTAGTTACCTCTAGACCTCGCTGAAGTCCTTCAGATCCACCCATAGCGATAGTTCTAACGACATTATCACCAAGCTGTTGCTGAACCTCCAATGTAAGGTTCGCTTTAGTGACATGAAGTGCATTGTAAACTTTAGGTATTGAATCAGATGGAAACTCAACATCAATAACCGCTCCAATAATTTGTGTAATTTTGCCTATACTCATTTGCTTTTCCTTATTTTAAATCTTTAAACAGCAGCAGCACCGGCTACAATCTCAGAGATTTCTTGAGTAATAGCTGCCTGCCTTGCCTTGTTATAAATTAATTGTAAGTCATCAATCATATCACCAGCATTTTCTGTTGCGCTGTGCATCGCAATCATTCTAGAAGATTGCTCACAAGCAATATTTTCTACAATTCCTTGATACACTAATGCTTCGATATACCTCACAAGCAGGGCGCTCAACGCACTCTCTGCATCTGGTTCATATATGTAATCCCAATGGTGATCCTTACTTTTTTCATCAGTAACTTCCATTGGTACAATTTGCTTAACAGTTGGCACTTGCGTCATTGCACTTGCAAAACTATTATAAGCAATCATAATCTGATCAATGTCGCCTGAATCATAACGATCAAGCATTACTTTAATAGTGCCTAAGAGATCATCAAATTGAGGCTTGTCACCAATATCAGTAAGAATAGAGTTAATTTTAAGTCCAGTATTTTTAAAAAATGAAGTCGCTTTTTTACCAATCGTACAAAGTTCAACCTCAACTTTATCTGATTGCAAAGTTGCTATATCTTTCAAAAGGCTTCTAAATAAGTTAGTATTTAAACCACCACAAAGACCTCTATCACTAGAGATAACAATAATTCCTACACGCTTTTTTTCTTCTGAAGATGTCATATATGGATGCTTAAACTCAGAGTTAGCATGAGTCAGATGTCCAATAACATTAAGAATTTTTTCAGCATAAGGTCGAGAAGCAAGCATTCTATCTTGTGCCTTTTTCATCTTAGAAGCTGCAACCATTTCCATGGCCGAAGTAATCTTCTGAGTATTTTTAATACTCGCGATTTGTGTTCTAATTTCCTTACCTACTGCCATATCTTTCTACCAAGTATTATTAGCTTTAAAGTCATCTATAGCAGCCTGAAGTTTTGCTGCTATATCATCACTGTAGTCACCAGATTCATTAATAGTAGTCATCAATTCTGTCTGGCTTGTGTTCATATAAGCAAGAAGTGCTGCTTCAAATGCAACAACCTTATTTGCCTCAACATCATCAAGTGCACCAGAGTTAGCTGCAAAAAGTGAGGTTGCCGTTTCAGCAACATTTAGAGGTGAATACTGTGCCTGTTTCATTAATTCAGTCACACGAATTCCTCTATCAATCTGCGCTTTAGTTTCTGCATCAAGGTCAGATGCAAACTGAGCAAAGGCTGCTAATTCACGATACTGTGCTAAGTCAAGACGGATACTACCTCCAAGCTTTTTAATTGCTTTAGTTTGCGCTGCACCACCAACCCTAGAAACTGAAAGACCTGCATTAATAGCTGGGCGAATTCCTGAATTAAATAAGTCTGTCTCCAAGAAAATTTGTCCATCTGTAATAGAAATTACATTTGTTGGAACAAATGCAGATACATCTCCAGCTTGAGTCTCAATGATAGGAAGAGCTGTTAATGAACCTGTCTTTCCCTTTACTTCACCATTAGTTACTTTTTCAACATACTCAGCGTTTACTCGTGATGCTCTCTCTAATAAACGAGAGTGCAGATAGAATACATCTCCCGGATAAGCCTCACGTCCAGGTGGGCGCTTTAAAAGAAGTGATACTTGGCGATAAGCCCATGCTTGTTTAGTTAAGTCATCATAAACAATTAGTGCATCTTCACCACGATCTCTAAAATACTCTCCCATTGCACATCCAGCGTAAGGAGCAATATATTGAAGGGCTGCTGAATCAGATGCTGACGCTGCAACAATAATAGTATGCTCTAATGCGCCATGTTCCTCTAGTTTTCTAACAACAGTAGCAATTGAAGAAGCCTTTTGTCCAATAGCGACATATATACATTTAACACCGGTCCCTTTTTGGTTAATAATGGCATCAATTGCAACAGCAGTTTTTCCAGTTTGACGATCACCAATAATAAGTTCACGTTGACCACGTCCAATTGGAACCATTGCATCAATCGCCTTAATTCCTGTTTGAATTGGCTGATCAACTGATTGTCTTTCAATTACACCTGGGGCAACAACTTCGATTGGGCGAGTAACAGCTGTTTTGATCTCACCTTTTCCTTCGAGATCAACTCCAAGAGGGTTAACAACACGACCAAGTAACTCATTACCAACTGGGACTTCCATAATTCGATTTGTACACTTAACAGTATCACCTTCTGAAATGTGAAGATAATCACCCAATACAACTGCACCAACAGAATCCTGTTCTAGGTTAAGAGCCAAACCAAAAGTATTTCCTGGAAACTCAAGCATCTCACCAAATTGAGCATCTGCTAAACCATGAATTCGAACGATTCCATCACTAACACTTATTACTGTGCCTTCTGTACGAGCTTCTGCTGAAAAATCAAAGCCCTCTATTTCTTTTTTAATTAAATCACTGATTTCAGAAGCGTTTAATTGCATAACAAACCTCTCTATATAAAATTAATTTACAGACAAAGAAACGCCTAAAGCGTCAACCCTTGCCTTTATTGATGTATCAATTACTTTGTCACCTTCTTTGATAATAACCCCACCTTTAAGAGTCTTATCAATTTCAGTTTCAACTGATACAGTTGTTTTATGTTTACTTGTCAAATTCTCAACAATTGCCTTTTGTTCTGCGTCACTTAACTCAAATGCACTAATAACTTTGAAATTCTTACTCTTGTTAGCGTTAGATACAGCTGACTCAAAAGCATCGGCAATACTGCTAAGAGCAGTTGAGCGATCATTGCTTAAGATAAGATTTATAAATGCAGCCTCTTGTTGACTTAGAACACGTGCGTTTGTCTTAGCTATTAGAGCAGAAATCAAATCAAATTTTTGACTCATACTTTTGCCTGGAGAAGCTATAAATGCCTTTGTATTTTTATCAGACATAATAGCACTAGCAGCGGCTAAAAAACCACTCCAATCTGAGACATTATTACTTTGACCAGCAATTTCAAAAATCGCTTGAGCGTATGGCTTGGCAATTGTCGATAATTCCATCGCCGCTTCCTATAGTGATTGAGAAAGCTTTGAAAGCATATCTTTATGGGCCTTAGAATCAACCTCTTTTTCTAATACGGAGTTGACTCCCTGCATGACCAAACTAGACACTTGATTTTTAAGCTCGTTACGCGCCTTCACTACCTCTTGATCTAGATCAGACTTGGCATGAGCTTTGATTTTTTCTGCCTCTTCAGAAGCTAAACCTTTAGCAGTATCTATCATTACATTTGCTTGTTTGTCAGCATTAGCAATAATTTCTGCCGCTTTATTTTTGGTACTTTCAATTAGCTCTTCAGCATTTTTTTGGGCAAGTGCGTGCTCTTCTTTTCCAAGCTCAGCAGCTTTTAATCCATCTTCAATTGCTTTTTTACGAGCTTGCATTGCTTCAACGAGTGGTGGCCAAACAAACTTCATACAGAACCAAACAAACATGGCGAACATAATTGTTTGTCCAATCAGCGTTAGGTTAATATTCATAGCGTAATACCCTTGTTAATTAAAAAGAATGCAAATTTATCCAGCAACTGCAAATAAGATATACATTGATATACCTACTGCAATCATAGGTACCGCATCAACAAGGCCCATAACGATAAACATTTGCGTTCTTAACATTGGAATAAGTTCCGGTTGACGTGCAGCACCTTCAATAAATCTAGCACCAAGAATACCGATACCTACAGCAGCGCCTAATGCACCTAGACCCATCAAAATAGATCCTGCTAAAAATAATATACTTTGTTCCATTTTTTACTCCTACTTATAAAAAAAATTAATGCTCTTTTTGGTGTGCCATATCCATATATACAATTACTAAGGTCATAAAAATAAATGCCTGAAGTAAAACTATTAAGATATGAAAAATAGCCCACGGTAAAGACAGGCTCCACTGTATCCAAAACGGCAACAGTGCAATTAGAATGAAGATCATCTCACCTGCATACATATTTCCAAATAAACGTAATGCAAGTGAAACTGGTTTAGCCAGTAAATTCACTCCTTCTAAAAATAAGTTAGCTGGAAGCATCCACTTTCCAAAAGGATGCAAAGTCAGTTCGCCAGCAAATCCACCAAGTCCTTTTTCCTTAACACTATAGTAAAGGATTAAAATAAATATACCTATCGACATCCCAAAGGTTGCATTAGGATCTGTCGTTGGAACAACCTTTAAATACTCCACACCCATTGCAGCAAAAAGTGTAGGTAGCCAATCAACAGGGACTAAATCCATTGTGTTCATTAGCACTATCCAAATGAATGTTGTAAGGGCGAGGGGAGCAACCATTGGATTTTTACCACTAAAAGAGCCACGAACATTCTCATCAATAAAATCAACAATACTTTCTACAAAATTCTGAAATCCACTGGGTGCATCAATCGAAGCACGCTTTGCAGCCCTAGCAAAAAAGAATAAAAAAAGTGCGCCTAGAACAAAAGAGACTCCTAAAGTATCAACATGAAACGCCATAAAGCCCATTTCTTTAGCTTCTGCAGCACTATGAGCAAAGCCCCAATGACCATCTGGAAACTTTCCGTATGTTAAATTTTGTAAATGGTGCTTAATATAAGCACTTGATGTAAGCTCTCCACTTGCCATTATTTTTGCCTTAACCTATCTAAAATAAATCCAATTTGTCCTAAAACCAAGCTCAAACAAAGAGCTGATGGTTCAAGCTTTAATAAACTAAGCCCAATTAAAGCAAGAAGGATTAAAGCAAGTGTTCTTATTACACTACTATTAATTGCCATTCTAAAACTCTTTTGGGCATCAGCGTTAACCAATGCTTTTTGTTTATTTGTATACCAGTCAAAAATCCAGGTGTTACTCAAGCTAACTATTGCTCCGTAAAGAGCGGCAAATCCAAAACCATAAATGGAATATGCTAAAACAATTAGAGCGAGTAGAGTGTATTGAATAAGTGAGCTTTTTGGTATCACTTTTTCACTAACCACCCTGACTATATACAAAGGCAATATTATACAATTTACTAACAAATAGTCAAGTCATCTAAGTACAAATTATTTACTTAAAAGCCAAATAAACTAAAGAACAATATTTAAGGTATTAAATTAACTGAAACGCTAATTTAAAAAATAATTAAGCACTTGATTTAATCATTTCTTCAGCAGCCATTTTTGTCTTATCACTAACCTTAATGCCTCCGAGAATTCTGGCCACTTCATCTGTTCTTTGAAGCGGGTTAAGATTTGTAACTTCTGTGAATGTTGCTCCATTTCTCTGAATTTTAACTACCTTCATATGTTCCTTTCCTTGAGCTGCAACTTGAGCAAGATGGGTGACACAAATGACCTGATACCTTGCTGATAGTTGTTTCAGCATCTGCCCAACAATTTCTGCAACTGATCCACTAATCCCAACATCTACCTCATCAAAGACTATCGAAGGCGTAAGTTCAGTCTTACTAGTAACAACTGAAAGTGCTAGTGAAATCCTTGAAAGCTCACCTCCAGATGCAACTTTATTTAGCGGCTTTAGATCTTGTCCAGTATTTGTTTTAACCTTTATTACAATCTCTTCTTCACCATTTAGTTGAATTGATTGGCTAGGTGAACTAAGATGAAAAAGAACCTCACTGCCAGGCATGCCAAGATTTTGCATTAACTCTGTAACTTTTTTTGAAAGAGATTTGCTTGCGGTGGATCTTTTTGAAGTTAATATTTTTGATTTTTTATAGTAATCTTTTTCAATTTTATCCTGCTTATTAATTAACTCATCTAGCATTTCTGAAGAAGAATCTATTCCATCAAGTTTTTCTTCTAAGCTAGACTTAATTTTAAGAAGCTCTTTAATTTGACAACTATGCTTTCGACCAAGATCATGAAGAATATTAATTCTGATTGCAAGCTCTGAAGAATTATCTTCTGAGCTACTTATCTTACTGAGGTAGTCTGATAAGTCATAAATACTTTCTTGAATCTGAACCTGTGCGCTTGATAATAGAGACTGAATTGAATCAAGACGATTGTCATACTCCATAGATTCACCAATAACACTTTCGCCTTCTATTAAAATATTATTCACTCCAGAATCATGATCTAAAGATTCTAAAATCCTTGAGATTTTTTCCACTAATAAACTTGCATTCTGAGAAACTTTAAAATCATCTTCAATGCTATCGAGCTCTTCTTGGGTCATATCTAGCTGCTCTAGCTCATTTAGTTGATGATTGAGAAATTCTTTTTTAGATGACAAATTTTCATTATTGTTTTTTAAGTTAGAAATCTCATCTTTTATTTTTTTAAAATTATGGACAATTATATTTATTTCTTGACATAAGCTTTTAGTTCCAGCGTAATCATCTAGTAAGATTCGATGCTGATTATTTCTAAGTAAGAGTTGATGCTCATTTTGACCATGCATATCAATTAAATAGCTTCCAATGTCTTTTAAAATCGATAATGGAACATTAGAGCCATTTACATAAGATCTAGACTTACCATCCGCGCTTATTACTCTTCTTAGAATGCACTCATCATCACTTTCAAGGTCAAGACTCTCTAATAATGTCTGAAGAGCTTTATTACCACCAAGAATAAATGTTGCTACTATTTCAGCTTTATCCTTACCTTTTCTAACCAGCAAAGAATCAGAGCGACCTCCAGTAACAAGATTTAATGCTTGAATTAATATTGATTTTCCAGCACCTGTTTCACCCGTTACAACAGTCATTCCAGTATTAAACTCGATACTTAAGTCTTCAACAACAACTAGGTTTTTAACAGACAATTGATCAAGCATAGATTTTTATACCTTCTGTCCCCAATGAAGCTTTGAGCGAATAATCTCAAAATAGTCATATCCCTTAGGGTGAATTAAATGGACAAAATTTTCATGTTGCTTTACTCTTATTGATGCCCCCTCTGTTACAGTTACTGAGGACTGTGCATCAAAACTAACTGTAGCACTCTCCTCACAATCCAATAGGGTAATAAGAACTTCACTTTCACCATGGAGAATAAACGGCCTATGGCTCATTGTATGTGGGCTAATTGATACAAGGCAAATCGTATTAGCACTAGGATGCATTATTGGGCCACCGCTAGATAATGCATAAGCAGTTGAACCAGTCGGTGTTGTAACGATTAGACCATCAGCTCGCTGATTATTAACAAAATCGTCATCAACATGCAGCTCAAACTCTATCATTCTAGGAGCTAAATTCCGATGGATCACAACCTCATTAAAGGCTAAATTTTTTGATAAAACCTTTCCGTTTTGCTCAATTTGACAACTTAATAGTGATCTTTTTTCCTTGATAAACTCACCATCTAAAATATTACCAACAACGGTAATCATTGAATCAACTGAAACATCAGTTAAGAACCCAAGTCTCCCTAGATTAATACCAAGAATGGGAATGTTAAAGTCCACATAAGTTCTAGCTGTATTTAATAATGTACCATCACCGCCAACAACAATTATTAAATCAGCTTGCTTTTCAAAATCATTGGAGTCCTCTAAAAGAACTACCTTCTTATGTTTAAGAAACACACCAAGCTCCAAACCAGTTTTTTGACTGGTAAAATCATTTGGTTTACAGATAATGCCGATTGTATTAAACATAGGCCTTGAAATATCCTAAAGAGTGACTAAATATCATCTTAAATATACATTAGTTTAATTAAACAATGACAAAAAAGAAAGAACAAAAATCGCAAAAAGATACTACTTCTGAGGTTAATGAAGAAGTATTGAGTGGATCTGAAGAATTAGAAGATCTAAAGTCTCAGCTAGAAGAAGCTCAACATTCAGTTAAAGAAAATTGGGACAAATTATTACGCTCACAAGCTGAGATGGAAAATCTCAAAAGGCGAACCTCAAAAGATCTAGAAAATGCTCACAAATATGCACTCGATGGTTTTGTAAAAGCCCTATTAGAGGTTAGAGATTCTCTTTCAATGGGTTTAAAATCAGCATCTGATGAAAATGCGACCCTTGAAGATACTATTACAGGACTAGAATTAACTAATAAAGTCTTTAACTCAACACTTGAAAAATTTGGGGTTGAAACACTAGATCCAAAAGATGAAAAATTTAATCCAGAACTTCATGAAGCTGTGACAATGGTTCCTATGCCTGATAAAGATTCTAATACTGTTCTTGAGGTTATACAGGTTGGTTTTACGCTTAATGGAAGACTAGTAAGGCCTGCAATGGTTATTGTTGTTCAGTAGATTCACTCTTTTAAGTCATTGATTTTAAATATATTTAAGAGTTTGAAGCAAATGTAAGAGTGATCCTATAACAAAACCTTAATTACATTTTTCATTTTGTTCAGTCATTTCAATCTTTCTTATTGTCATTGTATCAATAATATTGTGAATCTCTTTTAGTAATGAGGTGTCATTTGAATATGATTTATCTCCACCATCATAACCAATTAACCAAAGTCCATATTTATTCTTATACCTATCTGGAATAATATATTTGTTAATATCATCTCCAACAATTCTAATATACTTCAAATTTCTTTCTTCATTTTCACAACTATTTGTTTTAAAAAAATCGTCAGTTTCATTAATGAAATGAATATCTTTTGTAATAAAGAGGACTATTCTTTTGTCCCATGAAAATGAATTAATATATTCTTCTAAATTTATTTTTACACTTGAATTACTCATGATTGGAAACATTAACAAAGTTAATAATAGGCACAATACTTTTATCCTGTTCATCAGAGTACTTATTGTATCTAGATTCTATTAGTCAAAATACAATTTGATTTAACTCTTCTTGCTTTGATGAACAACTACTGGATTTGTTATATTCTTCTTTATTAACTTATTAATAAATGTTTGTTTATCTTTAAGAAGTAGCTCAAGATACTGATCATTATTACAAAAAACAACATTACCATCTTTATCTTCAATATAAAAATAGCCCCAATCAGTTATATCATCAAGGCTAGTCGTTTCATTGGGTGATAAGTGTTGCGTATAGAAATGCTTCCACCATTTTTTTGAAATCCCTTCACTTTGTTGAAGTTGAATCTCTAATGATTCTAAATCTTCTGCATTAAAATCATATGTAATAAAATCGACCTCTTCCTGGTTTTCTACGTAATAAGTAACTGAAAAAAAATTCATATGCAAATAAGGTTAAAATCGATTGAAGAATAATTTTAAACTAAATTAGGTCATTTTTTAGTGAGTCTGGAAGGGTACTTTTATGAGAATCTTAATTACATTATTTATATTTATAAATTTAGTAGTAGTTTCAAAAATTACTGCAGCAGAAACTATTAAAATTGAGTTTACCGAAGATGACTCATATAGCATTGAAGTAGCATTTATTGATGTTGGAGACACTATAGAGTGGTTTCCAAAGAATGAGGGGCATAATGTAGAATTTCTTGTTGGTCCTAACATGAATGCTCTTCCACATAATTCTAAGATGAACGAGTCTCACTCTGTTCTTTTTAAAACTCCAGGAATTTATTTGTATGGTTGCACACCACATCTAAATATGGGCATGTTGGGTCTAATTATTGTTGGTAAGGATTTTCATAATCTAGAAAAAGTTAATAAAGTTGAATTGTCTTTCGTTGCAAATTCAGTTTTAGGTAGGCTGATAAAAACTGCACAATCAAATTAATATAGTTCAGATAAATGTCAGAAGGAATACTAAAAAATGTACTTCATACAAAATACTTTGACAATGGTCTTAAGCGTCAAGAAGGGAGTACTTTTAATGGTAACAAAGAGGGAAAGTGGATTGAGTGGTATGAAAATGGCCAGATAAAAAAAGAGGAAACTTTTAAAGATAATATATGGCATGGCAAACACTCCTATTGGTATGAGAGTGGCCAAAAAATGAGAGAAAGCAGAGATGTTAACGGTGAATATGAGGGTATGTGGGTTTCCTGGTACGAAAATGGTCAGAAATTGAAACAAGGAAGATTTAAAAAAGAGAAAAAAGATGGAAAGTGGATCACATGGAATGAAAATGGTCAAATAATATCAGAGAGAGTCTATAAAAAAGGTGAAAAAATTTAAGAGGAATCTATACCTAATTTACAATTGCTAAGAATATAACACTAGTTACAATGTTAAATAGTATCCAAATGGAAAAGTAAAGATTATTCTTGTTCAATCTCTTCATCTTCTAGAAAATCAAGTTCATCATCAGACCTCATTGAATATTCTTCAATAGTATCATTTTTTTTAGCACGAAGCTCTTCCAATCTTCTCTTTCGTCTATCATTTGGAGAGCCATTTTTAGTATTATATTTAGCTAGAGTCATAACTAAATATTATAAAATAAATTATCTATGGTTTTTAATCTTAATTTAGATGCAAATTAATTCAAACCAAAAAACTATCAATAAGTATGAAATTCCAATAGCGCCCTATTTGAAGGATTTATCAAGTGTTGCTATGTATCTTGATGAAATGAACTTTCAGCTATTGACTCAGATTGAGCCCTACAAAAATAATAATATTTGGACAGCGGTATCTCTGCATGGATTTGGTGCATGCCCATCAGATATTTTCAAACCAGGGTTTACAAAAAATAAAATAATAGTTGATACAAAATTACAATGGACAACTCTTCGCAACCAATCAGTAATGAAACCATTATGTGAAATAGTTTTTAATTTACCCTGTGATTTTGAGAGAATTCGCATTATGAAGCTACTATCAGGCAAAGCCCTAAAAAAACATACTGATAATATTGATAATGATATAAAAAATAAAAAAGTTGTACGACTTCACATACCCATTAGAACTAGTAATGATGTTATTTTTACTTTATACAATAATGAAGAAGATAAAGTAGGTGAAGAAATAAATTTAAAAACAGGGCATTATTACTATCTTGACGTTACTAAGCCTCATTCAGTAAGAAATAAAAGCAGTGTTGACCGATATCATCTTGTAGTGGACTGCTTTGTAAATGATGAATTAAAGGCTCTGCTTCATAACTTTACTCCATGAGCTGAATATTTAACTTAAAGTATAATAAAACGGTATTTTTATCAATAAATAGCTATTTATTGACAATAAAAGCTGATTTTTTTATTTTTTATCTTAAAAATACTATTTATTCTATATAAAATCCTTATTTTTACGAAAAAATATCATTTTTCTGCGTATTTAGGTGTTTATTTTAATAAATTAGAATATTTAAATAAAAATTTAACCTTAAATACTTAAAATATCTTATTTTTACAACTTGACATACTACATTTAATACTTTATATTTCATATTACTCAAGTCGGCAGGCAGTGAGAGAAAAAGGTGTGTGCCCTGAAAGATTTTTGATATTATAAATGGACTGACTTGTGTCTCACTTGGAAATAACTCACCAAAATAATGTCCCTACTCTTTTTAATAGAGATGGAACTTCATATCAAACTTATGGTACCTCCGGGCATTCTTTAATTTTTATACATGGAGTTGGAATGTGTGCTGATATATGGGAACCTCAGGTTGAATATTTTGCAGAAAAATTTCAGGTGTTGACATATGACCTTCTCGGTCATGGCCAAACTCAACTCAACAATAATTTGCCTCAACTCAATGATTATGTTGAACAATTAAACAATCTAGTAAATAGTCTTAATATCTCAAAGTTTTTTTTAGTTGGTCACTCAATGGGTGCAATTATAAGTATTGCATATTCTTTAAAGTATCCTGGCAAAATACTATCCCTTATTCCTTTAAATATTGTATTTAATCGAACTAAAAAAGCGCGTAATGATGTTTTAAAGAGAGCTGAAAGCATCTTAAATTCAAAAAAAATACTTAATATTGATCAAACTTTAGTACGCTGGTTCAAAAATAAAACTAGCTCTGAAGATCTTATTAAAATTGATAAAGTGATAAATATTCTAAAAAATGCATCACCTAAGGGTTATGGTGAAGCATATCGAATATTTGCTTTGTCAGACAAAATCTTTATTAATAATCTTTCAGAAATACAAGTTCCTGTTCTATACTTAACAGGAAGCGAAGATTTAAATTCTACAGCCCTAATGTCTGATCAGATGTCAAAAAAAACACCTGGCAGTTTAAGTAAGTCTATTAAAGGTGAGGCTCATATGATGGCATATATATCTGGGCATAAAGTCAATCCAATAATAGAACAATTTTTTATTAATACTCAAAATAATACGCAATGAAGAAAGAAGAAACTAGAGACTTAAGACATGCGCTTGGTTCGTTTCCAACTGGAGTAACAATTGTTACCTCTTTAGACAAAAATGACAAACCAATAGGCTTTACTGCAAACTCCTTTACATCAGTATCACTAGATCCTCAATTAATATTAATATGTATTGATAAAGCCTCATTTAATATTGAATCTTTCTCTACAGGGAAGAATTTTGCTGTTAGTGTTCTATCAGAGAATCAACAACACATCTCTAATACTTTTGCAAGCCCTGAAGATGATCGTTTTAAAAATATCAAATGGGAGAAAAAAACTACTGGAAGCCCAATTATTTCAGGTTCTGTTGCCTGGTTTGACTGTATTAAAAATCAGTTTATAGATGCTGGTGATCATTTTATTCTCATTGGAAAAGTAGCAGAGTTTGATAGCAACAAGCAAACTCCACTAGTTTATTTACGCGGTAATTATGTTAATCTTAGTCTTGAGCAAAAGATGTTACTTGCAATGGAAAATAAGAATACCAAGATACTTGTGGGTGCTCTCATTGAGTGGCGTAAAAAAATACTACTTTTAGAAGATAAAGCAACAAGCCTTCTATATTTTCCAACTGCGACTAGGCTTGGTCAAGCAAGTGATGATGAAAGCCTCCTTGGTAAGCTTGAAAACCTAAATATTAATATATCAGACCATTATCTATTTTCAGTATTTGAAAACAGTGATGATAAAACCAGTTTAATATATTATCGAGCTCAGGTCGAAGATGGGTCTTCAGTTACCTCAGGTAAATTCTTTGAATTTGATTCAATTCCTTTTAAGCAGTTGACTGATGAAGCGAGTAGAATAATGCTTAAACGCTATATTAAAGAAAGAGAGTTGGATGCTTTTGGAATATTTGTAGGTAAGGAAAGTGAAGGCAAAGTAGAAGCAATATCTAAAATTAATCAAAATATATAGGGGCTATTAATATGGATTTTTCTTTATTTATACAAATGGAAAGGATCGATGAGGAACAGTCACAGAAACGTTTGTATGATGAGTTTGTTGATTTATGTCAAATAGCTGATAAGTCTGGTTTCAAAACAATATGGACTGGCGAACATCATGGTATGAACTTTACTATTGCCCCTAATCCATTTGTCAATATTGCCGATTTAGCAAATAAAACAAATAATGTCAGGCTTGGAACTGGAACAATTATTGCCCCTTTTTGGCACCCAATAAAACTTGCTGAAGAAGCTGCAATGACAGATATTATTTCAGATGGAAGATTAGAAATAGGAATTGCTCGAGGAGCCTACTCCTTCGAATATGATCGGCTTGCAGGTGGCATGGATGCCTTTTCAGCTGGTAGCGCTTTAAGAGAAATAGTACCCGCTATAAAGGCTTTATGGAAGGGTGACTATACTGGGGATGGAGAGCATTGGTCGTTTCCAAAAACTACTAGCTCACCAAAACCCCTTCAATCACCTAATCCACCTATTTGGATTGCAGCAAGAGACCAACATTCTCATGACTTTGCCGTTGAAGAGGGATGTAATGTTCAAGTGACGCCTTTATGGCTTGGTGATGATGAAGTTTCATCTTTAATGGATAGATTTAATAATTCATGCAAAAAATTTAAAGAAATTCAGAGGCCAAAAATAATGGTTCTTCGACATACGTTTGTGGGTGAAAGTGAAGAGGAGGTCGTGCAAGGCTCTAAAGATATATCAAGATTCTATTGTTATTTTGGCGCATGGTTCAAGAATGAAAGACCAATTGAACAAGGGCTTATCGAAAAACTTACTGAAGAAGAGATGTCTAAACTTGAAATGTATTCTCCTGAAAAAATGCGTAAAAACAGCATTATTGGAACTGCTGATGAAGTTATTCAAAGAATTAAATTTTGTGAAGATCTTGGCTATGATGAGTATAGTTACTGGATTGATAGTAGCATGAGTTTTGAAAAGAAAAAGAAGTCGTTAGAGCTCTTTATTGAAAAAGTGATGCCAGAATTTACTTAAAAGGAAATTGAATGAAACACTTTAAGCATTATATTAATGGAAAGTTTAGCGCTGGATCAAACCACTTTGAAAGCCTTAACCCGGCCACAGGTCAACCATGGGCAACTTTTCCAGCTGCCTCTAAAGAAGAGTCAAACCTTGCTATTGAATCCGCGCATGAAGCTTTATATAAAGGCCCATGGTCAGAATTTACAGCAACTGAAAGAGGCAAAATAATTTATAAACTTGGTGACCTAATATCAGAACACGCAAGCGAGCTAGGTGAACTTGAAACAATGGATAGTGGAAAGTTAGCTGCTGAAACAAAAGCGCAATCCAGCTATGTTGCAGATTATTATTATTATTATGCAGGCTTAGCAGACAAAATTCAAGGTGAGGTTCTCCCAATAGATAAACCAAATATGAGGGTTTTTACTACTCGTGAACCCATTGGGGTAGTAGTTGCAATCGTTCCATGGAACGCTCAACTTTTTTTATCAGCAACAAAGATAGCGCCTGCTTTGGCTGCTGGCAATACTATTGTTGTTAAAGCTTCGGAACAGGCTCCTGCAGCGCTTTTTAAATTTGCTGAACTGGTTCAAAAAAGTGGCTTTCCACCTGGTGTTATAAATATAATTACCGGTTTTGCAGAGCCTTGTGGTCGCACCATTACGTCTCACCCTAAAGTTGCAAGGGTTGCTTTTACAGGTGGTACCGAAGTAGCAAGGCATATAGTTAGAAATACTGCAGAAAATTTTGCACATGTTAGTCTTGAACTTGGTGGTAAATCACCAATGTTAATTTTCGATGATTGTAATATCGATGGTGCAGTAAATGCTATTATTGCAGGGAATTTTGGAGCATCTGGACAAAGTTGCGTTGCTGGCTCAAGAGTATTTATACAGAGATCAATTCACAAGAAAATCATTAATGAGATTAAAGATCGAGCAAGATTAATTACCGTAGGTGATCCTCTGGATGAGAATACACAAGTTGGCCCCCTAGCAACAAAACATCAAGTTGAAAGAGCCTCAGTTGTTATAAAAAATTCTATTAAACAAGGAGCAACACTTATTTTTGGTGGGGGCACTCCAAAACACATGCATCAAGGATGGTACTTTGAGCCTACTATGCTTGATTGTCATAGTCAGGAATATGACTGCGTAAAAACTGAGCTCTTTGCTCCAGTTATTAGTGTCATTGCTTTTGATACAGAAGATGATGTAATTGAAATGGCAAACGATTCTGAATATGGCCTTGGAGCCGGCGTTTTTACAGAAAATCTAGCGAGAGCTCATCGAGTAAGTCAACAAATTCATTCTGGGATTGTATGGATAAATACTTATAGAGCGATTTCTCCAATCTCTCCATTTGGAGGATTTAAACAAAGTGGGGGGAGTCGTGAAGCAGGAGTTGATGCAATCCACGAATATACTAGAACTAAAACAACATGGATTAATACCTCAAGTGAACCAATGAGTAACCCTTTTATAATAAGGTAATCTGCACAATAAATAAGCAAAACTAATAGGAGTAACAAATGGATAAAAAATTATTTGAACTTGGACTTTCTAAAAGAAAGGCAACTCTTGGAAGTGAGTATGTTGAAAAAAATTTAGAAGCAGCTGATGACTTTAACGAAGATTTTCAAAAACAAATGACAGAATGGTGCTGGGGATTTGGCTGGGGTGATGATACAATTAATGAAAAAACAAGATCTATGATGAATTTAACAATGATAGCTGCTCTAGGAAAAATGGATGAATGGGAGATACATCTTAAAGGGGCACTTACAAATGGTGTCAGCAAAGATGAGATTAAATCAATACTTCATGTTATTGCAATATATTGTGGTGTTCCTCAGGGTGTTGAGTGTTTCAAAATTGCCCGCAAGGTTTTAGAAGATTCTGGAGAGATTTAATATGCGCAGAGGTCTTAACTCGATTTATTAGAGGTAGTCATAGCTACTGCAAATGCTATTAATAAAACTCCAATTATTGAAATAAGGTTCATAGTTTCCCCAAATAAATACCAAGCTTGTATAGCAACAAGTGCTGGCACTAAATAAAAATAACTCCCAACTCTTGCTGATGCATCTTGCTTGATCATTGTCATTAATAGAAGGACTGCCCCAATTGAAAGCCCAAACACCTGCCAGGCTAAGGTAACAATAAATGTATTAGTCCAATTAATATCGCCATTCTCAAAATAAAAAGACATAACAATGCACAGTATAAAAGCACCAAAATATTGGACTAGAGTCCCACTAATTAAATCCATGTCATTACAAAATCGCTTTTGATATATAGTACCAAGAGAGATACCAACTAGAGATCCAAAAACAGCTAAAACCGCCCAAAAAGAATAATTGGTAAATAGTCCAGTAATAGCAAAATCAACCTTTTCAAATAAAATTAAATATAACCCTATAAGCCCTATTATCAAACCCATCCATTGTTTCTTTGAAACACGCTCATGGAGAATTACTCCTGCTATCAATGCCATTCCTAGGGGCTGAAGACCAATGATCATTGCGGTAAGGCCAATAGATATATCCCACTTAATTGCTTGAAAAACTCCACCAAGATAAATCCCATGAATTAATAAACCTGTTACCATTAAGTGGATAAAGGCCCAACCAGACTTCGGCCAAATACTCTTATTAGCTTGCATTAATATAAACAGCACTATCAATGTAAGGCCATTACGATAAGTCAATAAAGTAAAAGGTTCAGCATATGGAAGGCCATATTTTGCAGCTACAAAGCCTGTACTCCAAATTAAAACAAATAACCATGGCGTAAGGCGCGCGCTTAAAGCAAGATTTTTCATAAAAAACACCAAAAATTCATTAACTTAATGGATCACTAATTAAAATAGATATTCTTGTTAATTTAGAATAGATTTTATACAAAATACCCTTATGGCAATAAAGAAACGCAACAAGAGCCAAACAGTTGTTAGACTATAATTAAGGTTATCAAATCTTAAATAATTTTATGAAGCATTTTTTTGCAATTATTCTGCTTTTTTTTCTTGCACCTTTTTCTCAAACTTGGGCCGAAACTTCAATAATTATTGATGAATCGGGTCTAAGTCAAACCATGTCTTCTAGCCAGATTTTGGCCAATGATGCCCAATTGAATGTTAATCATCCTCTCCCAGTTTCACAGGCATTTAACCTCCAAGCACGGCAACTAGATAATAAGACAATTAGCGTCTCATGGGCTATAACTCCTAACTATTATCTTTATAGAGATAAAATATCTTTTACATTAGAGGGTGCTAGCATTGAAAGTTCGGTTTTTCCAAAAGCTAAGCTGAAAGAAGATGAATTTTTTGGTGAAGTTAATATTTATGACACGCCTGTAGAAATAACCCTTTTGTTAAAAAATATAACTAGCAACCCTATTGATTTAATAATTAATCATCAGGGCTGTTGGAATGGTGGCGTTTGCTACCCTCCCCAGAGTGATCAAATTAAGGTTGATTTAACTGGATCTAAGGCATACCCCAGTCCTTTATTAGAACAGATAACTACTAGTGAACTTAGTGTTAAAGAAAAGTTTCAGCAAGGTGGGTTAGCTTTATTTATTGCTGCATTTATAGCTGGACTAGCCTTATCCTGGACTCCATGTGTATATCCAATGGTGCCAATATTATCTGGAATTATCATTGGGCAGAAGCATGCTCCTAGTAATTTTAAAGCTATCTTAATGTCATTAGTGTTTGTTCTGTCAATGTCAGTAGCTTATGGTTTAATTGGTGCTACTGCAGGATTCTTTGGGGCAGGAATAAATCTTCAGGCAATAATGCAAACGCCTTGGGTTTTAGTAACTTTTAGTTTAATTTTTATCGTTCTTGCTTTTTCAATGTTTGGTTTTTATGATATTCAGCTACCTTCTAAATTTCAAAACAAAATTACAAGTATTAGCAATAATCAAAATGGTGGAAATTTTGTTGGTGTCAGCATCATGGGTTTTCTCTCTGCCCTAATTGTTGGGCCATGTGTAACTCCATTTTTAGCTACAGCCTTAAGCTACGTTATTGCTGGTGGAAGCGCCTTAAAAGGTGGAATAAGTCTTTTTGCAATGGGCTTGGGGATGGGTGTTCCATTAATAATCATATGTGGGTGGGGGGTTAATGCAATCCCTAAAGCTGGGCCATGGATGGAAAATGTGAAAAGAATTTTTGGTTTCCTAATGATAGCTGTTGCCCTATTCCTTCTGGATCGAATTCTTAGTCCACTCTTATCACTTATTTTTTGGGCTCTTTTATTAACTTATGCTCCTATTAAACTTGGTATCTTTAAAAATCTAACAAGGTCAATTAAACTATGGGATTTACTATTTAAACTTTCTGGTTTAATTATATTTATTTATGGAATATTGCTTTGGGCGCTTGTTGCAAAAGGGGGTGGTGATATTCAACAACCAATTGACTCAATAATTTATGGTGAAAATATCAGCTCTTCAAAAAGTATCGAATTTGAAACAGTTTTAAATGAAGCTCAGCTAAATGCTGAAATAGCTAAAACTAAAAATACTAGTAAGCTTCTGATCGTTAAATTTTATGCTGACTGGTGTATTGCTTGTAATAAGCTTGAAAGAGTTGTCTTTTCAAATAAGCTAGTTAAGGATGTCTTAAAAGGCTCTTTAAGATCTACACTTGATGTCACTGAAAATAATCGCTTTAATCAATCAATGTTAGCGCGGTTCTCACTTGTTGGGCCTCCAGCACTATTATTTTTTAAAAATGGTGAGGAATTAAGGGCTTATAGGATTATTGGGGAAATGAGTGCTAAAGATTTTATTACCCATCTAGAGAAAATCAAATAAATTTGCACTAATATCTTCTAAATGCATTGAATGGGGTCTATTTTGAGCTAAATAGCTGGTAAAATTCATTTACTGATTTAAAATTAAAAAGTCTTGCCTTAGGGTCCTTTTGCAGTCAAATATCCTAAGCTAAAAAACAAACTGGGTGTCATTTCATGCCTTAAAGGATGATGTGATTATTTGTTGTTATTGTAATTACCCATTACAAAAAATTTTAAGGGAGAGGAAATGGATATTCGTAAAGTAAAAAAATTGATGGAGCTTCTAGAGCAGTCTGGTATGTCAGAAATTGAAATAAAAGAAGGTGAGGAATCTGTAAAAATTTCAAGATATGGCAATACCCCATTACAACCTCAATCATTTATTCAACAGCCACTGCCAACGTCTCAAGCCAATGCTGCTCCCCCTTCCTCAACTACTGAAGCTTTATCACTCAATATTAATTCTATAACTTCACCGATGGTAGGCACTTATTATTCAGCTCCATCACCTACTGCCAAGCCCTTTGTTTCAATTGGTCAACAGGTTAAAGAGGGTGATACTATAGGAATTATTGAGGCTATGAAAATAATGAACCAAATTGAAGCAGATCAATCAGGAGTTGTTGTTAATATCCTTGTTAAGGATGGAGATGCCGTTGAATTTGGACAACCTCTTATTGTAATAGAATGAGTTCAATTAAAAAAGTCTTAATTGCCAATCGTGGTGAGATTGCATTGCGTATTTTAAGGGCATGCAAAGAGCTTGAAATTCAAACTGTTGCTGTATATTCAACAGCTGATAAAGATTTAAAGCATGTTAAATTAGCAGATGAAGCAGTTTGTATTGGCCCTCATCCTTCTGTCAAGAGCTATCTTAACATTCCAGCAATTATTAGTGCAGCTGAACTTACTCATGCTGATGCTATTCACCCAGGCTATGGATTTCTTTCTGAAAATGCTGATTTTGCTCAGCAGGTGGAAGAAAGTGGTTTTATTTTTATTGGACCTCGGCCTGAGAATATTAGAGTTATGGGTGATAAAGTTGCGGCAATTGAAGCAATGCAAAGCTCAGGTGTTCCCTGTGTTCCAGGCTCGGATGGAGCTCTTGATAAAAACACCAAGAGAAGCGTCAAGATTGCCAAGGAAATTGGATTTCCTATAATAATAAAAGCCTCAGGTGGAGGGGGTGGTCGTGGTATGAGAATTGTTGAGTCTGAAGATGAATTGGAAGGCTCTATTGAATTAACAAAAACAGAGGCTCTAAGTTTTTTTGGAAATGAAGAGGTCTACATGGAAAAATTTCTTACTACACCAAGACATGTAGAGGTGCAGGTTCTAGCAGACCAACATGGCAATGCTATTCATCTTGGTGAAAGAGACTGCTCAATGCAACGACGTCATCAAAAAGTTGTTGAGGAAGCACCAGCCCCAGGAATTAGCATGAAATTAAGAAATCAGATTGGGACAATTTGTTCTGATGCATGTAAAAAAATTAACTATCGCGGTGCTGGAACTTTTGAGTTTCTTTTTGATAAAAATAAGTTTTATTTTATTGAAATGAATACCAGAGTTCAGGTTGAACACCCTGTAACAGAAATGATTACTGGAGTTGATATTGTCCGTGAGCAAATTCTTATAGCAGGAGGCGAAAAATTATCGCTCACCCAAGAGCAAGTTGAGATTAAAGGCCATGCAATAGAATGTAGAATTAATGCAGAAGACCCAGAAACCTTTATGCCTTCTCCGGGAAAAATTACTCAGTATCATGCAGCTGGTGGACTAGGCGTTAGGATAGATTCACATGTTTATAACGGTTATAATGTTCCGCCTCACTATGACTCGATGATTGGAAAAGTGATTACTTTTGGTGAAAATAGAGCTAATACAATTATTAAAATGCAAAATGCTCTTGATGAAATGGTTATTAATGGAATTAAAACAAACATTCCACTTCAAAGAAAAATTATGAATGACAAAACATTTAAAAAAGGTGGAATGAACATCCACTATCTTGAAAAGATGCTTGGAGAAGATGAATCATGAATATTAAAGTTGGGATTATTGGTGGCTCAGGATATACAGGCATCGAACTTCTGCGCATCCTTCATCTTCATAAAAGTGCCAAAGTTGCTGTAATTACCTCAAGGGCACTTGAAGGTAAAAAAGTTTCAGAAATTTTTCCAAGTATGTCAGGAATATCAGATTTAGAATACTCATTGCCAGATGATAAAGCCCTTTATGAATGTAATATAATTTTCTTTGCAACACCTCATGGGGTTGCAATGAATAGCGCCAACTCATTTATCAATAAAGGCATTAAGGTTGTTGATTTAGGTGCTGATTTTAGAATTAATGATGCAGATCTATGGTCTGAGTGGTACAACATGGAGCATACTCAAAGCTCTCTTTTAAAAGAGGCCGTCTATGGTCAACCTGAAATTAGAAGAAATCTAATCAAGGAGGCTCGACTTATTGCTAATCCTGGTTGTTACCCTACTGCAGTTCTTCTTGCACTAAAGCCACTTCTTGAGAATAATTTAATTGATCCATCAAACATTATAGCTGACTGTAAATCTGGAGCCAGTGGAGCTGGTCGTATCGCAAATCAAAAAATGCTTCTTAGCGAAGCCTCTGAAAATTTTAGGGCTTATGGAGTTAGTGGGCATCGTCATTTTCCTGAGATTAAACAAGAACTTGAACTTATTGCGAAAGGTCCTATTGGACTTACATTTGTCCCTCATCTCATTCCAATGATCCGGGGCATTGAGGCTACAATTTATGTCGACTTACTTGATTCGAATGTTGATATTCAATCTTATTTCGAAAATGCCTACAAAAATGAAGAATTTGTTAAAATATTACCAAAAGGTGCTTATCCTGAAACACGCTCTGTTAAGTCCTCGAATTATTGCCAAATTTCAATCGAGTATATTGAACACAGCAATAAACTCGTAATTATGTCGGTAATTGATAACTTAGTGAAAGGAGCTGCTGGTCAAGCAATACAGAACATGAATCTTATGTTTGGCCTTAATGAGCAGGAAGGCCTAAAACAAGTTGGCTTACTGCCTTAAATGTTATTTATAAAAATAGGAATTAACGAGAAATGTCTACACTAGCTGTCGAAATTCAAGATGAAGCCGATATAGTCTTTAGTGATAGTGCTGCAACGAGAGTTGCACAGCTCATCAAAGAGGAGAAAAATCCGGCCTTAAGGTTACGTGTATATATTACGGGCGGTGGCTGCTCTGGATTTTCATATGGCTTTACTTTTGATGAAAACCTCAAAGAGGGTGATAGTGGTGTCAATAAGCAGGGTGTAGAGCTTGTAATTGATCCAATGAGCTATCAATATCTTATGGGTTCAACTGTTGACTACCTAGAAGACCTTCAGGGTGCTCGATTTGTTGTAACCAATCCTAATGCTAAAACCACTTGTGGTTGTGGCTCTTCTTTTTCAATTTAATAATAATACTATGACCGAATATATCCCAGGCCTAGCTGGTGTTCCAGCCACTAAATCAGCAATCTCTTCGATTGATGGGGAAAAAGGGGTACTTGCATACAGAGGCTACTCTATTCAGGACCTTGTCAAACACTCTTCATTTGAAGAAACTGCTTTATTATTAATGAATGGTGAACTTCCTTCAACAAATGAACTTTCAGACTTTAAAAATATTTTACAAAAAAGAAACGAAGTAAAACGCAAAATACGTCATTTACTTTGGTCACTTCCACCAACAGGGCACTCAATGGATGTGCTTCAAACTGCAATGGCTGCGATGGCGACTTTCTACCCAGATGCTGGTGCAGCAGATCCAGATTCTGCTTATACCCAAAATGCACTCATTAAGATAATTTCAAATATGAGCACATTAGTCGCAATGTGGACTCGCATCAGTAGAGGATATGATCCAATTCCACCAAGCAACAAAATGTCATATGCTGAAAATTTTATGTACATGTGTTTTGGAGAGGAATCTGACCCAGAAATTGTTCGTCTTTTGGATGCTTGTTTAATTTTACATGCGGAACATACAATCAATGCTTCCACGTTTTCAACTATGGTAACAGCGTCTACGCTTGCCAATCCTTTTTCTTCAATTGCCTCTGGAGTTGGAACTCTTGCTGGACCTTTGCATGGCAATGCAAATGAAAATGTACTCCTAATGCTTGATGAAATTGGTTCTGCAAAAAATGCCCGTGGTTGGATTGAAAACAGACTCAAGAATAAACAAGTTATTTGGGGAATGGGTCATCGAGAATATAAAACCAAAGATCCTAGAGCTACAATTCTTGAGAAAATGATTAAAACTTATATTAAGAAGAATGGCCTCAGCTTATCTAACCGCTTCGAAACAGCGCTTGAAGTTGAAAAAATTTGTGATGAGTTATTATCACAAAAAGGAGTCTACCCTAATGTCGATTTTTATTCCGGCATCTTATATTCAGAGATATTTAACTTTACCAAAGAACACTTTACTCCTATCTTTGCCATGGCTCGTTCAGCTGGATGGGTTGCTCATTGGCATGAGCAGGTTAGCCATAATAGAATCTTTAGACCAACACAGATATATACTGGTGCTGACTTTAGAGACTACCCCTCAAGTTAGTAATGGCTAAGACTACTCACTTTGGCTATAGAGAAGTCGATGTTGAAAAAAAACAAGGCCTTGTCAGAGAGGTATTTGACTCAGTAGCTGGAAAATATGATCTTATGAATGACGTTATGTCATTAGGAACACATCGCTTATGGAAGAATTACACAATAGCAAGTAGTAATGTCACTAAAGGTGATCATGTACTTGATATTGCAGGTGGTACTGGAGATCTAGCGATAAAGTTTCGAAAGAAAGTTGGGGCCTCAGGTAAGGTCATATTGTCTGATATTAATAACTCAATGCTAGATGAGGGCAGAAGAAATCTTATAAATCATGGCATCATTGATGTCGAATTTGTTCAAGCAAATGCTGAGATGCTTCCATTTGAAGATAATACCTTTGATTGCGTAAGTATTGCTTTTGGCTTGAGGAATGTGACTAATAAAGATATAGCCCTTCAACAGATGTATCGCATTTTAAAAAAAGGTGGGACATTGCTAGTTTTAGAATTTTCTAAAGTTGAGAATGAAATGCTTGAAAAAATATATGATCTTTATTCATTTAATTTAATACCTAAGTTTGGTGAATTTTTTGCAAATGATGAAGATAGTTATCAATATCTTGCAGAATCCATACGTAAGCACCCAGACCAGGAAACTCTTAAAGCAATGGTGCTTGATGCTGGATTTGGCTTTTGTGAATATCATAATCTAACTGGTGGTATTGTTGCACTTCATAAAGCAATCAAAACCTAAAAATGTTTCAGCTTGCTATAGAAAAAGCGCTAAACCATATGATTAATACCAATAGTATTAATACTGATCGAATGAATAACAAGCTTATTGGGATTAGGGTTAATGATATTGACTTGAAATTATTTTTTATGTTTTCAAATTCTCGAGTTTTTGTAATTGAGAATAATGGACAAGAACCTGTAGATGTTGATATTTCACTTAACAAAACAGCTTTTTTATCTTTATTTAAAGGTATTTCCTTTGAAGAACTGATTGAAACTGATGAGATTGAAATTAATGGAAGCATTAAAACAGCTCAACAATTAGCTGATTTAATGGCCCTTTCTTCCATCGATATGGAGGAGCTTATTTCTCAATATACGGGTGATATTATTGCTCACCAGTTAGGCAAGACTCTCCGAGCTATTAAAGAAAAGTCAGTAGAGGGCAATTTGGATATTATTGAAAGCTGTAAGAATGAATTGACCACTCTTTTAGTGGCGCCTGGTAAATCAAGTATTTTTAAAAAGAGGCCTTTTAAATGAGAAATTTTTTTCAATTCCTTCGCATCCTGAGGACTCTTATAAAATATCGCCTAGATTATCTTATCTTATCAAGCTCGCTCTTAAAAAGCTTCAAGCCCTTGGTATATCTTACACCATGGCATTATTTTCCAAGTAAAAAACTTTCGCGTGGTGAAAGAATTCGATTGGCACTTGAAGAGCTAGGCCCTGTCTTTATAAAATTTGGTCAAACTTTATCTACGAGACGGGATCTTCTTCCAGATGACATTGGTGATGAACTAGCAAAACTTCAAGATACTTGTCCACCATTCTCTGAGAAAGAGTCTAAATCAATTATCGAAAAAAACCTAGGCTCCAGTGTTGGTGAACTATTTAAATCTTTTGATGATAAGCCACTTGCTTCAGCATCAATTGCCCAAGTCCATACTGCCACAACACACAACAATGAAGAAATAATTATTAAGGTTGTTAGGCCAGGCATTGAGAAGCTCATCAAGCGTGATGTAGGTTTACTGTATGCATTTGCTAGTTTGGCAGAAAGCCATCCAATAGGCAAAAGACTTAGACCAAAAGAAGTAATTGAAGAATTTGAAGGGATTATTTATAACGAGCTCAACATGATGATTGAAGCAGCTAACGCCTCACTTCTTGGCAAAAACTTTAGCGACTCTGACCTTCTGTATGTCCCAAAAGTTCATTGGGAGTTTTGTCGTTCCAATATATTAGTTACTGAACGCATTTATGGAACTCCAGTAAATAACATTGAGGCCCTTATAGAGAATAAGACAGATCTTAAAGTTCTTGCTGAAAATGGAGTTATTATTTTCTTCACCCAAGTCTTCGATCATAATTTTTTCCATGCAGATATGCATCCAGGAAATATTTTTGTTGGAAAAAATGATCAATATACTGGTGTTGACTTTGGAATTATGGGGACATTGAGTGAAGAGGATCAATATTTTCTTGCTCAAAACTTTTTAGCATTTTTTAACCAAGACTACAAAAGAGTAGCCCAAGTTCATCTTGAGTCAGGATGGATACCTGAAGGCACAAATGTTCTTGAGTTTGAGAATGCCATTAGAAGCGTTTGTGAGCCAATATTTCAAAAGCCACTAAATGAAATTTCTTTTGCGCAAGTTCTTTTAAGTCTTGCGAAGGAGGCAAGACGCTTTGATATGACAATACAACCTCAGTTGCTTCTTCTGTATAAAACATTATTTAATATTGAAGGGCTAGGGAGAACTTTGTATCCAAATCTAGATTTATGGGCAACTGCAAAACCATATCTTGAGAAACTTACTAAAGATAAATATAGCATAAAGGGCTCTTTAAAAAAAATCTCAGATAAGCTTCCTGAACTTGTTTCCGAGTTGCCAGAGTTGCCAATGCTTGTTATTAACGCCTTAAAACAAATTGAAAGTGGGGCTCATAAACAAGAAAATTCAAAAAAACAGACAGAAGCAATTATTTCTCAGCTCCAATCAAATTTGTCAAAACAAAGATCGGCAATATTCGCAGCGTCTCTGGTCATACTTGCAGGAATTTTAGCAACTCAGTCAATGTGGCTCTTTGCAGGGGTTAGCTCAAGCTTAAGTTTTCTTATATGGCTGAGGTCACGCTAAAAAGGAAGCCTTACAAAAAGAGGAAATATCGGGTAAAATCATCCTCCAGCTTGTCTGGTCGCAAGACGAGTTGTATTTGTTACATCGCTTAATGTGGTGTTTTTTTATTTATTGGAGATCTCAAAATGAGTATAACTGTAAACGCTATTTTGCGTGAAGATCAGGGGAAAGGTGCGAGCCGCCGCCTGAGAAAAAAAGAAATGGTACCAAGCATTATCTATGGTGGGAAAAAAGAGCCGATAATGATTTCACTTAACATTCATGAAATTACGCATCTTCTAGAAGATGAACATACTTTCACCTCTGTTTTAGACTTAATGGTTGACAAACTTGAAGAGTCAGTAGTATTAAAAGACGTTCAACGTCATCCTGCTAAAAATACTATTAATCACGTAGACTTTTTACGTGTTGATGCCAAACAAGCTCTTGTAACTAATACTCCATTACACTTTGTGGGTATGGAAGAAAATGAAGCTTTAAGGCTTGGTAATATGCTAAATCAATTTGTTGTTTCTGTTGAAATATCATGCCTACCAAAAGACCTACCAAATGGAATTAATGTTGATGTAACTAATCTTGCTCTAGGTGAACACATCTCTTTAACTAACCTCATCATGCCAGAAGGCGTTATTATGACTGCACTTCAACATGATGATATTGAAGCTCATGACCAAACTATATGCTCTGTTTCTGAGCCTAAGGTTATAGAAGAAGAGGAAGAAATTATAGATACAGATGAATCAGAGGCAGAGGGTGGTGAAGACCAATCTGAAGACTCAGGTGATTCAAAAGATGGTGACGCAGAAGAGGAATAAAATGTTACTATTCTTATTGACTCAATAAGTATAAAAACGAAGCGTTGTAATGATTAAATTAATTGTTGGACTGGGTAACCCAGGAAAGGATTATCAAACACATCGTCACAACGCTGGCTTCTGGTTCGTTGACTCATTAGCAACCAAATTTGATGTTCAATTTACTGCTAAATCAAAATTTCTAGGTGAGTCCAGTTCAATTACTCTAGGGAATAAATTAACTCACCTTTTGAAGCCAAAGACCTTCATGAATAACTCAGGTGGATCAATTAAAAGCCTCGCAAACTATTACAATATAAAATCTGATGAAATTTTGGTTGCACATGATGAGCTTGATCTTCCTATTGGAACCGTTAAATTAAAAATGAGTGGCGGTCATGGTGGACATAATGGACTAAGAGATACAATTAAGGCACTTGATACTAATAATTTTTATCGCCTAAGAATTGGAATTGGCCATCCAGGCACTAAAGATGATGTTGTTGACTTTGTATTGAGTTCTCCAGGCATTTCGGAATTGAAGCATATTGAAAGCAGTATGAATAATGCAATTGAAGTCGTTGATTCACTTGCTAATGGTGATTTTGAAGATGCTATGCTTCGTCTTCATACCGAATAATGAGGAGCCTTAATGGGATTTAAATGTGGTATTGTTGGGCTTCCTAACGTAGGAAAGTCAACACTTTTTAATGCGCTCACAAAAGCTGGAATAGATTCAGAAAACTATCCTTTTTGTACAATTGAGCCTAATATTGGAATTGTCCCAGTGAATGATTCTCGACTTCAAAGCCTTGCAAATATAGTATCCCCTGAGAAAATATTGCCAACTACAATGGAGTTTGTCGATATTGCTGGCTTAGTTGAAGGAGCCTCTAAAGGAGAGGGGCTTGGAAATCAGTTTCTTTCAAATATTCGCGAAACAGATGCAATTCTCCACGTAGTTAGATGCTTTGAAGATGAAGATATTATTCATGTATCAGGCAAGGTTAATCCTCTTGATGATGTAGATACAATAAATACAGAACTTGCTTTAGCAGATCTTTTAAGTGCTGAGAAGTCTTATCAAAAGGCTATTAAAAACTCTAAGGCTGGACAAAAAGAAGGCTTGCCATTAAAAAATTTACTTGAAAAAATTCTTCCAAAGCTTGAAGAAGGCATTGCAATTAGATCAGTAGAATTTAATCCTGATGAACACAAACTAATAAAGAGCTTACAACTACTCACCTCAAAACCTGTTCTTTATGTTGCAAATGTTAGCGACTCAGGCTTTGTCAATAATCCTCATTTAGAAGAGCTAAAGGACTATGCAAAAAATCAAAATAGTGAAGTTGTGGCAGTATGTGCTGATATTGAGGCAGAAATAGCAGAACTAGATGATGATGATAAACAAGGCTTTTTAGATGAAATGGGACAGAAAGAATCTGGGCTTGATCGCCTAATTAAAGCGGGTTATGGATTACTTGGCCTTCAAACATATTTTACTGCTGGTGTAAAAGAAGTTAGGGCTTGGACAATTAATGTTGGAGATTCTGCACCAGTTGCTGCAGGTAAAATTCATGGTGACTTTGAAAAAGGCTTTATAAGAGCTGAAACTATTTCATACAAAGACTTTATAGATTATAAGGGTGAAAAAGGATCAAAAGATGCTGGAAAATTACGCTCCGAAGGAAAAGAATATATTGTGCAAGACGGCGATGTAGTTCATTTTTTATTTAATGTATAACGACTAGATTTAAAATGAAAAATACAAAATTACTAATGATTTTAGATGGCTGGGGTTACTCTCCATCTTCTGAAAATAATGCAATTGCAATGGCTCATACTCCCAACTGGGATTATTTTATTAGTGAATATCCTAACACTCTTTTAGGAACATCTGGCCCAAGTGTTGGACTCCCAGAAGGTCAAATGGGTAACTCAGAAGTGGGGCATTTAACAATTGGGTCTGGCAGAATTATTGAACAAGACTTTACTAGAGTTGAAAAGGATATCAAAAGTAGAGAATTTTATAAAAATAGCACCCTCTGTAATGCGCTTGATAAAGCCAATAAAAATCTTAAAGCTGTTCATATACTTGGGCTTTTATCGGATGGTGGAGTCCACTCTCATCAGGATCATATTCATGCGGTATTAGCCTTAGCAAAACAAAAAGAGTGTAAGGAGGTTTATGTTCATGTTTTTACTGATGGGCGCGATACTCCTCCAAATAGTGCCATAGAATTTATTGAGCTTTTAGAATCAAAAATTAATACGCTCCAAACTGGCAGAATTGTATCTATAGTAGGTAGATTCTATGCAATGGATAGAGACAATCGATGGGACAGGGTGGCTAAAGCATACAAATTAATTGCCTCTGGAAAAGGAGATAGAAAGGCAGTTTCAGCAAAAAATGCAATTCAAATGGCTTATGCGGAAGGTGAAACTGATGAGTTTATAGCCCCAACAACAATAGGTGATCACATATCTGTTAAAGAGGGTGATACTATAATTTTTATGAACTATCGAGCCGATAGAACTAGAGAGCTAACACAAGCCCTGGCCTTACCAAAATTTAAAGGCTTTGAGAGAGACTCTTTTAAATCTAGCAATTTTATTTGTCTTACTGAATACAACAAAGACTTTAGCCTAGAAAGCGCCTATCCTCCTGTTAAAGTTAAGAATACTCTGGGCTTCTATCTTTCCAGCCTTGGCTTTAAACAATTAAGAATTGCTGAAACAGAAAAGTATGCACATGTGACCTTCTTTTTTAATGGTGGTGAAGAAGAAAAACTTCCTGGAGAAGAAAGGAAATTAATCAAATCTCCTAATGTTAAAACTTATGATCTAAAGCCTGAAATGAGTGCTTTTGAATTAACTGAAAATTTAGTTGCCGCATTAAAACTAGAAAAACATGAGCTCATCGTCTGTAATTTTGCAAACACCGATATGGTTGGCCATTCAGGGAATCTCAGCGCAGCTATTAAAGCTGTTGAAGCAGTTGATAAGTGTCTAGGTGAAATCTATCAAACTGCCAAAAAAAGTGGTGTTGAAATTCTTATAACTGCTGATCATGGCAATGTAGAGCAAATGATAAACCCTGAGACACACAATCACCATACTGCTCATACTACCAATCCAGTTCCATTCATTTATATTGGAAATAAGAATGTCTCGCTTCAAGAGCCACATCTTGGTACACTTGCAGACATAGCGCCTACAATCTTGGCAATTATGAAGATTGAACAGCCTAAAGAAATGACAGGCCAAAGCCTTATTAAAGAGTAGAACGGAGATCACTATGAAGCAACAAAATTTTATTGCGCCCTCTATACTTTCTGCAAACTTTGCAAAACTAGGTGAAGAGGTAGACGCTGTTCTTGCTGCTGGTGCTGATATTGTTCATTTTGATGTAATGGATAATCACTATGTCCCCAACCTAACAATAGGCCCTCTAGTTTGTGATGCCCTCAGAAGTCATGGGGTAACAGCACCAATTGATGTTCACTTAATGATTAAACCTGTAGATAGGATCATTCCAGATTTTGCGAAGGCAGGTGCATCATATATTACCTTTCATCCTGAAGCCTCTGAACACATTGACAGAACCATTGGACTCATAAAAGATAATGGCTGTAAGGTAGGATTAGTTTTTAACCCCGCAACTTCATTACATTATCTTGATCATGTTATTAATCAGCTTGACATGGTTTTATTAATGTCAGTGAATCCTGGATTTGGTGGCCAATCTTTTATTCCTGCCTCACTTCAAAAGCTTAGCGAAGTTAGAAAGATGATTGATGATAGAGGCCTCCATACTAGACTGGAGATTGATGGAGGTGTTAAAATCAATAATATACAAGAAATTTCTGCTGCTGGTGCAGATACCTTTGTTGCCGGATCAGCAATCTTTAATACCGAAAATTACAAATCAACGATTGATGAAATGCGAGCTGAATTAGCGTTTGCAAAATAACTCTTAATACTAAATTTTAAGACTACTCTTCTAGCAATTATGAGAAAATATTCTCTTTGATTTAATCTGAGGGTTTATGGGCAAGTCGTCTTTCTTTGGTCCTGAAACAATATCATTGCATACTGGCTATGAGCCAGATCCAGCGTTTGGAAGTCGTGCAGTTCCTGTTTACCAAACAACCTCGTATGTTTTTGAAACAGTCGATGAGGCTGCTGCTCTTTTTAATATTGAAAAAGGTGGCCATATATATAGTCGTATGACGAATCCAACTGTAGCCGTTTTAGAACAACGAATTGCTGCACTTGAAGGTGGTGTTGGAGCAATATGTACAGCTTCAGGGATGAGTGCAATATTTGTAACGCTTATGACTCTTTGCTCTGCTGGTGATCACATTGTAAGTGCTTCACAGATATATGGATCAACTGCTACTCTCTTAAAACATACACTTAAAAGATTTAATATTGACTGTACTTTTATATCTATAAATGATGAAAAAGCACTGAAAGACGCAATTCAAGAAAATACAAAACTTGTCTTTTGTGAGTCAATTGGAAATCCAGGCTTAGAGGTATCAGACCTTCCTAAGATTTCTAAAATAGCCCATAAAAATAATTTACCGCTTGTAATTGATGCTACTTTTGCAACTCCAGCTCTTTGTAAACCCATAGATCATGGCGTTGACATTGTAATCCACTCTGCAACAAAATGGATTGGAGGACATGGTGTTGCTGTTGGAGGAGTAATTGTTGATGGTGGAACTTTTGACTGGGGATCAAGCAACAAACACCCTACTCTGACAACGCCATATGAGCCTTTTCACGGAATAAACTTCTGGGAGGAGTTTGGTCCTTCCGCACTATCTATGAAAATTAGAGCAGAATCTATGAGAGATTTTGGTCCTGCTATGAGCCCACATAGTGCATTTTTACTTCTTCAAGGCATTGAAACCCTTGCTTTGCGTATGAATCAACATGTAAAAAATGCTATTAAGCTCTCTAAGTGGCTTTTAGAGCAGTCACCTGTAATGTGGGTAAATCATCCAGATCTGCCAGAAAATCCAACTTATGAAATTGCCAAAAAACTTTTTCCAAATGGTGCTGGTTCAATGTTGTGCTTTGGAGTTAAAGGAGGCAGAGAAGGTGGTGCGGCATTTATTAATGGAGTTAAATTGTCGTCTAATTTAGCAAATGTTGGTGACGCTAGAACACTAGTTCTTCATCCAGCCACAACCACTCACTCGCGCCTTGACGATGAAGCTATGAAGGCTTCTGGTACAAGCCCAGACTTAATTCGTGTGTCAGTGGGAATTGAATCTATTGAAGATATCATTAATGACTTTAAGGCTGGTCTTAAAGCAGTAGACAAGGCTATTTCATAATGAATATTGTTGTAGATGGAAGCAACGCCTTTGTAGCGACTGGTGGCTGTGCCTTTGATCCAAAAAAACCAACAGTAGTATTTATTCATGGAAGTGGTCTGGATCATAGATCATGGGCTCTCCAGTCAAGATGGTTTGCATTTCATGGGTTCTCGGTATTTGCACCTGACCTTCCAGGTCATAGTCTTTCAGAGGGTGAACCAATCAAATCTATTGAAGGCATGGGAAAGTGGATTGTAAAAGCATTAAAAGTATCAGGCTGTGAATCTATTCATCTTGTGGGACATTCACAAGGGTTTCTAGTTGCTCTAGAAGCGGCTAGCGTATTAGGGGATAAATTAAAAACGTTAACTGCAGTTGCAAGTGCATCCTCTATACCTGTAAATGAAGCTTTGGTTGAAGCAGCAAAAAAAACACCTCTTGATGCAGCTGATATGCTACTCAAATGGGGATTTGGAAGTAAGTCACACGCAGGAGTCAGTGCCATTCCAGGGATGCAACCTATTGGAATTGGTCGACAAATTATGTCTAAAAATCCATTAGCTGAAGACCTTATTGCCTGTACTAAATATGAAAATGGAATAAATTGTGCGAAAAATGTAAATATTCCTTCCCATGTTATCCTTGCAACTGAAGACAAAAATACGCCCTATCGATTTGGACTAGAATTAGCAGACTTATTAAAAGCTGAAACCTCTACTATTTCTAATGCAGGACATATGTTGCCGATAGAGGCTCCAAAGAATACTCTTGATGCAATTAAATCATTTATCTTAAAAAAATCAGAATGAAAAATCAAATAAAAAAAGTTGGCGTTATTGGCGCCGGCACAATGGGGGCTGGAATTGCAGGCCAAGTTGCTAACGCAGGAATTGAGGTTTGGCTTTTAGATCTTCCCAGTGATGGTGAAAATGTAAACATGCTTTCACAAAGAGGACTAGAAAGACTTAAAGACCCAGATATGCCTGGACTCATGAGCAAACATGCTGAACAACTTATTAAATTGGGAAATACTAGAGATCATTTTGATCAATTAAAAGATTGTGACTGGATTGCTGAGGCCGTTGTAGAAAGACTGGATGTTAAACAGGCGCTTTACAAGCAACTCAATGATAACTGTAAAGAGTCAACGATCATTACTTCTAACACCTCAACAATTCCAATAAGCCTATTGACAAAAGGAATGCCACTAAGCTTTTGTGAGCGCTTTGCAATTACTCACTTCTTCAATCCTGTTCGCTTTATGAGGCTCTTAGAGCTAGTTCGAGGAGAGCAAACAAGGAAAGATGTTATGGAGACACTTGATACATTTTGTGAAACAATGCTTGGAAAAGGGGTTGTCTCTTGCTCTGACACTCCTGGATTTCTTGCAAATAGAGTTGGTGTTTTTGCAATCCAGTGCGCTCTTCACAAAGCATTTGAATACAAACTTTCGCCAACAGAAGCTGACGCTTTTTTTGGAAGGCCACTTGGCCTTCCTAAAACTGGAGTCTTTGGTCTTTATGATTTAATTGGTATCGACCTCATGGCTGATGTTGCTAAAAGTCTTGAAAATATCCTTCCACAGAACGACCCTTTTCATCGATATTCATCGCCAATTGCATTTGTGTCTGCAATGATTGCTAATGGTCAAACTGGAAATAAAAATGATCAGGGTTTTTATAAGCAAGTTGGTGATGATAAGAAAGTAATTGATCTTTCTAGCGGTGACTATATTAACCATGAGCGGTTAAAAATGCCCCTACTTGATAAGGCAGAAAAGCTCGGAGTAACTGCAATTATTAACGATAAAAGTAGTTATGGTCTCTATATTTGGGATGTACTCTCTGAAACTCTTTGTTATGCTGCCTCTCTAGTTCCAGAGGTCACAGAAGATCTTACCCAAATTGATGATGCAATGAAGCTTGGCTATAATTGGATTAAAGGTCCGTTTGAGCTAATTGATGAAATAGGCATTGAATACTTTATCAACAGACTTCAAAGTAGTGGAAAAGAGGTTCCAGAATTCCTTATGAATAGCGCTAGTAAAAAATTTTATAGCAGCCCAAACTCAATACTCAGTGCCCTTTCGCCTTCTGGACGTTTGAATCCAATTCAAAGATCTAAAGGTGTTCTAAGATTTTCTGAGGCAAGGCAAACCTTAAAGCCTGTTAACTCTAATGAGTCTGGTAGTTGGTTTGAGTATGAAGGTGCGGCAATTGTTGAGTTTCATTCAAAGGCTAACGCACTTGATAGTGAAAGCTTAGATATGATCTCTGATGCCATTATTGAGTCTGAAAAGAAAGGGCTTAGGGGTGTAATAATTCATAATGACTTCCAGCATTTTTCGTGTGGAGTCAGTCTATGGAGTGTCAGAAACTACTTTGAAAAAAATGACTTTGATGGTCTTGATGCCTTTCTAACTTACTTTCAAAACACTATGCTGCAAATGAGAAACTCAAAGCTTCCAGTTATTGCAGCGCCTGTTGGTATGTCTATTGGTGGAGGATTTGAGGTTGTTCTGCATGCAGACCATGTAGTCAGTCACGCAAACTCAGTCATGGGACTGGTCGAATCTTTTGTAGGTGTTGTGCCTGCTGGAGGAGGATGCAAAGAGACGCTATATCGCTGGACAGAAAAACTAGAAGATTCTAAAAAGGGTGCTTGGAAATCTTTTATGAATATTGGTCTAGGAAGAAAAGCCAACTCACCACAAGAGGCTGATGGCTTATCAATGCGAAGATCAGGTGATGTTTTTCATATGAACCGTGATAGGATATTGAATATTGCTCTTTCATCAATTGATAGCACTAAAAAAGCTACCAAAAGAGAGCCGCTTACTCTATCTGGAAATGAGCAATTTCAAGAGATGCTTGAATGGCTTGAAGTAAACCACAAAAAGGGCATGCTTACTCCTCACGATGTTACCGTTGGAACTGAAATTGGAAGAATTATGTCGGGTGGTGAGTGTAAAGCTGGAACTATTTTTTCTGAACAAAGAATCCTAGATGCTGAGCGTTCCTCCTTTATTACTCTTGCTCAAACTCAAGAAACTCAAGCAAGAATTGTTTCCATGCTAGATAATGGCATTACTCTTAGAAATTAACAGTCAAGACTATGAATAAAAATCCTGCTAATTTTGTTCCACTAAGCCCCATTTCTTTCTTACATAGAACAGCAGACATTTATGCAGACTACCCATCGGTTGTTTATGAGGACAGATCATACACCTGGAGTGAGTCAAGAGAAAGGTGTGTGCGTATTGCATCAAGCCTAAAAGATTATGGCATAAAAACAGGTGATACTGTCTCAGTACTTGCATTTAATACTCCAGAAATGTTTGAGTCGCATTTTTCAATTCCAATGGCTGGAGCAATTTTAAATACTATAAATATTAGACTTGATGCTGCAACAATTGCATATATTTTTGACGACAGCAATGCAAAGATGCTCTTTGTTGATAGAGAGCTTTTTAGTGTTGCATCAGAAGCACTCTCTATCGCCTCAGTTAGCCCAAAAATTGTAGTAATTAACGACTCTTTTGCTGAATCACAGCCTGATGTTTCTTCAGATATAACTGACTATGAGTCTCTTGTTATGGATGGAGACCCGCTATATGATTGGCAAATGCCAGATGATGAATGGAGCCCACTTTCATTGAGTTATACCTCTGGAACAACTGGAAAGCCTAAAGGTGTTGTCTATCATCATAGAGGTTCCTACCTAATGAGCATGGGTACCGTAATTGGATGGAACCTTCCAAACCATCCTGTTTATTTATACTCTGTTCCATTGTTTCACTGCAATGGCTGGGGTCATGCCTGGACAATGGCAGCGCTCGCTGGAACTATTATTTGCCTTAGGTCATTTGCCCCTGAAAAAGTTTTTAGTCTCCTTGACCAGCACAATGTAACTCATTTTGGAGGGGCTCCTATAATGCTAAACATGCTTGCTAATGCCCCTAAAGAAATACAAAAATCTTTTACAAGAGAAGTTAAGGTTATGACTGCTGGAGCACCACCCCCAGCCAAAGTTCTAGAAGGAATGATGTCGCTTGGATTCAATGTTATGCATGTATATGGTCTGACTGAAACCTATGGGCATATTCTTCAAGCAGCGCCTCAGGCCTCTTGGCTTAACAAGAACCCAGCTGAACTTGCCAAACTTAGTTCAAGGCAAGGCGTAAGGTTCCCAATGACTGAAGATGTAAGTGTAATTGATCAGGAAACTGGACGGCATGTTCCTCATAATGGTGAGGCAATTGGTGAAATTGTTATAAGGTGTAACACCTGCATGATGGGTTATTGGAATAACCCTGAGGCAACAGAAGAAGCCTTTGCAGATGGCTGGTTTCATAGTGGCGACTTAGCTGTAATCTATGCTGATGGCTATATTCAAATCAAAGATAGGTCGAAGGATATCATCATATCAGGTGGTGAAAATATTTCATCCGTAGAAGTTGAAAATGTACTTTATCAACACTCTGCAGTTGGAGAAGCAGCAGTAGTAGCAATGCCAGATGAGACCTGGGGAGAGGTGCCATGTGCCTTTGTAGAGCTTAAGTCTAACCAACAAGCTTCTGAAAAAGAGCTTATAGAATTTTGCAAGAATAATATGGCTAAATTTAAAAGACCAAAAAAAGTAGTTTTTGGTCCACTCCCAAAAACTGCGACTGGGAAAATTCAAAAACACGAGCTTAGAGCATCGGTTAAAAACCTGGGGGAGAAATAATGTCAAACTACACAGCGCCTGTTGAGGATATGAGCTTTGTATTGAAGGAAGTTGTTGAGATTGAAAAACTTTGCAATGAGACTGGCCTTGATACTTCAACAGTTGAAATAATTGATACTGTTTTAGATGCTGCAGGAAAGCTTGCAAAAGAAGAAATAGAGCCAATCAACAAAACTGGTGATTCAGAAGGTTTAAAAATTGACAGCTCTGGTAAAGTCACAACCGCTAATGGCTTTAAAGAGGCTTACCAGCATTTTGTTGAAGGAGGTTGGGGGTCATTACAATTCTCACCTAATTATGGTGGACAGGGAGTCCCATTTGTTGTTGCTGCCAGTGTTCAAGAGATGTGGCATTCAGCAAATATGTCATGGGGTCTGTGCCCACTTCTAACTCAAGGTGCGGTTGAAGCAATAACTTTAAATGCAAATGAGGAGCTAAAACAGCGCTACCTTCCAAAGCTAATATCTGGTGAGTGGAGTGGCACGATGAATCTTACTGAGGGAGATGCAGGAACAGATGTTGGCTCACTTAAAACTCGTGCAACTCCAAAAGATGACCATTATTTAATTCGTGGCCAAAAAATTTATATCACATGGGGTGAACACGATATGGCTGATAATATCATTCATTTAGTATTAGCCCGATTGCCAGACTCTCCTGAAGGAGTTAAAGGCATCTCTTTATTTTTAGTGCCAAAGATTCTTGTCAATGATGACGGGTCTCTTGGTCAACCAAACGACTTAAAAGCACTATCTATTGAGCATAAAATTGGAATTCATGCTTGCCCTACATGTGTCATGAGCTATGGAGAAGAAGATGGTGCAATTGGATATTTAGTTGGTGAGGAAAATAGAGGCATACAGTGTATGTTCACTATGATGAATAATGCAAGGCTCACAGTTGGCCTTCAAGGAGTATCGGTTTCAGAACGAGCATATCAGCAAGCACTTAACTTCTGCAATGAAAGAGTTCAAGGCGTTGCTCCAGGATTTCAAGAACCTGGGCCAATCATTAGACACCCTGATGTGAAAAGAATGTTATCAAATATGAAATCAATAACTGAAGCATCCAGAGCATTAGCTTATTCTGCATGTGCAGAGGTTGATTATTCTGGAGGCGCTATGCCAAAAGAATTGCTAGAAAAACATAAAAGAAAGCTTGGTATTTTAACGCCTGTTGTAAAGGGCTGGTGTACGGAAACTGCTCAAGAGGTTGCCTCTGTCAGCCTTCAGTGTCACGGTGGAATGGGCTATGTTGAAGAGACTGGAATTGCCCAGATTTTAAGGGATGCGCGCATACTCCCTATCTATGAAGGGACAAATGGGATTCAAGCAATGGATCTAATTGGAAGAAAATTAATTAGTGATGGTGGGCAAGGACTCACCGAGCTAATCGCAGAGATGAAAGAGTGCTCTAATAACAAGATATTAGAAGATCTTATTTCAAGTTCTCAGATAGCTAGGTTTGACAAGTCTCTTGACGATCTTGAGACTGCAGCCTCACTAATACTTAAGAACTCAGAAGACAACAATCACTCTGGAAAAGTTGCCTTTGATACACTAATGATGCTTGGCACGATTGCAGCTGCATGGCAAATGATTAAAAGCCTAGAAAAAGCAAAAAATGCTTTTAAAAATAACTCTGTGTCTTCTGAATTTTTAGAAGAAAAGACCGAAACTGTAAAACACTTTTTAGACTTTATCTTGCCGAGATATTTGGCTAACTTCGCAACAATATGTGCTGCCTCTGAGTAGTTTTTAGCTTTTAATTCTAACCATTATTTCGTTTTTACGAAACATTGGAAGTGCCCAAGGAGAATTAAACTGAGCAACCATATAACCGCCTTTTATCTCAATCTTATTATCAGCAATAAGCTCTGAAAGTTTTTTTTGATAGCTCATGCTTCGTGACTCCGTAGCCCATCCACCAAAAGATAGTACAGCAACCTCACCAAGACTTTCTTTCTGAATTGATACTTCACTTGTGTTGGCCGCTGGAAGATCTCTCATAGAGTGCGCTTTAGGCATAACAAAAGAAATATTAAAAGTATTTAGTCCTTCAGCAGGGCAGTCAGAAATTACAGGGGCAGTCATAGCGATTTTCATTCCTTTATCATTACCACCAAAAATATAGCTTGCAACTCTTCTAAACCCAGCAGAAGTTGAGCTTTTGAAATCAGCCTGAACTTTTGTTGTAGCAATAACCATATCACTATAATGACGAACTTCAAAGCCTTCATATTTAGAGATTATTTTATATTCAGGGGTTTCAATGGCCATTTTTTATTCTGTATTTTTTTTTCCAAGCAAAGGAATCAATATTGGTGTCATGCTCTTGTACTTAAGATAGTCCTTATCCTTACCCCATTTTTTTTCAGCTTTTTCTTCTAAAAATGGTAGTCCGCTTATTTTCGTTAAAAGAAGATATACAAAAACTGGTGATACAAGCGTTATGAGCTGCCAGCCAGAAAGAAGTGGTAAAGATATAATTGCAATCCCCATCCAAAGAACAATCTCTCCAAAATAGTTTGGATGTCGAGATATAGACCAAAGACCAATTGTTATAAACTTATCCTTATTTTCAGGAATTTCACTAAAGCTCTTTTTTTGTTTATCAGCAATGGCCTCAAAAGCAAATCCTAGAACCCAGAGAGTAAAACCTGCCATAAAAAATAAATCAAGCGTCCCCTGGTGATTTAAAACAATAATGGTAACAGCGTTTACTGTTGTTAAGAAAACCCATAAAGCAGATAAAGTCCATGTCATTAAAAACTTTAACAATGACTTCTTGATCTCTCTAAACCTTTTGTCTTCTCCACTCTTAACTATTCTTTTATAGAGAAAAGTTCCAAGTCTAAGTGTCCAAATTGATACAAAAATAGCCACAATAATTGAGCGGATAGATGCTTGCTGTCCCAAACTAAAGATCGCAAGAATCGCTGTAGAAACTATTAGAAGGGTTGCAATCATCCCTGTAAAGTCAAAATATTTTTCTGAGCTTGTTAAAAGAGAGGGAATTGCAACAACCCAATGCACAACGAAACTAACCACAGCACAAAAAAGAATTACTGGCACTCCGTAAAGAGTTGCACCCTCAACTGTTGCAGCGCTTGCAACAAAGTAGGCCGTCAAAATACAGGCAATAATGGCAATTAGATCCTTGGTATTATCTTTCATTATGGCTTCTCAAAAAGATAGTGGGAAACGCCCCACTCTGAGCCTTTATTAAAACCAAAGAGAACCTCACATGACATGAAAAAAATGCGCCACCTTTGAAACCACGTGCTTGCTTCATTTTTACCGTAAGTCTTTTCAAATAGTTTGAGCACTTCCTTTTTATTTTCATCCATTTTATTAAGCCAGGCAAGAGAGGTTTTTTCATAATGAGTGCCCTCTACCTTCCAGTCTTTTTCAATTTTCATCCGATTAGAAAAGCAAGTCAAAAGCTTATGAGAAGGCATTTGTCCTCCACTAAAAAATTCTCTGGCCATCCAGTCACCTTCACCTTTGTCTTCAAATGGATAGGCAATTTCCTTATGAGAGAAAATATGAACAAAAAGCTTTCCATCTTTTTTTAACCACTCGCTTACTCTCTTAAGAAGCTCATCATAGTTGCGCATGTGTTCAAACATTTCAATAGAAACTACTCGATCAAAGGTCTTTTCAGAGGAAAAGTCATTCATATCAGCAGTGATAACTTTAATATTTTTAATCTTAAGCTCATCACATTTTTTTTCAATAAATTGCCTCTGATCATTTGAGTTACTTACAGCAGTTATTTTACTATTAGGATAAGTTAGTGCCATATGAAAAGTTAATGAGCCCCAACCACATCCTAGCTCCAAAACCTCTTGTCCATCAGAAAGAGCCGCCCTTTTACTAGTAAGTTTTAACATCTCAACTTCTGAGTCATCCAGTGTCGAAGTCCCCTGTGGCCAATAACCAGAACTATATTTTAGTTTTGCGCCTAAAACCAGCTCAAACAACCTTGGGGGGACCTCATAGTGTTGCTCATTTGCCTTTTCAGGAACCAGCGCAATAGGGCTTTCCATTAATATGTCTACCCATTTTTGGTGTTTTTCTTCCCTAGCTTTAAGGCTTAAGTCATTTGCATCTTTAAGTCTTTGCCCACAAAGTTTACTTATTCCAAGCCTAATAAAAAAATCAGGCAATATTCCTTTTTCAGCAAGTTTAATTAATAACTTAATCATATTTAATATGAAATCTGAATGTCTTTGGCGTCTGGCTTTGCAAAAATAAATTGAAAGTCGCCTATTAAGTTTTCCAGAAAACCTGCTTCACAATATATAAGGTAAAACTCCCAAATTCTTATAAAAGATTCTGAAAAACCAAGTTCTTTTACTTGTGGCAAAACCTTTTTAAAATCTTCTCTCCAAATCTCTAAAGTTCGCGCATAGTGTCTTGTAATATCCTCAACATCCACTAATGCTAAATCTGTTTTTGTTTTTATTGCACCTTTAATCTGAGGCATTGAAACAAGGCATGAGCCTGGGAAAATATATTTTCTAATAAAGTCTACTGAGTTTTTATAGGCATCAAAATCAGGATCGTTGTAGGTTATACCCTGCAGCGCCATAAGGCCATTTTGTTTTAATAAGGAAGAGGCCTTCTCAAAAAATCCTGGGACATATTCTGAACCTACAGCCTCAATCATCTCTATTGATATTACCTTATCAAAAGACCCTTCAAGTTCACGATAGTCCTTATTCAAAAGGGTTATTTGATTCTCTAGCCCTTCTCTCTTGATCAATTCTGCAGCATAGTTAAACTGACTATCTGAGATTGTAGTAGTTGTAACATTACACCCATAGTTTTTAGCTGCATGTATTGCAAAGCTACCCCAGCCAGTTCCAATCTCAAGAACACTGTCCTCTTTCGAAAGCTTGAGTTTTCTGCAAAACCTATCTAGTTTTTCAACGGACGCATCTTTCATACTAGAGCCTTTATTTAAAAAAATTCCACTTGAGTATGTCATTGTTGAATCAAGCCATAGCTTATAAAAGTCATTACTTAAATCATAGTGAGCTAGGATATTATTCTTACTACCTTGCAAAGTATTTTGCCTTTTCTTATGAATTATTTTAGTTATAGGGTTGGTGAGCCGGGCAAGCCCAGACTCAAGCCCTACCATTATTTTTTTGTTCTTTATAATCACTTGAACTAGTTTAACTAAGTCGTCTGATGACCAGTAACCGGCGGTATAAGCCTCTGCAGCACCATTAATACCTCCACTTCCCAAGAAAACATAAAACTCTTGTGATAGTACGTTAACAGTAGCATGGAGCTTAGCATCTGGATCACCAAATTTATGTTCTGTAGAGCCATCAATTATAGTTAGGCCTCCAATCTTAAGCCCTTTGAGCTTTTTAAGAAGTATGTTTTTAAATATAGAAGTTGTCCAGGTGGCTCTATGGATTTTTTGAATGTCTTTAACAAGGACATCAACTGATAACTTTGAACTATTTTTTTTATTTGAACTCATAATTTATCTGGGTGTGTGAAAAATGGCGCCCTCTTGATATAAAGTATAAAGGCTTGCCAATGTATTCTATAAACTACCATCAAGGTAATAAATGGAAAACGAAGTATAGCCTTAAAAAGGCTCCTATTTGAAAAAACCTTCCTCTTTAAGTTAAGCGCGACATCAAAGACCATTTTATCTTCTTTAAAGTTTCTCATGTAGACACTCAAGTTACTTTCTGGTTGAGAAAAAGACCAATCATAGTCATGGTCCATTCCCCAGAAAGGGCTAACATGGAGTTGTTTTTTTGGTGATGCTACCAATCTTGGCTTATTATTTGTTTGATTCTGTTTTTCAATTACGTATGCATATCTTTCTTTCCATGGCGTATTCGTAACTTCAGCCATGATTGCCTCAACTTTATCATCAGCCTCATTAAAGCAATAATAAAAACTTACTGGATTAAAACAATAGCCAAAATACCGCAGGTTTGTTAGAAGCCTAATTGGCCCATTAAAACTTCTACCAGTTTTCTCTAAAAGAGTTAAACGAACTGCATCTTCTAAATCAACTTGGGGGTCACCATGATAATCACTCCTTCTAAATGAAACTATCGCAGGCTTATTTATATTCCATAGTAAAGATGGGCTCATTGTTGTGCTCAAAGATGTAATATCAATGTATGCCATAAATATTGGGTATTTAAAAAACCTAGTAAACGGCGTATGGCGTCGATGAAAAATAGTACCCCAATATAAATGATGTTTTTTTGAAAGGCTCATAGGGCTTTATTAAAAGAATTACAAACGTCTAGGGCGCTATTGACTCCATCTTCATGAAAGCCATTACCCCAATAAGCCCCACAATAAAAAGTATTATTTACCCCACTTATTTGATGTTTTTTCTTTTGCGCTTCTATTCCATCAACTGTGAAAAGAGGGTGATGGTATAAGATTCTCTTGATAATTTTTTTTGGGTCAATTTGTTCATCACCATTAAGTGTTACCAAGAAATCTATTTCTGTTTCTAGTGACTGTAAGATATTCATATTATAAGTTAGTGACACAGGTTTACTTTTGTCGGTGTTCAAAAAATTCCAACTAGACCACGTTATCTTTTTCTTTGGCAGTATTCTAGAGTCGGTATGCAATACTGCCTCATTTTTTTGATAGGGGAGCGACCCTAAAATATTAGTTTCTTCTAGGCTTGGATCTTCTAAAAGCTCAAGCGCCTGGTCACTATGTGTTGCAAAAACTACTTTATCAAAGATCTCAGCAGAGCCGTGATCTCCGTAGAAAACCTCTATGCCCTTATCACTTCGCCTTACCTTTTGAACTGGAGTTGAAAGCTTAATATTTTCTTTATAGCCCCTAACTATTTTTTCAATATAGCTTTTTGAGCCACCACTTATAACAAACCATTGGGGGCGATTAAATATTTGCAGAAGGCCATGGTTTTTAAAAAACCTAATATAAAAAGCTGCTGGCATTTCTGTCGTCATTGAGGCTGAAGTAGACCATATTGCTGCCCCCATTGGGATAATATAGTTATCAATAAATTGAGAACTAAACTTGTGTTTTTTTAAGAAATCATTTATCGTAGTCGTTCTGTTTATTCCCTCTAGCTCTGAAACAGCAATACGATTAAACTTTAATATATCTTTAATCATCACATAGAATGATGGTTTTAAAAGATTAAGTCTTTGGGCGAAAAGAGAGTTTAAGGAGCCTCCAGAATATTCAAGCCCTGAAGATGGTGACTTCACACTAAAGCCCATAGATGTTTTTTGTGTTTTAACCTTTAGCTTATTAAGCAACTTAATAAAATTAGGGTAGGTTCTCTCATTGTACACAATAAATCCTGAATCTATATGCCAAGACTTGTTGTCTATTTTTATCTCATGAGTATGCGTATGTCCGCCTATATAGTCATTGGCTTCAAAAACAGTTACGTCATAATCTTTACATAAAAGATGGGCTACAGTTAGACCTGATATTCCACTTCCGATAATAGCAATTTTCATTTCTTTACAGCCAGCTTTGTGTTTGTCGCCTCCCTTTTAGGCTAGAAACATATAATAACCAACAATTACTGTTGATTTAGTTAAAAAGACATAATTATATAGGGTGTTAATCCAATGCATGTTTTTTATTCATAGGCTTTATTAAGCCCCAGATCTAGGGGCTTTTATCAAAAAATAGTCTTTGCTAAATCAAAAAAAATATGGGATAATCACCGGCTTCCAGAAATTAAGTATGGAACAGGATTTGCTGAACAACTATTCAGCAAGTAATTTAATGTATCACACGGAGCCCCAATAACAGTCAGGGTGCCCTTCATGAGGGGTTGATTGTTAGGCGACGTGGAAGTCTTAACCCAAGGAGAAGTTTTATGGCGAAAGCGTCAATGAAAAAAATGTTAGAGGCTGGTGTTCATTTTGGTCACCGTTCTCGTTTTTGGCATCCAAAAATGGAGCCATTTATCTATGGAACACGTAATGGTGTTCACATAATTAACCTAGAAAAAACCCTACCACAGATGAACGATGTGCTTAATTTTGCGAGCAAAACTGCTGCGCAAGGTGGATCAATTCTTTTTGTTGGAACAAAAAGGGCTGCTAGTAATATTATTAAAGAAGAGGCGATCCGCTGCGGTATGCCTTATGTTAATCATCGTTGGCTAGGTGGCATGATGACAAATTATAAGACCATTAAAGCGTCGATTAAACGACTTAAGGATCTTGAGTTTTTAGCTGAAGAAAACTTTTCTCAGTTTACAAAAAAAGAAGCCCTTCTGATGAGTCGTGAAATGGAAAAGCTTGAGAGAAGTCTTGGTGGTATTAAGGACTTGGGAAGTATTCCTGATGTTGTTTTTGTTGTTGATATCGGACATGAGAAAAATGCTGTTAGAGAAGCTCAAACACTTCGCTTACCAATTATTGGTGTTGTTGATTCAAATCATAACCCAGAAGGCATAGACTATGTCATAGCTGGTAATGATGATTCAATTCGGGCTATTAGCTATTATGCTCGAGAGATTGCTAATGCAGTCCTTGAAGCTAAAGCTTCAATGCCAACGCCAAAAGCTTCTGAAAAAAATGCTAAACAAGACGTGACTGCAAAGAAGCCTGTAGCTAAAAAAACAGAGGATGTTACTTTGGTGCCTGATGAGGCTTCCAAAGCAGAGGCAGATGATGATACTAAGCAACCTGCTAGTCAAAAAGTGGGCGCTGAAGCCAAAGAGCCTGTTGAGACTAAGGAGCCTGCGGCAAAGAAACCTGCGGCAAAGAAACCAGCTGCAAAGAAAGCTGCTGCAAAGAAACCAGCTGCAAAGAAAGCTGATACTAAAAAACCTGCTGCAAAGAAGCCTGCTGCAACGAAGCCTGCGGCAAAGAAACCAGCTGCAAAGAAAGCTGATACTAAATAAACAATATAGAGCGCAATAAGAGGAGATAGATTATGGCAATTACGGCCGCTTTAGTCAAAGAATTACGAGAAAGAACTGGTGCAGGAATGATGGACTGCAAGAAGGCATTGGTAGAAACTAATGCTGATCTTGAAGCAGCCATAGATCTTATGCGAGCCTCAGGTGCTGCAAAAGCAGCCAAAAAGGCGGGGCGAGTAGCTTCAGAAGGCCTTGTCAATGTTACAACTAGTGATGATAATAGAGACGCAGTTATCCTTGAAGTTAATTCTGAAACAGACTTTGTTACTAAGGGCTCTGCCTTTATCGATTTTGTTAATGAGCTCGGGGCGCTTGCGTTAAAAAATAAGCCCGCCTCTGTAGAGGAGTTTTTAACACAAACTTTAGACTCAGGTGAAACTGTTGATCAGGCTAGAGAAGGAATAATTGCTAAGATTGGTGAAAATATATCAGTAAGAAGGGTTCAAAGTATCAACTCTGGAAAGGGTGTTTTGGGTGCTTACAAGCACGGTGATCGTATTGCGGTTCTTACCGTTTTAACTGGTTCTGATGAAGATCTAGCAAAAGACATTGCAATGCATATTGCCGCCTCTAAACCAGAATGTGTAAGTGAAGATGAGCTTTCAGCAGACCTGCTTGAGAGGGAGAAGGCTATTTTTATTGAGCAAGCAAAAGAAAGTGGAAAGCCAGATGATATTATTGAAAAAATGATTGTTGGCAGGATGAAAAAGTTTGTTAATGAAGTTACGCTTTATGGCCAGTCTTTTGTTAAAGATCCTGATATGACAGTTGGAGCTCTTGTTAAGTCTAAAAGCTCAGAGGTTGAGTCATTTGTTCGCTATGAAGTTGGTGAGGGCATAGAAAAGAAAGAGGATAACTTTGTTGAAGAGGTTATGGCTCAGGCCCAAGGAAGCTAATTACTATGCACACAACAAAAGGCACCATTGGTGCCTTTTTTTATAGCTATATAAGCCCTTAAGCGGGCATAAGTTTAATTAGGTGTTTAGAGTAGGTATGATTTGGAGCATTAAACAAATCATTGGTTGTAGCTATTTCGCAAATTGAACCTTGGCGCATAACAGCGACACGATCACACATTTGGTGAATTACTGGTAAGTCGTGGGATATAAAAAGCATTGTGAGGTTCAGCTCATCTTGGAGATCTTTTAGCAGGTTCAAAATATGCGCTTGCACCGATACATCAAGCGCAGAGGTAGGTTCATCACAAATTAGAATTTTGGGTCGAGAGGCAAGGGCTCGTGCAATTGAAATCCTCTGCCGCTGACCTCCAGAGAATTCATGAGGATACTTAATCATGGCATTTGTACCTAAGCCAACATGATCTAAAAGGTCACGTACAATTTGTTTCACTTGACGATTAGAGGTAGCTGTTTTATAGTAATGAATGGGTTCTGCAACAATGTCTTCTACTGACATCCTTGCATTCAAAGAAGAGAAAGGATCCTGAAATATCATTTGCAAGCTGCGTTGGGCAGCAACAGCCTCCATACCTTTAAAGTTGTTTGTGACGTCTTTATCAAAAAGCTTCACGGTACCTTTATCAATGTGGAGCAAACCTGCAATAAGTCTTGCAACTGTACTTTTGCCGGAACCAGACTCTCCAACAAGTCCAAATGTCTCTCCTGTCTTGATCGAAAAAGAAACATCTTTAACAGCATGAAGGTTTGAGCGATTTCTTTTAAACATAGCCTTTTTAAGAACAAATTCCTTATTAAGATCTTCAACAGAAATTGCTATTTCTGATTTTGTATCAACCAGCCTCTCTCCCAACCAATGTTCTTTAACATCAATTCGTTTTTGTGTCTTGGCGCCTCCTTCAATATAGTCAATTGATGTAAACCGGTCAACCTTAACTTTTCCACTTGGCACAGCTGCAATAAGACTTTTTGTATATTCATGGTCTGGAGAACTTAGAATTTTTTTTACATCACCAGTCTCAACGACAGATCCGTTAAACATAACTGCAACGCGGTGTGCTATATTAGAAATCACGCCAATGTCATGCGTTATGATTATTACCCCAAGCTTTCGTTTTCTGCAAATAGCCTTTATAAGATCAAGAATTTGAGCTTGAGTAGAGACATCAAGAGCAGTAGTCGGTTCATCTGCAATTATGAGATCAGGATCTCCTGCAAGTGCCAAAGCTATAACAACGCGCTGACGCATACCTCCAGAAAACTGATGTGGATAGGATTTCATTCGAGTCTCAGGCTGCTCAATGCCTACAGATTGAAGAAGTTCAATTGATTTTTCCTGCGCTTCTTTACCGAAAAGTTTTTTTGTCGTGTTGATTGTTTCTAGGAGCTGCGCACCTATTGTCATTAGAGGATTGAGGGAGGTCTGAGGGTCCTGAAAAATCATTCCAATCTTATGACCTCGGATATTGAGCATTTCCTGATCATTTAGATTCCTGAGGTTTAGATCTTGAAATAAAATTTCACCATTTATAATTTTTCCTGGCGGTTCTATAAGATTAATAATTGCATTCCCAATGGTAGATTTGCCAGCACCACTTTCACCCACAATCCCTAAAACTTCGCCAGGATTAAGCGTAATGGATACATCACGAACAGCATAAATGGTTTCTTGGCTACTGGAAAAGCTTACATCAAGCCCATTAATCTCTAAAAGCTTGGCCCTATTAATCATTTAGAAAGCCTTGGATTTAGAAGCACCCTCAAATGATCTCCAAAGATATTAATAGCAGCTACTGTTGCCAGCAGCATAATGCCAGGAAAGAAGGTGATCCAGTATGCGCCTGATAAAATGTAATCAAAGCCATTTGCAATTAATGAGCCTAGCGAAGGCTCTGTTATAGGGACCCCGACGCCTAAGAAGCTGAGCGTCGCTTCGATTGAAATAGAGTGGGCTGTTTGCAAAGTCGCCAACACGATTAGCGGTGAGATGCTATTAGGTAAAAGATGTTTCCAGATGATGCGGAAGCTACTAAGCCCTAAGCAGTTAGCAGCCTCTATATATTCTTTGCGACGTTCAACTATCGCAGAAGCACGAACAGTGCGAGCGTAGATTGCCCACTGGACTATAGCGAGGGCAATTATAACTTTATCAATACCTTTTCCTAACAAAGCTAATAGAACAAGAGCGACTAAAATAGCTGGAAAGGACAACTGAATATCAACAATCCTCATTAAAAATGCATCTACTCGCCCACCAAAGAAAGCTGCGGTCATTCCAACTAATAGTCCAATAGTCAAGGCAATAAGTGCGCTGCACACTGCAACGGTAAGACTAGTTCGCAGACCATAGATAATAGCGCTTAAAACATCTCGCCCCGCACCATCTGTGCCAAGCCAAGCAACGGTGCCATCAAACATTGTTTCACCAGGCGCAAGCCTACCATCCATAATGCTCACAACAGCCAGATCATAGGGATTAGTTGGAGCAATGAGTGGTGCAAATATTGCGCATAACGCAATTAATAAAAGTAGAATACCTGAAACTAGAGTTGCAGGCTGTGAAAGGTTTTTGAGTATCACATTTGTAAATTTTCTGTTATTTTTTTTTATCATAGGAGTAGCCTGTATCTTTTTCATAGAACATCTCCCTGAAAACGTACCCGTGGATCAAGTGCTGCATAAATTATGTCCACAATCAGATTTAGAACTAAAAACAAAGTTACTACAAACAGTAAATAAGCAACAACGATAGGACGGTCTAGGTTTACAATAGCATCGATTACGAGTTTACCAAGGCCGGGCCATGCAAAAACTGATTCTGTCACAGTTGCAAAAGCAATAAGGGTACCAAACTCAATCGCTAAGACAGTGATTATTGGAATAAGAATATTAGGCAGAAGATGAGAGCGCACTATGCGTTGAGACGAAAGCCCTCTTGCGCGAGCGAATTTGATGAAATCAAGCGCCATAACCTCCTCTACCCCAGCCCGCGCCAAGCGGATAACTACCGAAATCTTGAAAAGTGCTAGATTAAAGGCAGGCATAATAAGATGTCGTAAACCATCAAGCGTAAATATACTACTTTCGATACCTAGAAAATTGGCAGTCTCACCTCGACCAGATACTGGTAGCCATCCTAACAAGACCGAGAAGACTATTATCATCATCAAACCGAGCCAGAAGGTTGGGATGGAAATACCTAATACCGAGCCCCCCATAATGATGCGTGCGCCCCATCCATCTGGGTTTAAGCCAGCATAAATTCCCAAAGGAAGGCCCACAATTATAGCAATAATGAGTGCGGATGTTGCAAGCTCAAGAGTTGCAGGAAAACGTTCAATTATAAGAGTCAAAGCAGGTCTTCCGAAAATAAATGAATTTCCCAAGTCTCCCGACATCGCGCCTGCAAGAAACTTCCAGTATTGGATGTGAACTGGTTGATCAAGGCCGAAGTCTTGGCGAACTCTGTCAATTTCCTCAGGTAGGCTTTCAGGGTTGACTAGCATATCAACTGGGTCGCCTATCAAATTGACCATAGAAAATACAATCAGAGACATTACAAATAGGACGACTACACTTTGCATAATACGTTTAATAGCAAAGGTTAACATTGGAAAACTCCCATTGGTTAGCCCTCAACAAATGCGCAGCGGGCCATTCTTATTTTATACAAATACTTTCGTTGGTTGGCCCGCAACAAATGCGAAGCGAGCCATCCTTATTTTATTCTTGCGATCGAATGAAGTGTAGAAAGGTACTATCTAATGCTCCAAGCTCATATGTGATTCCCTCACGTGCTGCCCAAGTGGCAATCTCATGATGTATGGGAACAAGAGCATATTCCTGCATCGCAATATCAGTTGCCGCTATGAAGGCTTTTTCTCCTTTAGCAATATCCATTGAGGACCGGCCATCTTCGATTAACTTGTCAACATCAACATTACTATACCCATTTCGGTTTCCAGGTCCATAACCACGTTCTTTCTGTTTTGTATGAATGAATATCCGCAGAGGATGTGATGGTTCACCAGAGCCATTGGCATAACCTGATACAGCAGCGGTGAACTCTGGTTTTTTATCCACTCCGCCACTTGCAAAGCGCTTGAAAAAGACAGAGGCGGGCATAGTCTCTACACTCGTATCGATACCAACACGCGATAGCATCTGCGCGATGGCTTCTAGTATGCGTGTATCGTTTGTATAGCGACCAGCTGGGCCATGAATAGTCAATTTAAAACCATCCGCATAGCCTGCTGCAGCTATTAACTCTTTTGCGCGTTCCGGATCATAGGCATCCGCTTGTAAATTATTCGAATATCCAATGTAACCTTCTGGCGAAAACTGACCTGCTGGTGAGGACAGCCCATCCATTACACGGTCTGCGATAGCCTGTCGATTTATCGCCAGTGATACCGCTTTGCGCATGTTAATATCCTGGAAAGGTGATGTAATCGGGTTTCCATTGTTATCTGTAACAAAAGGTTTAATAGGATTATCAGTCATATGAAGCGTTAAATACAGCAGACGGTTAGAAACTGATTTAAAGACTGAAATTCCCTCCCGGCTTTCTAGGTTTGGTAGATCAGATGGCGATACTCGCTCAATAAAATCTACATCTCCTGTTATAAGCGCCGCTGTCCGAGTTGTTCCATCGCCGATAGTACGAATGATGATATTATCCCATTCCACTGCATTACCCCAATAGCTATCATTACGCTTAATCTCGAGCAAGTCTCCCGGCAGCCATTTGGTAAGAGTGAATGGTCCTGTTCCAAAAGAAGCAACGCCAGTATTGAAATCTTCGGTAGTTGCATCTACAAAAGCTGAGTCAATAATAGAAACTCGCGACATGTCATTCGGTATGAAGGGGTTAGGTTTCTCAGTCGAGATATGCAAGGTCAAGTCATCAACAACTTCAAAGCTCTTGCCTTTGATAAAGGTCGCAAAACTGGATGGGCTATTAGGCACATTTGCCGCACGTTGCATTGATGCCACAACGTCTTCAGCGCTAAATGTCGAACCATTGTGAAACTTTACACCAGCACGCAGCTTGAACTCCCAAGTATTACTGTCAATTGGCTCCCAAGATGTCGCAAGGCCAGGGATCAAATTCTGGTTAACGTCCTGTAGGACTAGAGCGTTATAGACCTGTGTGGCAAATGAGTTATTTATTGTCAGGTTCTGATAATGTGGGTCCATAGATGTAGGTTCAGCTGCAAGTGCTACTTTGAGATTTTCTGCAGAGGCGGAACCCCCCCAAAATCCAAGACTACAAGCCAAGATAGTCATAAAAATAGGCTTTAATATCGATATTTTCATAGTTTTACTCCTTATAATTTTCATAGTCTTACTCCTTTTATAGATGTTTTGATTGTTTTGTTTCTATCACCAGGCCAGACTTTCATTGCGAAATCTTTGACATGATCATTGAAGAGGTGAGGATATTCTGCGTATGAGGCGTGGCCAGTGTTGGGGAATACGTGTTGCTTAGCTTCAGGCAGAGCAGCAACAAGATCCATATGCATTTCATTTGAGATGACAGTATCTTTTTCACCTGACAAGATAAGAACTGGGACACTTACTTGCGAGCAAATATCCGCATTGTTAGTCTCTTGGCTCATTCGACCTCCATCACGGGCCCCTTCAATCCTTGAGCCCATGGCAATTTCAGCCAGAAAATGGATAACGCTATCAGATGTATCTTGAGGAGTCATGCCCTTTGCACGATTGATGCCATAGTCGATATCCACGCCCACTGAGTTCATACGCTCAATACGATGAGCGTAACGCGGAATAAGTGGATTACCTTTAGGTTGTCCAAATCCAAGATGGGTTGAAGAAAGAATTAGACCAGCAATTAAAGCATCTTGATCTGCGGCTAAGTTTAAAGCTACCACACCACCCATTGAATGGCCTACTACTACTGCATCTCTGAGCTCTAGATTGTTCATCAGAGCTTTAGCTGCATTTTTATAATCTTCTATGCTGTCGCCAAAAGTATTAGATGCGCCAAAACTTGGTGCATCCCATGCAACAACACGGAAAGAAGTTGCTAGGGACTGAAACAAATAAGTCCAACTCTTGCTACTACCATTCATGCCATGCAGCAAAAATAAAGCAGGGCCAACCCCTTTTTCACGATATGCAAGTCGACCATCCTTGTATGAAAAGTACTCTAGCTCTGGCAAACTTAACATTCGAATGAGCCTCTACCAAATTGGAATTTATGAAAGATCGTCATATATATTTTTTAACTCTTATAATAAGTATTAAGAACGTTTTATACACGTTTTAATAATAAAATGTAATTATTTTTATATAATATTGAGGCTTCTTATGTCTAAATCTGAAGAAATATTCGACCACTTCTGCTCAGCGCAGGCTTCTTATGAAAGCTCTAGACAATTGTATAGGCGTGAACATGGACCAGGCCAAGTACGCAGATTCTTCAATACTAGCTTCACTGCATTTGAGCTTCGTCGTTACATGATGAATTTTTATTTTTCTAAAGGTAGCTTTACAATATCAGACCTCTTAAAAGTATCTGAATTTAGCCGTCCAACAGTAAATTCAACAGTATATGAAGCATTAAGTCTTGGTTATCTTGAAGAAGTTTCTAGTATAAATGATCGCCGTCGAAATGACTTTCGTCCAACCAAACCAATGTTGGAATCTTGGAGCAACTATTGTAATGCACTTCTTGTAAACCCTGAGTTTTCTAACTTATTGAATCTTGCTCAAACGCTAATTCTGACTCGTGAGTTCGAAGCAAAGTCATCAAAGAAAAATATGTAATTTTTTTTACTTTTATTTGATTTTTCTCTTTGTACTGTAATTGAAGCAAAAATATTGTTAAATAGAAAGGAAAGCTTCTTTTACAGCTATTACTTCTTAGTAAGAAGCACTTCACAGAGTCATAGCTAGGTGCTTTCTTTTTCCTTAATAATAAGCTTCATTATTGCAGGCATAAGGAAAAAATCAGCCAAGAGAGCAACCAAAATTGCGCTAGCAGTTAACACGCCAAAATCAAACATATTATTCATCTCTGAGAAAGTAAGCACAAGAAATCCAAGTGCAAGCACGATTGATGTAAGTGTAATTGCCCTTCCTGTTCCCATTAGAGTAAGTCTTACGGCTTTATCAACATCGTTAAACTGCAGCTCATATCTTCTAAAATTATGCATAAAATGCACCGTATCATCAACAGCTAGTCCTAGCGCAATTGCCCCAATTAAAAGAGTAAACATGTCCAGTGGCATCTTAAAGATAACCATGATTGTTGATAGAAAAATAATTGGCAATAGGTTTGGAATCATACTTATAAGGCCAATTTTCAAATTGCCAATTAATAACACCATCAGAACTGTAATAAGTGAAAATGCCAGCACATAGCTTGTTGCACTGCTGTATATTGCCTCCTCAAAGGTCACAGTCATAAGAGTTCCAATACCAGTGAAGGAAACTTGAGCAAGATTTCCAAACTTTTGATCAAGGTATATTTGTGCATCATCTATAAAAATATTAGCTTCAAGGGCATCTATAAATGGCGTTTTCAAGGTTAGTCGTGCTTTAGAGTAGTTGGCATCAACTAAGCTAGCAAGATCATTATTACCACTACTCTCAAACAGTAGAAATTCCTGAGCAATAAGGTCTGGGTCGTCTGGAATGACATAGAAAGCCTCTTGATTTTCATTTAAAGCCCTGTTTGTCTCTTTAATAACATCAATGTAACTGAAGACCTTTCCAACAAACATATTGCCAGTACTTACTGTATTTATATTTTCAGATACATCTTCAATAACTCTCAAAAGCTCAGGATTATATAATCCATTTATTTTGCCTGTATCAACAATTACTTCCAGGGTAAGTGATCCCTTGAGGTTTTCGTCAACTGCTTCTGTTGCAATTCTTGCAAAGTTATCTTCAGGAAGCCATTCAAGGGGGAAGTGAGAAAACTTTATCTGGCTTGCAACTATTGCCGCACAGATTATTAATACTGAGCTAATTGCCACTATGGTCTTTGGTCGACCAGTAGCAACACGACTTATGCCCAGTAAAGACCTGTCCATTAAGGTGTATCCCTCAACATCTTTCTTTTTCTTTATGTGAGCAAAGTTTGTTGATGAAATAAGTGCTGGAAGAAGAACAAGGGTAAATAGCAAGCCAATCATTACCCCACTACTTGCAAAAATACCAAGATCAGCAACTGGCGCTACGCCAGAAAATGAAAACGACCAAAGCCCAACAGCTGTTGTAAGAGAGGTCATGATGATTGCTAAACCAGAATGTCCCATTGCGTATCTTAATGAGCTTTTTTTATCTTTTGTTTTAGAAAAGTCTTTATAAAAAACCGCTAATAAATGTATCGATGCACTGGTTACAACAGCCAATAAAAATGTTGGCATAATTTGAGTTGCCATGGTAAAGGGTGCAGAAAAAATAGACATCATAGAAACTGTCGTCAGCAAAGTCAAAAACACGCAGGTTAGGGGCAATATTACACCTGATACTCTTCTAAATAGGGCGAATAAAACAACCATAATAACTACCATCATTAGGCTGATAAAAACTACAGAGTCATTCAATAGTGCTTGCTTAAAAATACCAGCTATAGCGGCAGAACCTGACAAATATATTTCGAATTCATCACTATCAAAACGCTCCATTATTTGTTGTGTTTTTAGAATTATTTCGTCATTTTCGGCATCAGTTAGATACACTCGCTGACCGCCTTCCGAATTATCATCAAACTCTAGGCCATCATCAAACTCTAGGCCATCATCAAACTCTAGGCCATCATCAAACTCTAGGCCATCATCAAAACCAAGACTAATTGGCTCACTGTTTAGAATTACATTTGAATAGGTCTGTGTATCAATAGTGACAGTGGTCATTGTGAAATCTTCACTATACAAAGAGTTTTCATAAAGACTGTTATTAGAGACTGTTTTTTTAAGTTGCGATAACTCTTCATCAGTTTCAGGCAGACTAATGATCAAGGGCTCAACAATGAGCTCTCCCTCAACCCCATATGTATTTCTGGCATTTATTAAAGAATCAACCCCTTTAATATTAGGAAGTTCGTTCTCTAGGGTGCTATGAAAACTATCAAGCTTTTTAAGAAATCCTTTATCAAAAATATTCTTAGTTTTGACTGCTATCATTAGCTTCTCATCCCTGCCAAACTGATCCCTAAACAAGTCATATTCGACTCGCATTGGGTCTGTCTTATGTAAGAAGCCTTCTGTAGTTGTATCTATCTTAAGAAAGGGAAGCTGCGATCCAATAGCAATTACAAAAAGAACGACAACAAGAATTGTTTTATTTGAGTTTTCAAAGAGCCAATCTGAGAAGGACTCAATTTTAGTTTCTGCTTTAATTCGCCAGTTCATTTTAAAATTTTTATTTATAATTTGAAGAGTATATATGGGCTTTAATAATGAAATTAAAGCCAAATTATTATATGGTAATTAATCAGTTTTTTTCACGTAAAAATCCACCAAAAAAATAATGGCTTTCTTGTGTTTATAAACTTAGAAATGGCTAGATTAAATAAAATTACAATGGCTCTATAATATTGTCTTGGTGGTTGTCTTGGTCTTGATTTTTTTTCATAACCCTCCAAGAAACGTAAAGACCACTTCCAATAATAATAACCAGGCCAAGTATTGCTTGAAAGTTTGGAATAAAACCAAATACCAAATAACTTAATAAGATAGCTCCCACAATTTCAAAATAATTAAATGGGCTAAGCTCAGAAGCACTAGCAAATTCAAAAGCTTTTATTATCATAAAATGAGACGCTGCTGCAGAAAACCCCATTGCAGCCCCCAACAAAACTCCACTTAGGTCTGGCGCCTTCCATGATGGAATTACTAGGGGCGTCAATATAAGAAGGCCCACCATTGCAGAGTAAAACAGCGTAAGTACTGGTGGCGCCCGAAATGACAACTTTTTTGTAAGGATTATATAAAGCCCGTAGCAGACGCCTGCAACAATAGCAAATAGTAAACTAGGCTGAAACTCATCACTGTTTGGTTGCAGCACAACTATAACCCCCATAAATCCAATAACAACACCGATTCCTATATAAAAGTCAAAGCGCTCGCCCAATATAAATGGTGAAAGAATAGCGACAATAAATGGAGAAATAAAAAGAAGTGTCAGTGCATTAGGAATAGGATTGTCTTTAATTGCAGCAAAAAAGAATAGTGTTGCCATTGTCAACATTACCCCTCTTAAAAACTGGAGACCAGGATTTTCTGGCAGGGTTTTGATGCTAACCTTCTGCCAAAAAATTATTGGAAGCAGCCAAAATGCATGGAAGAAAAATCTTGTCCATGTAACCTGCATAACTGAATAATCTTCGCTCAAAAGTTTGGCAAAAATATCTAAAAAAGGCACAGTACTCATTGCCAGAAGCATAAGACCAATTCCTTTTAGTACAGTTTTATTAGAAAGATTCATTAGGTTAGCTCAAAGAAACTGTGTCGATTGTACAACACCAGCAGAGCAAGATATATTAATTTGGTGCCGTCGGACGGAGTCGAACCGTCACAGCTTGCGCTACAGCCCCCTCAAGGCTGCGTGTCTACCAATTTCACCACGACGGCTTTTTTCTTAACTACTAGGTATTTCGCTTGAATCTGAACCTAGGCCCTCATCATTTGGAAGCTCTTGTGTCATAATGCTTTGCCCAGGATCTGAAGCAGCTCTCTCACTGGTTGCAAAATAAGCAAGACTAATACTTGTTACAAAAAAAGCTATGGCCAAAGCCGCTGTTAGTTTGTATAAAAAAGAGTGCGCACCTCGTGCACCAAAGACAGAGCCCGCTGCGCCAGAACCAAAGGCCGCTCCTGCATCCGCTCCCTTACCATGTTGGATCAAAATCAAGCCAACCAAACCTAGAGCTATTAAAACATGAATTACTAAAATTATTTGAAACGTCATATTAACCTACCTTACAAATTTGTAAAAAATCTTCTGCCTTAAGAGCAGCACCGCCAATCAGTCCACCATCAATGTCAGCACAAGAGATTAACTCACTAGCATTGCTAGCATTCATGCTGCCACCATAAAGTATTGGTGTTTTTTGTGCGACACTTTCGTCATTCTTTGCTAATAAGCTTCGGATAAATAAATGAGCCTCTTGAGCTTGTTCTGGAGTGGCCGTCACACCTGTTCCAATTGCCCATACTGGCTCATATGCAATAATAATTTGGTTGAAAGCCTCTATGCCAACTAACTCAATTACTGCGCTCAACTGTTTTTCGATAACCGCTTCTGTATTACCAGAATCTCTTTGTTCAATGGACTCACCAATGCATAAGAGTGGTGTCAAACCCGCATTAAGTGCTGCCTTAGTTTTTTCAGCAACCATGGCGCTTGTCTCACCATATAGGCTTCGTCTTTCTGAATGGCCAACTATAACATGTCGAGCTCCGAAGTCTTTGATCATATCTGCACTAACCTCGCCAGTATATGCTCCAGATGCATTTGTATTAAGGTTTTGTGCTCCTAACATAACCTTGCTTCCTTGAATCAAAAGCTCAACCTGGGCTAAATATGGAAAAGGCGCACAGACCAAGACTTCACTAGTAATACCATCCATCCCAGTCAAAAGATCCTTTATTAGATTATCAACTGAGTCTTTGCTTGCATTCATTTTCCAGTTGCCTGCTACAATCGTTTTACGCATCCTTTTTACACTTACCAAAAAGAGGGCAATGATACTCTAAAATAAACATAAAATCAATTTGCAGAGGCCTTTCTAGCGCTTTCTTATGCGAGAATTATTTAAGACTTGGCATTTCACGCATATATATAGCTTTCTCTATTTCCTCAGCAGGTGCTTCAAAATTTTCTGCAGCAAGGTGGCCAGAAAAAATAGCATCAGCAATAAGTCCAGGCGCCTCTGCATCACCAATTAATTTTATGTGTTTTTTTGAATTTTCACCAAGCGCTTCTTCTTGCTCGATCAATTTATCATACAAACCACAATTAGGAATTCTCTCTGTAACCATAATGATGGTTTTACAAGCAATAGTTGTTTTGCTTCCAGTAAAAACACATTGGGCAATAAGGTTATAGCCTTCTCCACCTACAATACTTTTATTACAAATTACTTCAACACCTTGTGTCAAAAGTGCTCTTTGAACTCTTGCTTGCTCAAGGGTGGAGTCTGTCCACGGCGAAACCATGCTGGCAGGAGTAACAAAGTTGACTTTTACCCCTTCTGCACTTAAATGGTCAGCAACAACTCCAGCCAGGTATCCTTGCTCATCATCATAAATAACAATTGGCCCCTTAAGCGCATCAATGTCTTTGATAGCATCATCTGGTGACAAAACATTAATTTTATCAAGCCCATTAATTGGGGCTCTGGTGCTTCTTCCAACACCATCAGTCCGCCAGCTTGAGCCAGTTGCTAAAAATATATTTTCAATTCCGAGCTCGTTTATATGGGCAAGGGAAAGCTCGCTATCTTTATAAAGTTCTATATTATTATTTTGTTGTATTTCATAAAGTCTGTTATCAACAACCCGCTTCCATGCAGACAACCCTTTAAGGCTAGACTCAAAAAGAACTCTCCCACCAAGCTGCTTTTTAGACTCTGCTAGGATTACTTGATAACCGCGTCGAGCTAGCTGCACGCTGCATTCTAGGCCTGCTGGTCCAGAACCAATTACTAAAGCTTGTTGTTCGCTTATCTTTGGTTTTGTTGTTTCTGGATCCCAACCTCTCCTCCATTCTTCTCCCATAGTTGGGTTTTGAGTACATCGAATTGGAACGGAAAAATTATCACTCGATACACAAATATTACAACCTATACACTCCTTTATTTGGTCAATTTGTGCATTTTTAATTTTGTTTGGAAGATAAGGGTCTGCTATTGAGGGTCTTGCAGCACCAATAAGGTCTAACGTTCCTTTTTTTACAAGAGAGGCCATTAAGTCTGGAGAGGTGAGTCTGCCCACCCCAACAACTGGCTTAGAGGTTAAGCCCTTTACGAACTCAACATAAGGCAATTGATAGCCTTCATTTGGCTCAAACCTTGATGTTTTTGAATCATTTGCCCAATCTGAAACATTAACATCCCATAAATCAGGGTGTTCAGCAAGAAGCTCAACGACAGCCTTTCCTTCTTCCTGGAATTGCATACCATCCTTACCCTTTAACTCATCAACTGCAAAACGAAAAGCAACGCCACAACTGTCTCCAATAGCTTCTACAGTTTCTTCAAGAAGCTCTCTTGTCAATCGGATACGATTCTCCAGGCTACCTCCATATTCATCAGAACGTGTATTCATATTTGGTAGAATAAATTGTTGTGCAACTGACATTCCATGTCCAGCATAAACATAAACAATGTCAAAGCCCGCCTCTTTTGCATTAAGCGCCGCATTTCGATGCCACATTCTAAAGTTAGCAATATCTTTTTTGCTCATTTTTCTTGCTTGTTTTGGATACAGAAAATTAATTGGGTGATCGACTGCAGACATCGTTGGAATTCTTGAGTAAAGATTTATAGCATTATGTCCACTATGCGTTAACTCAATTGCGGCCAAAGCTCCATGTTCATGAACAGCCTCTGTCATTAATCGCAGTGCTGGGATATCTCTTTTGTCCCAAATCCTCTGTTCAACATATGGTGCTAAATCAGAACTAGGATGAATTTCTGCCTCCTCAGTAGAGACAACACCCCATCCTCCTTTTGCCTTAACGCCTCGCATTGCTGCATGAGCTTGGGGTCTCAAGTGGCCCATTCCACAACAATGTGGGACTTGGTAAAAACGGTTCTTTGTAACAACAGGCCCGATTTTTACTGGCTCAAATAAAATATCATAAGGAGATTTTTCCATTACTCAGCTTCCTTTTTTTCCGTAATAATTTAAATGAATTATATAGTTTGGCAACCTCTAAAAGAACCTGAATTCCCTGAGTGGATTTTATATTGTTTTCTCCAAAATGCTTTAAACACCTCTTGGTAATATGCATGTATCATTACTATATTATTTATATTTTTAGTGTTTACTAGTATGTCTGAAACCTGGGCGCGTAGCTTAGAATCCCTTAAGAACTCTCTTCCTCTAGGAGAGTACAGCGTCTGGATAAAGCCCTTAAAGGCTGTTGAAAGGAATGAAACACTTCATCTTTTTGCCCCGAGCGCATCAGCTCTTAAGTATATTAATAATCATAAAAATATTGAGTCTGCAGTTCTTCTTGCCGTTGCAGATTTTGACAAAAAACTTAAAGTTAGTTTTGGTGTTGAAGACAAAACCAAAAAACCTGTCGATTTAAAAAAACAGCAAACAACTCCCTTATTTCCGGAGTATACATTTGACAACCTAGTTCTAGGAAATGCAAACCAAGTGGCAGCTCTAGCCAGCAGGCAAATTGCAGAGAAAATAGGCGCCTCTCCTTACAACCCTTTTATTATTTATGGAGAATCTGGTCTTGGTAAAACTCACCTAATGCAAGCTGCAGGACACCTTGCTTTGAAGAAAAATCCAAAAGCAAAGATACTCTACGTACCTTTAATGGACTTTGTAAGAAATATTACAAGTAGCTTAAGACATAATACAATTGAAAGTGTTAAGTTTTTTTATCAATCAGCAGACTTATTGTTAGTTGATGACATTCATTTAATTGCAGGGAAAGATAAGTCTCAGGAAGAATTTTTTCATATTTTTAATTTTTTGTTTAGCACAAAAAAACAAATTATTTTCACTTGTGACCAGCCACCAAAAAATATAAAAGACCTAGAAAATAGGCTTAAAACTAGATTTTCACAAGGACTTAATTTACAGCTTTCTCCACCCGAATTGGAGATGCGTGCAGCTATACTTTTAAAAAAATCTCAAAACTCAAAAATTTCACTTGATTTAAGTGAAGACATGGCGCTTTTTATTGCAAGCCACGTAGTATCGAATGTTCGTGATCTGGAGGGAGCCCTTTTAAAACTTAAGGCATTTGTTGATTTCTCAAAGATTGACCACTCTTTTATAACAAAAGATGTCATTGAAGGTGCGCTTGGAGATCTTATTAAGCCAAAAAAACTTTTTATTGAGATAAATGAGGTGCAGAAAACTGTAAGTAAATATTATGGTATTACTGTTTCAGATCTGGTTTCTAACTCCAGAAAACAACACCTAGTTAAAGCAAGACAAATGGCAATGTATTTAAGCCACAGCCTTACGTCCCTTTCATTAGCAAAAATTGGCCAAAACTTTGGAAACAGAGATCACTCCACGGTGCTTTATTCTTGTGAGAAACTTAATAAACTTATGGAAACAAATGAAGAAATAAGAAACGATGTTGAAAACATAAAAATTAAAATAACCAACATATAAACATCGTGTTAAAAGTTGAGGTGTTAGTAACATTAAAAACATCTTATAATTAGAACAATAATAAAACTTATTAAAGAAATTAAAATAGCATACTAACAAGATATAAACATAATAAGTTATTGATATTGTTAAGAAATAGAGAATAGTTAACGGAAATAGGCCATACTAATAATAATAATAATTAATTAAAGAAAGCATATGAATACCGAACTAAGTGTAGAAGAACTTTTAGATCCATTACAAACAGTGATTGGTGTTGTCGAAAAAAAACAAACGTTACCAATTCTATCTCATGTTTTAATTCAACTAAAAGAAAAGAAACTAACGCTTACTACAACAGATATGGAGCTAGAAATAAGCGCTTCAAGCAAGATTAAAAGTGATAGCGAGGTTACCTTTACAATATATGCAAAAGATTTAATTGACATAGTAAGAAAACTGCCAGAAAAAACTTTAATTAAGTTCAAGATTGAAGAAAAGAAAATATACCTAAATGCCAATAAGAATACATTTGAACTAAATACATTTGATCATCTAGACTTTCCTGCACTTCCAAAGACTCAGAATACAAGTGTGATAAACATAAAACAAGAACTGCTCAAAGAGCTAATTGAAAATACAAGTTTTTCTATGGGCAACCAAGATATCAGGGCATACTTAAACGGTTTATTTTTTGAGCTTGATCAAAATTCATTAACAGTTGTTGCAACTGATGGACACCGATTATCTATTGGAGAGGTTAAACAAGACAATAATTTAGAGGAAAGAAAAACTGTAATTCTTCCTAGAAAAGCTGTTTTAGAGTTAACAAAACTTCTTAACAAAAGCTCTCAAAGTAATGCTGAAATACATTTATCCGATAATTACTTTTCACTTATTGACGTAGATACTAAAATAATTAGCCGGTTAATTGATGGTAATTTTCCAAACTACAAACAAGTGATGCCTACCGACTTTAGCAATACTATTGTTATTAATAGGACCGATTTTCTCTCAAGCCTTCAGCAGGCGTCTATATTTGTAGACGAAAGAACAAAGGGCGTTAAACTTGTTTTTAGAGACGACAAATTAAGTATTTTCTCACACTCAGAAAGAGGAAGAGCTGAAACGCAACTTGAGGTTACCAAACAAGAAAAAGAGTTAGAAATAGCCTTTAATATTCACTACCTCATTTCAGTCTTAGAAAAATTAACAACCAGGGAAATTAATATGGTGATACCTGGCGGAGAAAACAAGTCTTGCCTTATTAGTGCTACTGATGATGAAAGTTATCAATATATAATTATGCCAATGAAAATATAACGTTCGCATTCTAATGGCGAGCATTGAAAAGCTACATATTTTACGATTCAGAAATTTAAACGATCAGTACCTTGAGCCCAATAAAAAGATAAATCTATTTCTTGGTGAAAATGGACAGGGTAAAACAAATTTAATAGAGTCAATTTATTATTTAAGCCACAATAGGTCTTTCAAAACCAAAAACACAAGGGAGTTGATTCCGTTTAATGAAGATTTTATTCAAATAAGTGCATTTGTTGACAGCTTAAAGGTTGTGCTTAAAAAATCAAAAACTACAAATTCTATATTAATAGATGATCAAAAAATTGCGACAAATAGCAAGCTCACTCAACACCTTCCAATCCAAATTATATCCCCAGATAGGGGTTTTGTAGTTGGTGGAACCCCGAAGCTGAAGAGATCTTATCTAGACTGGGGTGTTTATCACGAAAAAACTGAAATTTCAAAAACTTATAGGGACTACAACAAGGGCCTTAAAAATATAAACATTTTGCTTTCAAAAAATAGTAGTGCCCTGGAAGACTGGTTTGTACAGATTGCACCACTGTCTGTTGAAATATCGATAGCAAGAAAAAAATATATTGATAAGCTTGTAAAAATTCTCGACAGTAACCATTTTAAAAAACTAAGCGGGCTTCTGGACTTAAACAGTAGATTTGAATTAAGGCTTCAGTCAGGATGGACAAAAGATCTAGATGGTCTGGAAAAAGAGAAGGTCTATGATCATCTTGTTAACAATAAAGCGTTATATATTAAGACAAAATATTTAAGCCATGGGCCTCACAAGGCCAGCATAGATTTTTCTTTAAATAAACAAGACGAAGTTTTTCTTTCAAGAGGTGAGCAAAAAACGGCTTCAATAGTTTTCTGGATACTCCAAGTTTTAATTTTGGTTGAACAAAACAACAGTCCAATTATTTTAATTGATGACATTTCATCAGAGCTTGATCAAAAAAAAATTAATCTGCTTATCGACTTTTTTGTTGGCCTAGATGTTCAAATATTTATAACAGATATTGGTAATACTTTAATTTCTATTGATGAAAAAAACGCAACAACTTTTGAAATAAATAATGGCCATATAACAAGAAAGGAACACTGATCTTTTTGAAAGAAAGCACTGTAAGAAAACACAAAAATACCAACCTATCAGTAGGCTGAAAAGTGCCCATTCATGGTATAATAATTTTATTTATAGGGGGTCATTATGGCTGAAGAATACCAAGCTTCCAATATTAAGGTTTTAAAAGGGCTAGACGCTGTTAGAAAGCGCCCTGGAATGTATATTGGTGACACAGATGATGGCACAGGTTTACACCACATGGTATTTGAGGTTGTTGATAACTCTATAGACGAAGCACTTGCAGGACACTGTTCTAAAATAGAAGTTGTAATCCATGAGAATGATTCTATATCTGTCACCGACGACGGAAGGGGAATACCCGTAGACCTTCACCCAGAAGAAAAAATTTCTGCTGCCGAAGTTATCATGACAGTTCTCCATGCTGGTGGAAAGTTTGATGATAATTCATATAAGGTTTCTGGAGGCTTACACGGTGTTGGTGTTTCTGTTGTTAATGCTTTATCTGAATCCCTTCATCTTGAAATTCATAGGTCTGGAGAGATTTATGAACAAGATTATGTTCTTGGCGTCCCAGTAGCAGAGATCAAAGCAACTGGAAAAACCGATAAAACAGGAACGACAATTCATTTTAAACCAAGCCCTGAAATATTTACTGAAACAGTATATAAATTTGAGACTCTCTCAAATCGTTTACGCGAGCTTTCTTTTTTAAATTCAGGGGTTCACATAGAAATAAATGATCTGCGCTCAGACAAAAAAGATGTTTTTGTTTATGAAGGCGGCATATCAGCTTTTGTAGAACATTTAAACAAATCTAAAAATCCAATCCATAATGACATAATTACGATGTCATCAGAAAAAGACGATATTGTTGTTGATGTGGCTTTACAGTGGAGTGACTCTTATCAAGAAAGCGTTTATTGTTTTACAAATAATATTCCACAAAGAGATGGAGGGGCCCACCTAGCTGGTTTAAGGGCTGCATTAACTCGAACACTAAATAACTTTATTGATGCGTCTGGCCTAGCTAAAAAAGAGAAGGCTGCAATAACTGGTGAGGATACAAGGGAAGGCTTAACTGCAATTCTCTCAATTAAGGTTCCTGATCCGAAGTTTTCATCACAAACTAAAGACAAGCTTGTCTCTTCCGAAGTAAGGGCCCCAGTTGAGTCTTCTGTTAATGAAAAACTTGGTGAGTATTTGTTAGAAAACCCAGCAGAAGCAAAAATTATAATTAGTAAAATATTTGAAGCTTCTAGAGCAAGAGATGCTGCGAGAAAGGCTCGTGAAATGACACGTAGAAAAGGCGCTCTTGATATTGCAGGGCTCCCTGGGAAGCTAAGTGATTGTCAGACTAAAGACCCAGCAGAATCAGAAATTTTCTTGGTAGAGGGTGACTCTGCTGGAGGCTCAGCAAAACAAGGAAGAGACAGGAGGACACAAGCGATCTTACCTCTTAAAGGAAAGATATTAAATGTTGAAAAAGCACGTTTTGAGAAAATTCTTTCATCACAAGAGGTGGGGACTCTTATTACTGCCCTTGGGTGTGGAATTGGAAAGGAAGAGTATGACATTGAAAAACTTAGATATCATAAAATTGTTATCATGACTGATGCCGATGTTGACGGTGCCCATATTAGAACCTTATTATTAACATTTTTTTATCGTCACTTTCCTGAACTTGTTGAGAACGGCTATCTTTTCATTGCACAACCACCACTATACAAAATTAAGAAAGGAAAACAAGAGCGTTATCTTAAAGACGATACTGAGCTTAATGAATATCTTTTACAAGAGGCAATTCATGATGCAAGTTTATTTGTAAGCAAAGATGCTCCAGCAATAGAAGGGGCAGCCCTAGAGAAAATAGTCTCTTCACACCAAAAAACAATGAATATCATTGAGAAACTTGGAAAAAAATATAACGAAATATTGATTCAGGCGACTCTTGGCCTTCCAAAGGTAGAAATTAAGGATGCAAAAAAAATGGTTGAATGGTGCTTGAATCTTCAAGAAAAAATGAATGGAATAAGCTCTATGTCAGAAACACATAGTGTTGAGTTTAAAAATGGCGCGGTCTACTACGTTATGAAAACATATGGGGTTGAGGTTGTTAGTGTTTGTTTAGATGAAGGCTTTTTTAATTCAGCAGACTATAAAAAGATTGAGACCTACTCTGATGAAGTAGAGGGAATGTTTAGTGATGACTCATATGTGCAAAAGGGTGCTAAAGACCAAAAAGCTAATAGTTTTTCTTCTGTATTAGACTTTCTGCTTGTTGAGGCTAAAAAAGGGCAGGGTTTCCAGCGTTATAAGGGCCTTGGTGAAATGAATCCAGACCAATTATGGGATACAACCATGAATCCAGAAACACGAACCATGCTTCGTGTTAAGATTGAGGATGCGATTGCTTCTAATGATGTTTTCTCAACACTAATGGGTGACGAGGTTGAGCCAAGGAGAAACTTTATTGAAAATAATGCGCTAAAGGTCGATAATTTAGATTTCTAGGATTTAAACCACCAGCGACTTCATTTAAGTAGTTATTTTATAACTACATTAACTAATTTGTTAGGAACCATAATAACTCGCACTATTTCTTTTCCATTGGTAAATCTCGTTATCGATTCATCAGAAAAAACTAAACTCTCAACATGTTCTTGTGATGAATTTAGTGGAGACATTATTTTTGCCCTAAGCTTTCCATTTACCTGAACAATAATTTGGACGCTATCTTGGATAAGTGCCGACTCATCAACTGTTGGCCAAAGCTCATTAACAATAGCATCTGTCCCTCCAAGTAAAAACCATAAATGGTGACATAGGTGAGGGATAACAGGACTAAGTGATTTCACCATAATCTCAATAGTTTCTTGCATAATAGCAATACCCTGGTTTGACTTATCATTAAATTTGGAAAGAGTATTGTTGAGTTCCATCATAGTGGCGATTGCTGTATTAAAAGAGTGTCTTCTACCAAAGTCATCGCCAACTTTCTTAAGTGCTTGATGTGTTTTTTGTCTCATATCTTTTTGTTCTTCGTTTAAAGAAGAGGCTTCAAGCTTATAACTTATTGCAGCATCCTTTTTTTCAATAAAGCTGATGACAAGACGATAAAATTTACTTATAAATCTATGGGCACCTTCAATTCCAGAGTCTGACCATTCTAGATCTTGGGTTGGTGGGGCAGCAAATAATATAAACAAACGAGCTGTATCAGCCCCATACTTTTCAATCATATCTTGTGGATCGACCGTATTACCTTTTGATTTACTCATTTTTGCACCATCCTTTAAGACCATTCCCTGAGTAAGAAGGTTTGTAAAAGGCTCACTGCTTGAAACTATTCCAGCGTCTCTTAGGAGTTTAGTAAAGAATCTTGAGTATAAAAGGTGCAGAATGGCATGTTCAATTCCTCCTATATATTGATCAACAGGCAGCCAATAATTTGCCCTCTCATCTAAGATGCTTTGGTCTTGATCAACACAAGCATATCTTGCGTAGTACCACGAAGATTCAAAAAAAGTATCTAAGGTATCAGTTTCTCTCTTAGCAGGCAGGCCACATTTGGGGCATGTCGTTTTACAGAATTCAGGGACCTTCTCTAGGGGAGAGCCAACACCATCAATTGTAATATTTTCAGGAAGTTTTATTGGTAAATCGGCAGTGCTTGATGCTACAGAGCCACATGATGGACAGTTGATTATTGGTATTGGACAGCCCCAGTATCTCTGTCTTGAAACTCCCCAGTCACGTAAGCGGTAGTTAGTTTTTAGTTTACCAAGACCTTTTTCAGCAAGTTTGGTGCTTATAGCACTAAAAGCCTTACTAAAGTCCATGCCATTAAACTCTCCAGAGTTTATAAGAAGACCTTTTTCAACGAATGCATTTTTTGTTATGTCGGCCTCACCAGTTACTGGTTTTATAACCTCATAAACTGGAATTTCATATTTTTTTGCAAACTCATAGTCCCTTTGATCATGAGCTGGTACGCTCATTACTGCTCCAGTTCCATAACCCATAAGTACAAAATTTGCAATCCAAATAGGAACATCATCACCAGTTATTGGATGGGTACAAACCAAACCAGAATTAACACCCTTTTTTTCCATAGTTTCCATCGCCGCCTCAGATGTTTCCATCTTTTTACATTCATCTAAGAAAGCCTTAATCTTGTCATTTTTTTTGCTAGCTTGAATCGCAAGTGGGTGTTCTGAGGCAATGGCAAGATAAGTTACCCCAAGTAGAGTATCTGGTCGGGTAGTGTAAACAGTTAAAGCCTCATTGTTTAAAAGTTTGAAGTCAATATCTACTCCAACAGATTTACCAATCCAGTTTGTTTGCATCATCTTAACTGCTTCTGGCCAGCCTTCTAGTTTTTCAATATCAGTAAGTAGCTCATCAGCATAATCGGTTATCTTCATATACCATTGTGAAATCTCTTTTTTCTCGACGGGGACACCTGAGCGCCAGCCACAACCATCAATAACTTGTTCATTCGCAAGAACAGTTTGATCAACAGGATCCCAGTTAACAACTGCTTTTTTCTTATAAACCAAGCCCTTTTCAAATAGCTTAATAAAAAACCATTGCTCCCAGCGATAGTATTTTGGATGACATGTTGCTAGTTCCCTTGACCAGTCATATCCAAAACCCAGTTGAACCAGCTGGGTTTTCATATGCTCGATATTCTTATAAGTCCATTGAGCAGGAGGAACCTTGTTTTGCATTGCTGCATTTTCAGCTGGTAGACCAAAAGCATCCCAACCAATTGGTTGCATTACATTTTTCCCAAGCATTTTCTGATATCTAGAAATGACATCACCAATACTATAATTTCTTACGTGTCCCATATGAAGTTTGCCAGATGGATATGGCAGCATAGAAAGGCAGTAGTACTTTTCTTTGGTTGCATCTTCAACAACAACGAAAGAAGCATTTTTCTCCCAATAATTTTGAGCATCTTTCTCTATTTTCTTGGCGTTATATTCGTGCATTATTTAAGTTATTGAGAATAGTTAATTAAGTTTAAGAGAGCCAACTAAAGAGCTTACATTTTCCAACCCATGATCATCTAGATATTGGCTGATACCATTATTAATTTCTTTGCAAACTAGGGGATCATAAAACAAAGCAGTTCCAACACCAACCGTATTAGCACCGGCAATAATAAATTCGATTGCATCTTTTGAGTTAATAATTCCACCTTGGCCAATTATTGGAATATTGTGTTTCTTGCTTGCCTCATAAACCTGATGAACCTTCAGAAGAGCAATTGGTTTTATTGCTGGCCCAGACAAGCCTCCTCGATTGTTTCCGATAATTGGTTTTTTACTTTTAATATCGATTGCCATACCCATAACGGTATTTATAACGGCAAGACCATCACTCCCAGCATCTATGCAGCGAAGAGCATTATGAGCAATATCAGTTTGGTTTGGTGAGAGTTTGGTTATGATTGGCTTGGAGGTGTTTTTTCGGCAAATTTCAACTACTCTAAAAGACATTTCTGGATCATTTCCAAATGCTACGCCACCCTCCTTTACATTTGGGCAAGAAATATTAATTTCAATTGCGTCGATATCAGTATCATCAAAATGCCTGGCAATTTCCCCGTACTCCTCTACGCTTGAGCCAGATATATTAATAATAAACTTTGCTTCAGTTTTATCTAGACCAGGCATAATCTCCTCAATTACCGCTTGTGTTCCAGGGTTTTGAAGGCCGATAGCATTAAGCATTCCATTGGGGGTTTCAGCTATTCTATGGAGTTTGTTTCCTAAGCGGGCATCAAGGGTTGTTCCTTTAAGGCAAACAGCCCCAATATCTGAGTTAGAAAAGCCTTTAATTCTTGTGTATTCTTCACCAAAACCAACACAACCAGAAAGCAAAACTATAGGCGAGTTTAGCGACATCCCACAAAAACTTGTATGAAGATTTTTTTGCATTGTCGCCATTATACTTTTATGATGACTTTGCATCCATTAACTTCGGCTAAAATATTGTTATGAATGGAGTGTTTATTACTGGCAGTAATACAAATGTTGGAAAAACAATTGTTGGCATTGAGATTATTAAGTTCCTAAGTAAGACTCGCTCTGTTAAGGCTCGAAAGCCTGTTGAAACAAACTGTCAAATAGTTAATGGCAATTATTTACCCAGAGATGCTGAAGCACTTAATAATGCTTGTTTTAAACAGGAGCCACTCAATAAAGTATGCCCTTTTTGCTTTGAGCTCGAGGCGAGCCCAGAAGATGCGAGCTTAGATGTGGGGACGCCAATTAGTCTAGACCAGTTATCAGATGCATGCCACACTGGTGTTAAAGGTAGTTTTGTTGTAATCGAAGGAGCAGGAGGACTATATTCACCAATAGCAGATGGCGCTTTAAATTCAGATTTAGCCATACAACTTAAGGTGCCAATTGTAATTGTAATACGTGATGAGTTAGGGGCCATTAGCCAAGCACTTATGTCAATCGATGCCGCTAAGAAAAATAATCTTGAGGTTTCTTGCGTAATATTAAATGAAATAATACCCAATAGTCTTTCTAATAAAAAAGGCCTTATTAAATATACAAATGTTCCTGTTATTTCATTTTCTAAAAAGAGGATGGGGCGTTTTTATTCTGATATTGAGGGTTTATTCTAGGATTTTTAAGCCTGGTTTTTTGGCGTCATCTTCAGTCTTATTTGCAAAAACCATGCCCTCCCCATTTTCTTGTGCATAGATTGACAGCACTGCGTGACAAGGCACTATAATTTTTTCAGACTTACCATTAAACCTTGCTCTAAAAGTAATTTGTTCATTTGTTATTTGTTTGTCAGAAGCTGCAGATGTGCCTATATTGAGTACAATCTTGCCTTTCTTAATAAAGCCTTTAGGAACAAAAACACCATCTACCGAACAATCTACTAACAAATAAGGTGTGAGGTTAGAGTCTTCAATCCAACTACAATAGGCGCGGATTAGATAAGGAATGACTCCAGGCATAAGCTAATCCTTAGTTAAAATCCTTTTCTGCAAAAGTAAGACTTTCATGAAAACCTTCTTTTTCAAAAAGTCTGTTTGCATAAGCAGTAATTGGTTTTGCCTTTTGATCCAACGAAATTCCTAAAAGGTCTAAACGCCAAAGAATTGGGGCAATACAGACATCAACTAAAGTCATCGATTCGCTATTGAAATAAGGCTTATGAGAAAAGAATGGTAAGAGTTCTATAAGGTTTCCGTGAAGAGCTTTTCTGGCAGCATCAGACTCCTTTTTGCTGCCGTTAAGAATTGTATCGACTAGCTCATACCAACAGCCTTCAGCTCTTGTAAAGCGATAGATCAAGAGTCTTTTTGCAGCTTTTTCAATTGGATCCACAGGGAGTAAAGGAGGAAAAGGAAAGCGCTCATCTAAGTACTCCATAATTACAGAAAGATCATACAGGACCATGCCCCTATCAAAAAGAGTTGGAAGAGTTTCACAGGGATTAAGCTCTAAAACTTCTTCTGGCATTTCGTCTAGTTTTACTTCTAAGACTTCCCTTTCAATAGATTTGTGAGCCATTATAAAGCGCACTGCATGAGACTCTAGCTCTTGAGATGCAGAGTAAAGTGTAGTTGAAGCTGGATTAGGTTTAGTTAGCATAAGTATTTACCAAAAAAAAATTAAAAAAAAATAAGGCTATTCTATTAATAAGAGCCAATTAAAAAAGATATTTGTCAGAGACTAGTCCCGTGAGCGCCAAACTCCATACTTAACATCTTTCCAATATTCTTTTTTAAGCATATAGGTTAGTATAAAGAGAATTCCTAAAAAAAGTAAAACCCATTTTCCAAGGGTTAGTCTAATTAGTTTCGCAGGCTCACCAACATAATCTAGAAAGTTAGTGATATCTCTAACATCATTATCGAAACCAGCCTCAGACTGTCCCTCTTGAAGTGGCCATAGTACATGAGGCATTGAGGCATTAACAAGGACCGTATTGTTTACCCCAAATATCCTAGACTCATCAGTATAAAAGCTGCGAAGGTAGGTATAAATCCAATCAGTTCCTTTTGACCTTGCAACCAAAGAGAGGTCGGGAGGAACTCCACCAAACCATTTTGAAGCTCCATCCTCTGGCATTGCCGTTGTGACCGACTCACCTACTTTTTTGCCAGCAAACATTAGGTTTGTAGCAACTTGTTCTTCAGTAAGATTAAGGTCTTTAGCAATGCGGTTATAGCGCATAAAACTTATGGCATGACAGCCTGAACAATAGTTCATAAAAAGTTTTGCGCCATTTTGTAAAGAGGCTTCATCAAAAATATCAGTATTTGCATGATCTAACTGAACCTTGCTAGCAGCATAAATATTTGCAGAGAGCAGCAGAGTAAAAAAAACAAATAATAATTTAAAGTTTTTTCCCATAACTAGGCAGTTACCCTATCAGGAACTTCTTTTGTTTTTCCAAGAGTGCTATACCAAGGCATTAAGAGGAAAAATGCAAAATATAGGCCTGTAAAAATTCGAGCTAGTAATACATACAAAGGGGTAACTGGTTGAACTCCAAGCCAACCTAACATTATAAAACTGACTACAAAAATTCCAAGAATCCATTTATAGATTGGGCTTCGATAGCGAATAGATTTAACTGGACTTCTATCTAACCACGGCAGGAAGAAAAATACTAATAAGGCCGCAAACATGGCTAATACGCCTGGAAATTGAGAGCCAAACAATGGAGGTATTGCTCTTAAAACAGAGTAATAAGGGGTTAGGTACCATAGAGGTGCAATATGTTCTGGAGTCTTAAGTGGGTTAGCCTCAATAAAATTTGGAGCCTCAAGAAAGTAGCCATTTAGAGCTGGGGCATAAAAGACTACAGCACAAAAAATCCATAAAAATGCAACAGCACCCATAGCGTCTTTCACGGTGAAATAGGGGTGGAATGGAATACCATCTTTAGGAATACCATCCTTATCTTTGTTCTTCTTTATCTCAATACCATCAGGATTATTCGAGCCAACTGTATGAAGCGCTACGATATGAAGAAAAACTAAAACAACAAGAATAAGCGGAAGAACAACAACATGCAAGGAGAAGAAGCGATTCAAGGTTGCATCACCAACAGCATAGTCACCTAAGATCCACACTAATAAATCTGGACCAACAACTGGAACCGAGCCAAAAAGCGAGATAATTACTTGAGCTCCCCAAAACGACATTTGTCCCCATGGTAAAACATAGCCAAAGAAGGCCTCTGCTAATAATAGGATGTATAGCACCATCCCAAGAATCCATATTAATTCCCTTGGGCCTTTATAAGAACCATACAAAAGAGCTCGCATCATATGTAGATAGATAATAATAAAAAAGGCGGAAGCCCCTGTTGAGTGTAAATAACGAATAAACCAACCCCATTCTACATCACGCATAATGTACTCAACTGATGCAAAGGCGTATTCAGCATCAGGCTTATAGTGCATTGTAAGGAAGATTCCAGTAAGCAATTGCATGCCAAGCATTAAAATTGCAAGTCCACCAAAAAAATACCAAATATTGAAGTTTCTTGGTGTGTAGTATTCAGCTAAATGTTCGTTAAAAACTTTAGTCAACGGAAATCTTTGGTCTATCCAGCTTTGTTTATTATTCATTTTTTTATACTATTTCTGGGTCAATACCAATACGAATAAGCGTATCAGTCATATATTTATATGGCGGTATTACAAGATTCGTTGGCGCTGGTACTCCAGCATATACTCTCCCGGCAAGGTCAAATTTTGAACCATGACAAGGACAATAAAAGCCACCTTTCCAGCTGCTTCCACCAAGGTCTGCAGCACCTGGCTCAGGACGATAAGTGGGCGAGCAGCCAAGATGAGTGCAAACGCCAACAATTACAGCAACACTTTCTTTATTTTCAATAGACCTAAATTTTTTTGTTACATAAGAGGGTTGTTGATTTTTTGAATTACCAGTTCCATTAGGATCAGCTAAATTATCAACTACCTCGACAGAATTCAGTTCTTTAAGGGCTTTTTCATCTCTTTTAAATATCCAAATCGGTTTTTTGCGCCATAAAACACGAACAAGCTGCCCTGACTCAAGCTTTGATATATCAACATCAACCGGAGCACCAGCCGCTTTGGCTTTTGATGATGGCTTCCAAGTTGATAAAAAAGGCCATGCAGCGAAACCAAATCCAACGGCACCAACAACACCTGTTGCTTTTGTTAAAAAGCGTCTTTTATTTAGGTCTATTGTTTGTTCTGACATTAAAATTCCGAATGATTTTAGTTGAAAAGCCGCACTATTATAAAGTATATGACAGATATTTAAAAGTAAAAACTACACACATAGCCTAGTATTTTTTTTTATCAACTTTGATCGAAATGAATTTAGTTTGAGAAAGGCTTTCTAGTTGCTGAACAATGGCTAATAACATTTTTTTTTGCTTTTCAGCACGAAAGGCTAAAGACGAGTTTCCCGCAATTAAAGTGACTTTTTTATCTTCAACTAGGCACAGGGCTATCCCTTTAAATTGAGCCGGCAACTTTTCCTGAAGCAGGAGATTCAAATGATTATGTAATTTTGCCTTTTCAAGCAATGCGCCTAGGTCTTTATGAGGCTTTAAACCTTTAAAGCTCGACGATGCTGCTTGCTTTTTCAAACATTGACCCCCATATATGAGAAAATACCCCAGTTTCTTATTACTATATTTTTTGCCACATGAGTATTATAAATAATGTTTTGTCAAAAATGGTTGGCTCTCACAATGAGAGGCTAATCAAAAAGTATAAGGGGCTTGTTGAAAAAATTAACTCCCTTGAGTCTCAGTTGCAAGGCCTTGAGGATTCTGAGCTTTCGTTAAAAACAACCGAACTAAAAGAAAGAGTAGCTAATAAAGAGCCATTGATAGATGTTTTGCCAGAAGCCTTTGCCGTTGTTCGAGAGGCTAGTCAAAGAGTCCTTGGTCTCAGGCACTACGATGTTCAACTCATTGGTGGTATGGTCTTGAATGAGGGCAGTATTGCTGAAATGGGTACAGGTGAAGGAAAAACTTTAGTTGCAACACTTCCCGCATACCTTAACGCACTTACTGGGAAAGGAGTACACATCGTCACAGTTAATGACTATCTAGCAAAGCGAGATGCTGAGTGGATGGGAAAAGTGTTCGCTTTTCTTGGGCTTGAGGTTGGTGTAGCAATTTCAGGAATGTCTGGTGAAGAAAAACAACAAGCATATTCTTGTGACATAACTTACGCTACTAATAATGAGCTTGGATTTGACTATTTAAGGGACAATATGGCTTTTTCTAACGAACAAAAAAGCCAAAAAGATCTAAGTTATGCAATTATTGACGAAGTCGATTCAATTTTAATTGATGAGGCTAGAACGCCACTTGTAATTTCTGGACCAACAGGAGACCATGCAGAGGTTTATAACTCTATAGATAAGATGATTCCAAGCTTTACACTGCAAACGGAATCTGGTGAGGGTAAAGACACGGTTGTGGAAATTCCAGGGGACTACACTATTGATGAAAAGCATAAGCAAGTCTTTCTTTCAGATGATGGCCACATAAAGGCTGAAGAAATGTTGATAAAGTCAGGCCACTTAGCAGAGGGCTCTAGTCTTTATGATCCTGGAAATATCATTTTAATGGGCCACTTATTATCTGGGCTAAGAGCACATCTTCTGTTTCAAAAAAATGTCGATTATTTAGTTAAAGATGATGAAGTTGTCATTGTTGATGAGTTTACTGGCAGAACTATGGAAGGAAGAAGGTGGTCAGAGGGGTTGCATCAGGCAATAGAGGCAAAGGAAGGGGTGAGTATTAAAAAAGAAAACCAAACTCTTGCTTCCATAACTTATCAAAACTATTTTAGGCTTTATACAAAACTTGCTGGAATGACTGGAACGGCTGAGACTGAGGCTTCAGAGTTACAAGATATTTATGGGCTAGAAGTTGTAGTAGTGCCTCCTAATACAAAGTCTACGCGTACCGACAATTCAGACTTGATATATGGAACAATGAATGAAAAACTTGAGGCGGTAGTAAGTGATATTAGGGAGTGTCAAAAGCTAGAGCAGCCAGTTTTGGTTGGTACTAGCAGTATAGAAAGCTCTGAAGGGGTGTCGTCTCTTCTCAAGAAAAATAATATTAAACACGAAGTGCTCAATGCAAAACAACACGAGAGAGAGGCTGAAATTATTGCAAATGCAGGTGCGCCAGGGGCTGTAACGATATCTACTAATATGGCTGGCAGGGGGACAGACATAGTCTTGGGGGGTCGATTGCCTGAAGAAGCATCTGAAGCTGAAAAAAGCCTATGGAAAGATAAGCATGAAGGTGTAATTAAGTCAGGTGGTCTTCATATTATTGGAACAGAGCGAAATGAGTCACGAAGAGTAGACAATCAATTACGAGGCCGCTCAGGTAGACAGGGAGATGTTGGATCAACAAGGTTTTACCTGTCCTTAGAGGACAGTTTAATGAAGATTTTTGCCTCAGAAAAAACAGCTAGTATGATGAAAAAGCTTGGCATGAAAGAGGGCGAGGCTTTAGAGCATAGCTGGCTAAATAAGACAATAGCTAACGCACAGAAAAAAGTAGAGGGTATGCATTATGATGCGCGCAAACACCTTCTTGAGTATGATGATGTGGCCAATGATCAAAGAAAGGTAATATATCAGCTCAGAGATGAATTAATGGGAACAGAAGATGTAAGGGAGCGCTATGAGATTATTAGAGAGTCAGTAATTAGCGATCTTTTTTCTGAATTTATTTCTCCTTCGGTTCTCGAAGAGGATTGGGATGTAGAGGGGTTACACCAAGCCTTGATTTCAGATTTTAATTCTAATATTCCAATTCAAGAGTTTGTTGATAATGGGCTTGATGTTGATGAAATATTAAAGACAATTCTTGATGGTTTTGCCTTAGCCCATTCAACTAAGGAGCAAGCTATTGGTTCTGACACCATGAGGACCTTTGAAAAAGCTGTTATGCTAAGAGCCTTGGACGTTCACTGGAAAGAACATCTTTCAGTCATGGACCACCTCAGGCAAAGTGTTAATCTAAGAGGCTATGGTCAGAAAAATCCAGTCCAAGAATTTAAGAGAGAATCATTTTCAATGTTTACCACCCTTTTAGAAACTATTAATGTTGAGATGGTTAAAGCCCTTAGTACACTCAATATAGAGCAAAATGATAATCAACAACAAGAACAAAACAAGTCAGTTCAACAGACCAATATTCAGAAAAAAAATCTTGTTTCACAGAGGCCAGTTAGAGCCCAAAAATCAGCTAGATTAAAAAAGATAGGAAGAAATGATCCATGCCCATGTGGCTCAGGAAAAAAATATAAGCAATGTCATGGTTAATTGCTAAACGCTAATAATCAGTGAACAGAATAACCTTAACCAAGCCTGATGATTGGCACCTTCATTTAAGGGATGGTGAAGCCATGAAGTCTGTTGTTGGTATGAGCGCTAAGCAGATGGGAAGGGCAATTATTATGCCTAACCTTTCTCCGCCAATAACAAGTGCAGCTCAGGCCAAAGACTACCATGATCGTATTATTGAATCTTTACCAAAAGAAACAATTTTTAAGCCCCTAATGGTTCTTTATTTGACTGATGAAACAAGCAAAAATGAAATGCTTGAAGCAAGCAAGACGCCTGAAGTATATGCTGCAAAGCTCTACCCAGCTGGAGCAACAACAAACTCGAGTAATGGTGTAACCAATATAAGAAAAATTTATTCAGTACTTGAAATTATGCAGAAAGAAAAAATTCCACTTTTGATTCATGGAGAGGTGACTGATCCTTCTGTTGATATCTTTGATAGAGAGGCTGTTTTTATAGATAAAGTACTTAGCAAAGTTGTCAGAGACTTTCCTGAACTAAAGATTGTGCTTGAGCACATTACAACAAAAGATGCTGTAGATTATGTCAAGGGAAGTGATAAAAACATAGCGGCAACTATAACGCCACACCACCTTTTGGCTAATAGAAACCATATGCTCTCTGGAGGAATTAGGCCTCATTTTTATTGCCTGCCAATCTTAAAAAGAGAGTACCCGCATCAGGATGCTTTGGTTGCAGCTGCAATATCAGGAAGCAATAAGTTTTTTTTAGGAACAGACTCCGCTCCCCACTATAAAAACGAGAAAGAGTCGGCATGTGGATGTGCTGGTATTTTCAGTGCCAACGCAGCTATTGAGCTCTATGCTGAGGTTTTTGATAAGCACAAGCAAATGCAAATGCTAGAAGGCTTCTCATCATTCTTTGGCGCAGACTTTTATGGTTTACCACGCAATACAGAAAAAATTACTTTAGAAAAGTTGTCTTGGACTGTGCCTAAAAGCTATGACTTTTCTGGAGCAAAGGTTGTTCCATTTTTTGCTGGTTCAGAGCTATCCTGGAAGCTGTTAGACTAGGAGTCTTATATTCTTTAACTGGAAGAACTAAAGTATTGAAGCGCACTTTGAGTGTCTTTTTTAATTTGGCTTTTTAGTTCCTCAAATGAGCTAAACTTTATCTCATCTCTAATTTTTTTCTTAAAAATAACCTCTACATATTCGCCATAGATTTCTTGGTTAAAATCCAAAATGTATACCTCTAGAAGAACCTTGGTTCCTCCCCTTGTTGGTCTATTTCCAACATTACAGACACCATTGAAGTTTTTATTATCTTTACGAACGACTACACAGAATACCCCCAGAACAGGGCTAAGCTGTCTTCTGATGGGTATATTTGCTGTAGGAAAGCCAATTGTCCTACCTTGTTTATCACCATGTTCAACTCGACCACTAATTGAAAAAGCCCTTCCAAGAAGCTTTTTAGACATTTCAAAAGAGCCTGTTGACAAAAACCCCCTGATTGCTGAGCTACTTACTCGTTGGTCATCTATGTATATGCCATCAACTTTTTCAATAACAAATTTATAATCCACCGCATATTTCTCAAGCAAGCTAAAGTCACCAGCTCGGTCTTTTCCAAAACGAAAGTCATCTCCAATATAGCAGTGCTTAACATTAATTTTTTTTACAAGTATGTCTTCAATAAAGGATGAGGCACTTATTTCTGAAAAAGACTTATTAAATTTTATAAGTAGGTGTTTATTGATGCCCATTGACTTCAAAAATAGATGTTTGTCTCTGAAGCTACTTAGGCGTGCCTTGGGACGACCAAAAAAAGATTCAGGCGTTACGGAAAAAGAAATAACCATTGAGGGAATGCCTTTTTTTTGAGCGGTAGAGACAAGCTTTGAGATAATTTCTTGATGGCCTATATGGATACCATCAAAGTTTCCAATAGTTACGACACACTCAGGTTGATTATCAAGATTATGAAGGCCACGAATTAATTGCATTGTTTTATTTTACTCATTGCCAAAGTTTTTAGTTTATTGAATCAAGCAATATCATTATTTTTTTAACTGGCGCAGGCACACCTAAACTAAGATTTTTTGTTTGGTAATAACCATCTAAACCTCCAGGAGAAAACACAACAATAGGGTTAATCCATAAATGATAATGGCTGAAGCTGTGTTTAAATCTTGTTAATGATGCCAGTATCTTTGCGTCTTTATTATGATTTTTAATTGCTTCATTAATGTCATGGTCGTTTTCATTGCACTCTTCAAAGCTCCATAAGCCACCCCAAATGCCTTTATTAGGCCTTTTCTCTAGGTAAACCTCATTTTTTTCATTCTGATAGATTAAGAATACTATAGTTTTTTCAGGCCTTACCTTCTTTAATTTTTTGTGTGGATAGTTCAACTGAGTTTCAGTTATATAGGCCTCACAGTGTTTACATATTGGACAGCTGATACAGCTTGGAGATCTCTGAGTGCAAACAGTTGCTCCAAGATCCATAATAGCTTGGGTATATTTGGCTGTATTCTTTTGAGGCGTATGGTGACTTGCAAGTGCCCATAATTTTTTTAAAACATCACTCGAGCTATAATGCCCATTGACCCTATGATATCTTGACAAAACCCGCTTAACATTTCCATCAAGAATTGGAAGCGGCTGGTTGTATGCCAGAGACAAGATTGCTCCAGCAGTTGAATCACCAACTCCAGGCAAAGCAAGAACCTCAGGGTAGTTTTGTGGGAAATCACCACCATATTTAGAAACAATAATATTTGCACTTTTATGTAGATTCCTTGCACGGCTGTAATATCCTAACCCAGCCCATAATGCCAAAACATCATCCTCATGTGCTTGAGCAAGAGCAGCTATATTTGGGAAATTAAATATAAATCTTTTAAAGTACTCAATAACTGTAGCTACTTGAGTTTGCTGAAGCATAACTTCAGAAACCCAAATATGATAAACATTGACTGGACTTGATTGCCAGGGAAGGTTTTTTCTACCATGTTTTTTAAACCAATCTAATAGGTCATCAGACAGTTTCGTCACTGCTTAATATTTAGAGGGTCAGTTGGGTCAATGCCACTCATAAAAGGCTTGGTAATATTTTCATTAGTTGTTTGGTATACACAACCAACCCAATTATTGATTACTGCATTAGCGCTATCATGCCATGTATTATCAAGTGTCTTTAAAATCAAGCTTTCAGGAAAATCCTTTAAAGTGGCTTTCTTAGATAACAACTTTGTTTGAAATTCATTAAGTATTGCTATATTTTGTTCAGAAAGGTAGTTGGATGGAGTTGGCGGGTAGCCAAGCTTATTATTTTCTAGGAAAAGAGAAATTTCTCGTTTATATTCTTTTAGAAGGCTAATAGAATCATATTCAGGATGGCCTTGAAAAAACACAAGCCTAAAGAGGTCTTCACTAACTGCTAAGTGAGCGCCAATAGAGCTTTCAGCAAGAACTGATACACCTGCCTCTGCAAATTGATCTATAGATATTTCATTAAATCTTGAGTGTGGAACATCAAACCGAGTGTTGACACCTTTAACAAGTGGATGAGTCCTATTAACGACTTTATGAGGAAACACTCCCCAGTGCTTTTTTCCGACAGGAAGACGCTTTTGCCCATATTTAAATTCCAAAACTGCATGCGTTGCGAGGCAAGAGCATAAAGTTGAAGTAACGTTTTCATAAGACCAATTTACAACTTCTTTTAGCTCCTTATAAAATGGGGCAAGCTTGAGATCAGGCTGAGTCACGTTGGCACCACTTATGATAAGGGCATCTAAGCCATGAGATTTAATTTCCTCAAAGGTCTTATAGTGCTTTTGTAGATGCTCTTTTGCGACTGCACCTCTATCAATGCTGGGCAGGGAGAAAGGATGCATATAAAATTGAGATATTTGATTAGAGTGTCCAACCAACCTAAAAAATTGTCTCTCAGTTGCTTCGAGTGCAGCGTCTGGCATCATGTTTAGCAGCCCAATATGTAGCCCCCGAATATCCTGATGCTTAGCTTTATCATTTGAGAGAATTGTTTCACCTTGTTGTTTAAGTCGATCGAATGAGGGCAGGTTTGAGTGAGCAATTAATGGCATATTATTTCAAGGCTTTTGCAATTAGGGAGATAACTTCTTTAGCGGAACTGCACGCATGAAGCTCATCACTCTTAATAGTACAGCCATACTCGTCAGCAATTGTTTGGTACTTGGCAAGCCTATCTTCTATTAGCCTTGGAAAAACCCAGCCGACAAAAGCATCTGGATTAACTTCAGCAGCATAGCTTAGGTTATTGTCTTTCAGATAGTTCTTTATTGCAGTTTCAAAGAAAACTGGATGGTAGTAGACTGGCTTAGGCTGGCTTTTGGCTCTATCAATAAGAGCTTGTTCATGCTTTTTGCTTGATTTTATATAAACAATAAGCGTTTTATCTGCAAGCATCGCATAGAGCTTTTTGTCTCCTAACTCACATAAGCTTCCTCCAGCATCATTTATAAAATGAGCATAACCTTCAGCTTGAGACCGAAGAATAAAATCAGGCACCTCTTGCATAGTATTCTTTTCTGCGGCCAAAAAAAGGCTTTGTCGATGAACAAACTCGTCAATAGGAAGACCACCTTCTTCTGGATTTCCTACCTTACCAAGAAACGCAGCAATTGGTTCTAGATTGTCGAAAGTAACTTGACTATTTATGCTTATAGAGTTGTTCTCTAAAAGGGGCTTAAGCCAAGGGTCTTTTTTCATTTTAAGCGATACATTGTTTATAATGGCATCTTTTAGGTGGGCGGTTCCTATCCTATAATCGCCAGAAAAGTGGAACCAGCCCCCATCTTTATTAAGAAGTTTTGCAAGATGTGTTTTTCCTACACCCGACATACCGAGCAGAGTTAGACGCTTATTCTTTTCACTATTAAATTGTTCGCGCGAAATAGCCATTTTTTTATAAAGTTTAGACCCTCAAGTTGAAAGTGTTAGGTTGTAAGAGCTAAACTTTCTTATGTTAAGAACACCAACATCAAGTAATAAATATTGCCCCTTAATTCCTTCTAAAACCCCAGAGATAACAGGCGTTTTATCAAAGTTTAAGGATACAACTTTGGTTGGGTATTTTATCACAGGGTAATTAATAGTAACGACATCGTCTTCCAGAGTTATTGCCTCAGTCATATTAATTTCGTTAGTAACTTTTTGCAACAAAGAGGATTTCATAGAGTTAAGGTCTGAAACTACAACTTCATTTTTTAACATATTACGCCAATTAGTTTTATCTGCAATAAATGATTTTAGAGCGACCTCAATTTGGCCAGATTTTATGCGAGAACCAACCTCAAGAATTGGTAAGGCAGAAATCGCACCTTGATCAATCCACCTATTAGGAGTATTAGTTTTACGAGTGATTCCAACCTTAATTCCAGATGAGTTTGCTAGGTAAACTATAGTTGGCTGAAAGCAGTTTTCCACCCCCCACTCTGGTTCTCTGCAGGTTCCTAGATGATAATGACAAGTTTCAGGTTTCATTATGCACATGTCACATCTTGCAAGAGCTGTGCCTTCGTTTACACCACAAAGATAACAGTATCCCTGTGAGTAACTTTTATTAGTTTTTTTGCCACAATTTACGCAGTTAATAATCTGATTGAAAGTAAGCTCAATGCTCTCACCCACTAAAGCATTCATGTCTACCGCGGCATCACCAATTGGCAAATAATAACAAGCATTACCCTCATTTAGAGAGGTTTCCATCATTTTAATATTGCCATTTAATTGCATAATTTAGACTGAATGGCTTTATACTTTTGTGCAGTTTGAGCCATAATTGATTCAGGAATAATGGGAGCTGGAGGCTCCTTATTCCAGCCTAAGGTTTCTAGATAGTCTCGAATAATTTGCTTGTCAAAGCTTTTTGGGCTTAATCCAGGCTTGTGGTCCTGTAAAGGCCAAAATCTTGAGGAGTCAGGAGTTAACACTTCATCCATTAAGGTTAATTGGCCCTCAGTGTCTAGGCCAAATTCAAACTTTGTGTCAGCAATTATAATGCCACGCTTAATAGAATGTTTTGAGGCAAAATCATAGAGCCTAATACTAGTATTTTTTATTTGAGTTGCAAGCTCCTCTCCAACTATATTTTTTGTTTCAATAAATGAGATATTTTCATCATGTTTTCCAACGTCTGCCTTAGAAGAAGGGGTAAAAATAGCCTGGTCAAGTTTTTCAGCAAGCCTCATTTGCTTTGGCAGTCTTATCCCACAAACTGCCCCTGTATTTGCATATTCTTTCCAACCAGAGCCTATTAGGTAGCCTCGAACAACTGCTTCAATTGGAATGGGCTTTAGTTTTTTAACTACAATTGCTCGATCTTTAAGTAGCTCAGACTCTTTATAAGATAAAACCTCATTAACGTTGATTTCTGTAAGGTGGTTTTGAATAATATGATTGGTTTTTTTAAACCAGTAATTAGCAATGGAGGTAAGAATTTTTCCTTTTTCTGGAATAGGCTCATCAAAAACAACATCAAAAGCCGAGAGCCTATCAGTTGTAACTATAAGCATATGTTTTTCATCGATATCAAAAATATCTCTAACTTTTCCACGATGAAGGAGTGGCAAGCTTAGCTTGGCCTTCATTAGAGACGACATAGCCCTCCTAAAACCATATAAAGTTATAATTTTAATCGAATGTTGTGCTAATGGGGCCTTGTTAAAAAGCTAACTTTAAAAGCGAGGTTTTATGCCAAGACTTATAAGAGTATCTTTTGCTTGAGATTGAAACTCAGCCATCTCGCTTTTAGGCACTAATAGCTTGCTGGGAAGCTTGACTTTTTCAGCATCTTGATGAACGCCATTGATTCGTATTTCATAGTGGAGATGAGGCCCAGTTGATGCGCCAGTACTTCCAACATATCCAATTAGCGCCCCTTTTGAAATTCTTTTTCCAGGCTTAAGGCCCTTAGCAAAATTAGATAGATGAGCATAGACAGTTAAAAGTTCAGACCCGTGTTTTAAGTAGATCACATTACCATAGCCATTTAACGTTTTTGTATATTTAATTACTCCTTTTGCGGGCGCATAGATGGGGGTGCCTGAAGGAGCCACAAAATCAGTTCCTCTGTGAGGCCTATAAACTTTAAGTGTTGGATGTAAGCGACGCAGAGTAAATCTTGAGCTAATACGACTATATTTAACTGGTGCAAAAGTGAACGAATCATTTAAAGTATAACCTTCTGCTGTGTAGTATATTTTTTGTCCTAAGTTGTTTTTATAACCAAAAAGAGCAATTATTTTTTTGTTATTTACATAAATCATTGCATGTGGCTTTTTCTCGCCATCCCAAGATAAAATAAACTTATCACCTTTTCTTAGGTCTCTGCTAAAGTCAATCTCCCATGAAAAATTATCCACCATTAATTTAACAATCTCAGCGTCTATGCCCGCTTTCTTGGCGTCATAATTTAGCGATTTATCAATTATTATAGTTTTGTGTGATAATCGACCTTTAGGCTGATTATTTTCATTATTAAAGCGAAATTTGTTATTTTCATAGCTGATATAAAGGGGGCTTGAGTTTACAGGACTAAATATAATTTGCTCTAAGCCATGTTTATCATTAAGAATTATTCTAAATTTATCACCAGGGTATATTTTGTTTAAATTTTGAGCGCTTTTATCTGAAGCTATTAGTTTTGTAAGAAGTTTTGCAGACAGACCTGTTTTATAGAAAAATTTATAAAACGCATCACCACTTGATACTTCAAAAATAAAATCATGCTTCCCATTTGCATGAGATGGGGAGGCTATTAGCGAGAAAATTAAAAAAAATGCAAGCAAAAAAGGCTTGCATAAAATGAAGGTTTTATTCTTAAGCACTAGATTCAATAACAGAGTTTGCTACTTGACGAGAAAGACGGTCATTTTCCATAACACTGTCGAGTGTGTCAAGGACTCTTATCGGAGCCTCTAGAAGTGTTTTTTCTATAGTACTACTAATATCAAGAAAGCCAATTCTATTTTCTAAAAATGCCTCAACCGCAATTTCATTGGCAGCGTTTAAAGTTGCAGGACTGCTATCGCCATTTTTTAGCGAACTATAGGCAAGCTCTAGACATTTAAATTTTTGCATATCAGGCGCTATAAATTCAAGATCATTTTGCTTAGTAAGATCAAGGTCCTCAACTCCAGAAGGGTGTCTTTCTGGAAAAGATAGAGCATAAGATATTGCACTCCTCATATCGGGCAGCCCCAGCTGAGATAAAACACTTCCATCAGTAAAATATGCAAACGAATGGACAATACTTTGCGGGTGAATAACTACCTCTATATGTTGCGCAGGAAGACCAAACAAAAAGTGGGCCTCAATAACCTCAAGACCCTTATTCATCATAGTTGCAGAGTCAACTGAAATTTTTTTTCCCATTTTCCAGTTAGGATGAGCACATGCTTGCTCTGGAGTAACCTTACCAAGGCTATGCAATTTTTTATTAAGAAAGGGCCCTCCTGAGGCTGTAAGTTGAACCTTTTTAAGTCCACTTGTTCCAGCTTGAAGGCATTGAAATATTGCACTGTGTTCTGAGTCTACAGGTATGAGTTGAGCGCCATATTTCTTGGCGGCATTTATCAATAAGCTTCCAGCTAAAACTAAAGATTCTTTATTTGCTAGCATTACTCTTTTGCCAGCAGTAACTGCTGAAAATGTAGAGGCGAGGCCTGCACTTCCAACAATTGCAGCCATCACATAGTCTGTATTTTTATGAGACGCTATAAAGTTTTGAGCGCTTATACCCGAAAGCACCTCAACTCCCTCTGGAGCAAGTTTTTGTAATTCTGCAGCTGCATCAGGATCAACCATAACAGCATATGATGGTTTAAATTCTGTACAAAGTGACAGCATTTTTTCCCAATTAGATTTTGCACTAAGAGCAAATACTTTATATTTATCAGGGTTAGATGAAATTACATTAAGAGTGCTTAAACCAATTGATCCCGTAGCTCCCAGTATAGAAATATTTTTCATAATATATACGTGAAGAAAAGAAAGAAAATTGGTGCAGCACAAGTAAGGCTATCAATCCTATCTAGTATACCTCCATGTCCAGGCAAAAGCCGCCCACTATCTTTAACATTTGCTAGTCTTTTTAATACACTTTCAAATAAATCGCCAATAACTGATGCAAGTGAAATAATTATTGACAAAACACCATAAGTTAAATAATCACTTATTGATGGATTACCTAATGAAACAAATACATAGGTACCTGCAACAATGAGGGAAAGAATAATCCCTCCGGCCAAACCTTCAACTGTTTTTTTAGGACTAACGTTGGGCGATAGCTTTATCTTTCCAATGGCTTTGCCAGCAAAGTAAGCCCCAACGTCTGCTGCCCATATAAGGCCAAAAAGAAGCAACACTAGATAATTGTTATTCATATGAAGTGCTATTAATGATAAGGCTGCTGGGGTGAAGAGAAACAATCCATTTATCAAAATTACAAAAAGATTTTTATTAATATGGTTTGAACTTCTGGGAAATACAACTATCCAGTAAAGAGCAATAAGCCACCAAGCAAACGAGGCAATTAAGATTGGCAGAAGTGCTAATGTCTTGTTTATAAGAAAAAAAGTAATACCAATAATTGCAAAAATATACGCAACTTTTGCGGTTAAACTTTTAAGTTTAGCTAGTGTGGAGAACTCCCATAAGGCAATTATAAAAATTATTGCAAGTGCAAGAGAAAAGCCCAATTTTTCGAGAGCTACTACAGAAAAAATTACAAGTGGGGCAAAAATAGAAGCAGTAATAACCCTTAGGAGTAGCATTATTTTTCACCCCTTCTCTCTCCATAGCGACGTTCTCGTGAGCTAAACGATTCGATTGCAAGGTCAAGTTCTTTTTCATTAAAGTCTGGCCATAATGTGTCACAAAAGTATAGCTCACTATATGCAATATCCCATAATAAAAAGTTACTTATTCTTACTTCTCCACTTGTGCGAATAAGAAGGTCAACCGGAGGAAGTCCTGCTAGTGATGTGTGATCATGAAAAGAACTTGTGTTTATTTGTTCTGGATCGAGTTCATTTGCTGCCACTTTTGAGGCAATTTTTTTTGCAGCATTGGTAATATCCCACTGCCCCCCATAGTTTGCAGCAATAACAAGTGTAAGACCATCATTGTCTTGAAGTTGATCCTCAGCAGCTTTAGCTAGCAGTTGAATTTCAGGGGTAAAAACGCTAAGATCACCAATAATTTTGAGCTTAACATTATTTTCCTTGAGTTTTTTTGTTTCATTTTTTAAAACTGTTAAAAAAAGTTTAAATAATAATCCAACCTCCTCAGTTGGGCGTTTCATATTCTCACTACTAAAAGCAAAAAGAGTCAGGGAGCTAATGCCTAACTTTCCACAGTGCTTAACAATTTTTCTCACAGTCTGTACCCCTCTTTGGTGGCCTTTGGACCGAGGAAGGTGTCGTGATTTTGCCCATCGTCCGTTACCATCCATAATGATAGCTATATGATTTGGTAAAGCTTTTAGGCTCATAAAGAACTTTTAATAAAATAAATAGGGCAATTATACCCATAGCACAATCACAAGCCTGATGTAAAGTGACTCCCCTTTTAGTCCCTCCTTAAATGGGGCAATTAGTAAAATAATAATAATAAGTTTATGCGGTAAAATCTCATTATGAGCTTAGCTAAAAGAATTATTCCTTGCCTTGATGTCAGAGATGGCAGAGTTGTAAAAGGTATTAAATTTATAGATATTAAAGATGCTGGAGATCCAGTAGAGGTGGCTATTAGGTATGATTATGAGGGCGCTGATGAAATAACTTTTCTTGATATTACTGCCTCACATGAGGGCCGTAATACAACAGTGGAGATGGTTGAAAAGATTGCTGAAAAGGTATTTATCCCCTTAACAGTTGGGGGCGGTATTCGAGAAGCTAAAGATGTTAGGTTAATGTTAAAAGCTGGTGCAGACAAAGTAGCTGTTAATTCAGCAGCAATTTCTAATCCAGAGCTTGTGAACGAGCTCTGTGCAACTTTTGGATCTCAATGTATTGTTATTGCTATTGATGCCAAGCAAGTCTCTAAATACCCCCCTAGATGGGAGATATTTACACATGGTGGAAGAAAACCAACAGGCATTGATGCTGTTGAATGGGCTATCAAAATGACAAGTGGTGAAAATGGTGCTGGAGAGGTATTGATGACCTCTATGGATAGAGATGGGACAAAAGATGGTTTTGATATTAAGCTTATGAAAGCCGTTTCAAGTGCAGTTAGAGTCCCAGTAATTGCCTCTGGTGGGGTTGGGAAGCTAGAACATCTTTCAGAGGGAATTATTGATGGAGGTGCAGATGCAGTTCTGGCGGCAAGCATTTTTCATTTTGGAGAATTTACAGTCGCAGAGGCAAAAAAATCAATGCAAGATAATGGCATAGAAGTGAGACTATAGCGTATTGAGTTTTGACTATCAACAGCGTATCATTGTCCAGTTTTAAATTCTTGGATTCTTATGACTATTAAAAAAGAATTTTGGGCATTATTGTCAATATTTATCTTGCCCATAGGACTTGGAACTTTATTTTTTTATTTAAACCCAAGTTATTTTAGTGATAGTACAGTCAATTATGGTGAGCTAGTTCGCCCAGTAATAGTTACTGAGCAAGCTGATATTGCTATTGAGGGCGACGCAACTTTTAATGGTATATGGACAATTGCCTATGTATCAAAAAGCTGTGACTTGGTCTGTGAAAAGGCAGTTGCTGATATAAAAACAATTCGAACCCTCATTAATATGGATATGCGAAGAATTCAAAGAATGCTTATTGTCCAAGATGGTTCCAGTCCAAGCAATAACGATACAAGTCTTGTTAAAGCAAAAATTACAAGTACAAAACTTTCCGATAGTCTTAGTAAGTTTCCTGAAAATGCAATATACATCATTGACCCTATTGGTAACTTTATGCTTTACTATAAACCCCAAGATATTAATATTAAGTTTGTATTAAAAGACCTAAAGCGCTTACTTAAGTATTCAAGAATAGGCTGATGAAAAACATTCCAGCTATCTCTGATCTTCTTGGCCTTTGTAAGCTTAAGGTTGTTTCATTAATTCTTCTAACTGCAGTTGTTGGCATGCTTTTGGCGGTCCCTTATGTGCCAAATCTATTTCTTATAGTTATGGCATCAGCAGGAATTTCCCTGGCAGCAATGTCAGCAGCAGTGTTTAACCATATTGTTGATGAAAAAATTGACGTACAGATGTCTCGAACAGATCTTCGGCCATTACCACAAGGCAAAGTAACACGACAGCAAGCACTAATTTGGGGCCTATTTCTAGGGGTTATTGGAATAGCCCTTCTTTTGATTTTTGTTAATATGCTAACAGCTGTTCTAACATTCCTATCGCTTATTGGATATGCAGTTTTTTATACAATGTATTTGAAGCGAGCAACCCCACAAAATATAGTTATTGGTGGTGCTGCAGGTGCTGCCCCTCCAGTGCTAGGCTGGACCTCTATTGCGGGCTCCCAAGGGATTGAGTATGCACTATTGCTTTTTTTAATAGTCTTTATATGGACGCCGCCACATTTTTGGGCCTTAGCAATCCATAGGAGCGAAGAGTATAAAAAAGCTGAAGTCCCTATGCTGCCTGTAACTCATGGATTGGAGTTTACAAGAATACAGATCCTTTTATATACAGTTCTTTTATTTCTTGTTACGCTTCTTCCATATCTAACTGGCATGAGTGGAGTTATATATTTGATCTGTGCCACGACTCTTGGTGCTCTTTTTTTAGGATACTCTATTAAAATTTTTATGGAGCCGGAGAATCCTCAAATAGCCTTTAAGACATTTAAATATTCAATTAACTATTTAATGGTTCTATTTATAGGTTTATTGCTTGATCATTATCTGTTAATGACTTTTAGAGTTTCCATTTAAAGATGCGTTATTTTTTTCAAGTGCTTCGAGGTGTTGCATCAGCAATGATTGGTGTTGGCAAAAAGAAAAACCTAGCCAAGGATTTCGATGCTGTAGAGAAGAGTGGCCCGTGGCTCTACATCCTCGTTGGGCTTGTAATGACAATATTATTTATTGGGTCTATACTTTTTGCAGTGAGGCTGGTTCTATCATAAAGCTTCAATAATCTTATCTATAGCTTTTGCCATTGGCGCCGGCTCATGCGGGCTAGTCAACAGAGCGGTCAACTCAAGTTTAGGGTTAAAGAGTAAATAGCTGCCAGTATGATCAATGTCATAGTGAGAATGAGAGTGGTCATCATGAGAGGTGTGATCTTCTTTTGCTAATTTCTGTGATGCTACAACCTCATGATAAACACCAAGGGCTTTACTTATAGAAACAAGCTTATCCTGTTGAGCAGTTAAACCAACAAAAGATGAGTTAAAGGCATTAGCAAAATTATCTAGCTTACCAATATCTCTAGTAGGATCAACAGAAACAAATACAACTTGAAGCTTGTTTTTATTATCCATCATTTGATATGTGAGATTAATTTTTGAGAGGTCTATTGGGCATATATCTGGACACGAAGTGTAACCAAAATATAATAGGGCCCATTTATCTTTAGTTAACTCAGACAAATGCACATCTTCTGACTTATCATTAATGAAATTAAGCTTACCTGATAGTGATTTTGCCTCTGGATAAAGAGAGGCGGTTGGCGCAACAGATTTTTTTAATTCATTAATGTTTGGTTGCCCGCCAAAATAAATCGAGGCTGTAAGTACAAAAAAAATCAAAAAGAAAGCCGATAGTAGAATCGATTTATTCATAATTATTAAGCAGTCTTATGATTTTTAAATACTTTATGAGTCAGGCTAATTAGGCTTAGTAAAAGTCCTAAGGCTACTGCATTATGCATAATAGCAGCAAACATTGGCAGTGACATAACGACATTAATAATACCTAGGCCCACCTGGATAGATAAAAGAAGCAAGATAATAAAAATATTATTTCTTAGCATCGTATAATTTTTATATGCAAAAGCAAGTCCAATTAATGCACCTGTAATAACTAATGCTCCAACTCTATGAACCATCTGAATTGCACTTCTAGCAGGATTTTCTAAAACGCCAAATTCGTAATCAATCCCCAGTGGTCCCCAATAAAAGGCGTTTTCAAAGTCCATATTATCTGGCCACATTTGATCAAGGCAGCTAGGAAAATATTCACCACAAGATAGCGCGGCATAGTTTGTGCTAGTCCAGCCTCCAAGAAAAATTTGAAATGCAAGAAGCACGGTTACAACAACTAGAATTATTTTATCTCGTTTTGAGATATCTTGATTAAGTTGGATTGGCTTACGTTGATTTAATAAAAGCCAGAATATTAGGGTTGTTGTAGAGAAGCCCCCTAATAAGTGCATCGTAACAATTCCTGGGTGCACCAGTTCAGTTACTGTCCACATTCCAAGAGCACCCTGAAAACCCACAAGCAAAAGCAGAGCTGCCGGGACTCTGATAGATTGAGCCCTTTCAGTTTTACCAAGAGCAGCAAATATGAATATTACAATTATCGCCAATCCAAGCGTTGAGGCGGCATATCTGTGTACCATTTCTTTCCAGGCTTTTGCTATATCCAGTGGCCTTTCATATTCGCTTGATACCACATCGGGCACAAGCAATTGTCCGTAACATCCTGGCCAGTCAGGGCAGCCTAAGCCAGCATCTGCAAGACGAGCATAAGCCCCAAGTATGACAACTATAAGTGCTAGAATTATTGAAAGATTAAGAGTCTTTGTATACATAATTATCCTTATTTAAGCAGCCATATATTTTAATGAAGCAAGCCAGTTATTGGAAAAATATTGAACTAATTTCTGCTAGTGTTTGAAAAGTATATAGGGTGTTTATGACTAATTTCAATTGAAAGACCCCAAGTTTTTTTATTTTCAAGGCAGAGATGAAAATAGTTCAACTAATATTGATAATAAAGGTGAATTATTACTTGGTAAAAAGAAGATAAACAGGTATCATTTAATTGCATTTTTTAATTGAACTTGAAATTGCATTTTTAATAACTATATATGCTATTCCTAATATAGCTAAACAAAGATTAAATTCGGAGAATCTATGAAATTATTGTTTAACCTTGCTGTCACATTTATTGGACTCCTAAGCTCGAAGTCTGTGTTTGCAGAATACACACTAAATATGACTAAAGGAATTACAGATATCAGTAGAGATATCTGGGGCTTGCACATGATGGTTTTTTGGGTTTGTGTTGCAATCGGTGTTGTTGTTTTCGGAGCAATGTTTTATTCAATTATTGCTCACAGAAAATCAAAAGGAGCTAAGGCGGCTAATTTTCATGAAAGCACAACTGTTGAATTTATTTGGACTGGAATACCTGTTTTAATTTTAATTGCAATGGCAATTCCTGCGTCCAAGACACTTATAGATATTGAGGTTTTGGAAAAGGCTGATATGACTATAAAGGTAACTGGAATAAGGTGGAAGTGGCAATATGATTATCCTGAAGAGGGGATAAGTTTTGTATCTAATCTAGCACAATCGTCAATGGATGTAATCAACGGAACGCCTGAAGAGCGTGAAGCTGTTCATGCAGAGAGCACTTATCTTCGTTCTGTCGATAGACATGTTGTTCTGCCAGTTGATACTACAGTTCGTTTTTTAATAACATCAGCTGATGTTATTCACAATTGGTGGGTGCCTGCGTTTGCGGTCAAGCAAGATGCAAATCCAGGATTTATTAATGACGCATGGGCAAAGCCTAATAAAATTGGAAGATATGAGGGCCAGTGCGCAGAGTTATGTGGAAAAGGCCATGGCTTTATGCCTATTGTTGTTGACGTTGTTTCTAAAGAGGATTATGCAAAGTGGGTTGAAACCATGCAGGCTGAAAAAGTTGCTGAGCTTGCCAGCGCAACTCAGGTTTGGACTGAGGCAGATCTTGTTGCCAAAGGAGAGACCGTCTATAACGCAAACTGTTCAGGCTGTCATCAGAAAGATGGTACTGGTATCCCTGGAGTCTTTCCTGCAATGATTGGATCAGAAGTAACTAATGGCCCAGCAGCATATCAGATTGATCTTGTTCTTAATGGAATGGGAGGAATGCCCGCATTTAGAATGTTAAGTGACTCAGATATAGCAGCAGTAATTACCTACGAGAGAAGATCTTTTGAAAATAATGGAACAGTTGTTCAACCATCAGATGTTACATCTGCACGTTAATTTAAGGAGAAACACATGAGCTCAACTACAACGGCAGCAGCACACGACCATCATCATCATGGCCCAGAAAAAGGGCTTTTAAGATGGGTCAAAACAACTAATCATAAAGATATTGGAACATTATATTTGTGGTTTTCTTTTGCAATGCTTCTTGTTGGTGGCGCTTTTGCAATGGGTATTCGATCAGAATTATTACAGCCTGGACTTCAATTATTTGAGCCACAGTTTTATAATCAGTTGACAACGATGCATGGCCTAATTATGGTTTTTGGGGCTATTATGCCTGCCTTTGTTGGGCTTGCCAATTGGCTTATTCCTATGATGGTTGGAGCGCCTGATATGGCACTTCCTAGAATGAATAACTGGAGCTTTTGGATATTGCCTTTTGCAGGAACAATCCTTCTAAGTACATTTTTTATGGAAGGTGGAGCCCCCGCTTTTGGCTGGACATTCTACGCACCACTATCAACTGCTTTTGCCCCTGATTCAACAGACTTTTTTATTTTTGCGATCCACTTATTAGGCTTTTCATCAATTATGGGTGCGATCAATATTATTGCAACTGTTCTTAACATGAAGGCGCCTGAAATGAGATTAATGGACATGCCTTTATTTGTTTGGACATGGTTAATTACTTCATTTTTATTAATTGGAGCAATGCCAGTATTAGCAGGTGCAGTGACTATGATGTTGACTGATCGAAATTTTGGTACAGCATTCTTTGATGCAACTGGTGGTGGTGATCCAGTAATGTTTCAGCATATTTTTTGGTTCTTTGGACATCCTGAGGTGTACATTATGATCTTGCCAGCCTTTGGAATTATCTCTCATATCATTCCAACATTTGCTCGTAAACCTTTGTTTGGTTATACCTCAATGGTTTATGCAACTGCATCAATTGCTTTCTTATCATATATTGTTTGGGCACATCATATGTTCTTAACTGGAATGCCAGTTGCAGGAGAGCTATACTTTATGTATGCAACCATGTTAATTGCTGTTCCAACTGGAGTGAAAGTTTTTAACTGGGTAGCTACTATGTGGAAAGGATCTATGACTTTTGAGACTCCTATGCTTTGGGCGCTTTCATTTGTTTTCTTATTTACTATTGGTGGATTCTCAGGCCTTATGCTTGGAATAGCACCAGCAGATATTCAGTATCACGATACTTATTTTGTTGTTGCACACTTCCACTATGTTCTTGTAACAGGAGCATTATGGGGAATTATTGCTGCTGTATTTTATTGGCTTCCTAGGTGGACGGGCAAGATGTATAACGAAAGACTTGCCAAAATACATTTTTGGTGGGCGCTGATTTCAGTTAACGTAACATTTTTTCCTCAGCACTTTTTAGGCCTCGCAGGGATGCCTCGTCGTATTCCGGACTATGCGCTTCAGTTTGCTGACTTTAACTATATATCGTCACTGGGATCTTTCTCATTTGGACTCTCATTTATTTTCTTTACTTATATTATTGTTAATTGCATACGAAATGGTAAGCCAGCAGAATCAAGACCATGGGCAAGCGCTAAAGGGCTTGAGTGGACTTTGCCTTCTCCTGCGCCATATCATAGCTTTGAAGAGCCACCAACAAGAGCTGAAATCTTGGCTGAGTCGCAGCATAGCTAATGGCAGATAAGAAAAGCAATGGTGCTAGCAAAACAGCCTTATTAATTGGGGCATTAGCAATAGGAGTTTATGCAATAACTATTCTGCTTAAAAGCTAATATGGAAAGAAAAAAAATTACAAAAAGGTTTTGGATAACGCTAGTCTCAGCACCTATATTAGTTCTCCTTTTCGCTTTATTTGTCCTTCCTCCTCTTTATGAGGTGTTGTGTGACATAACTGGTTTTAATGGAAAGACTGGAAGAGTAGAAACAGAAAAGGCATATGTTGTAGATGATGAGCGACTTGTTGGCGTGAGTTTTTTCTCGGCAACTAGCCCTGGTTTTCCAGTACAGTTTGCACCAAAGGTAAGCTCTATGGAAGTAGTGCCTGGAAAGTTTTACACTACAAGTTATATCGCAAAAAATACGACAGACAAGTTAATTTATGGCCAGGCCATACCAAGTGTGGCGCCAACTGATGCAGCACTGCACTTTAAAAAGCTTGAGTGTTTTTGTTTTATAAGGCAAGAGTTCAAGCCTAATGAAGAAGTCGAGATGACGCTTCGGTTTGTTGTAGAGCCTGAAATGGATGAGCGAATTAAAGATGTTAGTTTGTCGTATAATTTTTACAAGTTAGATAGTTAAAGAGAGGAAAAAAATGAGTAATGAAAAATATTATGTCCCTCATGGTACCTACTGGCCAATTATTGGGTCAATAGGAATTTCAACGCTATTCATTGGTTTTGCCAACCAGATGCATGATGTGAGTTGGGGTTGGCCAGTCATGGTTCTTGGTTTTGCAATAACTGCATTTATGATGTTCGGATGGCTTGGAACTGTTGTAACTGAAAGTGTTTCTGGGATGTACAATTCACAGGTTGACAGGTCATTTAGATGGGGAATGAGTTGGTTTATTTTTTCTGAGGTAATGTTTTTTGCAGCATTTTTTGGCGCTCTCTTATATGCAAGAGTTCTAAGCGTTCCTTGGTTGGGTGGAGAATATAATAATATCTATACACCACAACTATGGGAGGGCTTTAAGGCGTCGTGGCCGCTATTAACGACTCCTGGAGATGTTGGGCAAAATGGTGTTGCCTTTTCAACAAACTTCAAGCTAGTCAATACATGGGGACTTCCAGCTCTTAATACTGGGCTTCTTCTTACTTCCGGCGTTACTCTAACTTACGCTCATCATGCTCTAAGAGCAGGACATAGGGATGCATTGATGGCATGGATGCTAGCAACAATTGCATTAGGTGTTGTTTTCCTAGGTTTTCAAATTACTGAGTATGGGCATGCCTATCATGATGGGTTAAAGTTAACATCAGGCATTTATGGCTCGACGTTTTACTTATTAACTGGGTTTCATGGCTTCCATGTAACAATTGGTGTGATTATGTTAACAGTGATACTTTACCGTATTCAAAAAGGTCATTTTAACTTAGAAAACCATTTCGCCTTTGAAGGCGTGGCTTGGTACTGGCACTTTGTAGATGTTGTTTGGTTAGGACTATTCATTTTCGTATATTGGATATAAATACTAGTAAGCATTTTCTTTTGCTAATAAATTAGGAAAATTATGAGTTTATTTGTCATAGCTATACTTGTGCTGATCTTTTTCTTTTTGGGCTCAGCCGTTATCGGTCTCTTAAAAGGTGGAAAGGCTGGATCAGATAAAATGTTTAAGGCCCTGAGAGTAAGGATTATCCTGTCAGTTTTCTTGTTTATCTTTTTATTAGTTGCAAGCCAATTTGGATGGATAGAGCCTAACAACTTCAATCTTTTACCTACTCAGTAATGAGCCTGCGCTTTTTAGTTCCTGCATTTCTTATTTGTTGTACCATCGCCTTTTTAGTTTCACTAGGGTTTTGGCAGCTTGATCGAGCAGACCAAAAACGGGCAATAGAAGTCTCAATACAAAAAGCTAATACGGGAAGTGTTGAGCTTATTGCCACAGAAGAACTTCTTAAGGATAAAGAGTATTATGAAGTCAGGCTTAAAGGAAAGTTCATAAATAATAAGCAATTTATTTATGATAACCAGATTGTGGATCAGATTTCTGGATACTACGTGCTGACACCATTTGTTCTTAGTAGTGACTTTAAAACTATACTAATCAACAGAGGGTTTGTACCTTGGAATGGAAGAAGGGATCAACTAGCAGATATATCAATAGGCCAAGTCTCTCAAGAAGTCAAGGTTCAAATCTCAAAACCAATTAAACGTATGGAGCTCAAGTCAAGTGAAGTAAAGTCTGAATTTCCAATACTACTTCAGGTAATTGATATTGAGGAAATGAGTGAGTTAGCAGCTATTGATTTTTCAAATGTAATAGGCTTATTAGACGCAGATGCTGCTAATGGTTTTGTTAGAAAATGGGAGCCATACACGGGAAGTATTGAAAAACACATAGGGTATGCGGTTCAATGGTTTTTAATGGCGTTTGTATTGGCAATTATAGGAATAAGATTAGGCTTAAAACAGCGGAAAAAATAATCAAGTTTTGATAATCTAAATCCTTGCTGAAAAAAAAATGTTTAATGTATAATTTCCCACTAAGCCGAAGTAGCACAGTTGGTAGTGCAACTGATTTGTAATCAGTAGGTCGCCAGTTCGAGTCCGGCCTTCGGCACCACAATGTATATAAATTAAAGAGGTCTTATGACCTCTTTTTTTTCGCTAAATGTTTTTTAAATAATAAGTATAATAAAGATAAGTTTATTTAATAAATATTTATTTATATGAGGACTACTAAAAGGGAAGCAGAGTTACTAAGACTAATCAACTCAAATCCCATGATAAGTCAAGATCAGCTTTCTGAAAAGTTAGGTATTACACGCTCCTCTGTGGGTGTGCATATTTCAAATATGGTTAATAAAAAACTTATCAAAGGAAGAGGATATATAACTGACACTGAAGAATTCGTCTCTATTATTGGTGGTGCAAATATTGATCTCCAAGGTTCGTCAGATAATAAGCTGGCTATAAATGACTCAAACCCTGGAGAGATTTCAATGTCAACTGGAGGGGTAGGCAGAAATATTGCAGAAAACTTATCACGAATTTCAGTAACCTCAAAAATATTTTCTTATGTTGGTATAGACTCTTTAGGAGATTTTTTAATTAATGAGACGCAAAGAGCAGGAGTTGACACCTCCTATATTAAAAAACATCCAACACTTCCAACAAGTCAATATCTTTCTATTCTTGATGATAATAAAGATATGTTAGTTTCAATATCAGATATGCGAATTATCAATGAAATGAGTATTGAAGATATAAAAAGTTTTAGTAATGTGCTCAATCAAAGTTCAGTTATTGTAATTGACACAAATATTCCAGTTGATGTAATTAAATATATTACAGATGAGTTCAGTCATTTGCCATTATTCTTAGATCCAGTATCGATTTCTAAGGCCTCAAAAATAGTTGATATTATCGGTAAATTTCATACGGTAAAACCTAATAAATTAGAGGCTGAACTTATTACTGGTATTAAAATAAATGATGAGAAAAGCATGCTTAAGGTTGCAAAAGAAATATTTAGTCGGGGATGTAAACAAATATTTATTACTTTAGGAAAAGATGGTGTTTTTTATTATGATGGCAAGGAGCATGGAAAGTATTATCAAAAAAATATTAAAGTCAATAGTGCAAATGGAGCAGGCGACGCTTTTGTGGCCGGCCTAGTCTATGGCTTTTTAAAATTAGATAGTATTAAGAAAACTGCAAGATACGCTTCTGCTGCCGCAGCAATTGCATTAAAAAGTAAAAATACAATTAGTAGTGATTTATCTCTAAGAAACATGAAACTTATATTAAAGGAAGCTTAAATGAAGCTAGATAACTACATAGATATTAGCCCAGAGATTTTACATGCTATAAAGAAAAAACTGCCAATCGTTGCTCTAGAGTCTACGATTATTTCACATGGAATGCCCTATCCTAAAAATATAGAAACTGCAATTATGGTAGAGGAAACTGTGAGAGCTAATGATGCAATTCCAGCAACTATCGCCATAATTAAAGGAAGGATAAAGGTTGGTCTCACTAGGAATGAAATTGATTTTTTGGCAACTAATGATGAAGTTCAAAAAGTCTCAAGAAGAGATCTTGCTGTTGCAGTTGCGCAAAAAACATCAGGCTCAACGACGGTAGCCTCAACAATGATTATTGCAAGTTTAGCAAAAATAGCAGTTTTTGCCACTGGAGGGATTGGTGGGGTTCATCGAGGTGCAGAAAATACTCTTGATGTATCTGCAGATCTTGAAGAACTCTCCAAAACTAATGTATGTGTCGTATGTGCTGGAGCAAAAGCAATACTGGATATTGGCCTGACTCTTGAGTATTTAGAAACTATAGGTGTTCCAGTAATAGGTTATAAAACTTCAGATTTGCCAGCTTTTTACTCTACAAAATCTGGATTTAAAGTAGACTATCGTATCGACTCAGCAGCTGATATCGCTCAAATATTAAAAACTAAATGGGATCTTTCAATTGATGGTGGTGTTCTTGTAACTATCCCAATACCACAGGAGTTTGAACTTACTTTAGATATTATGAATAAGGCAATAAATGAGGCAATTACTCAGGCCGACTCAGAAAATATAATTGGCAAAGATATAACACCCTACCTATTATCAAAAGTAAATGAATTAACCCATGGGGAGAGTTTAGAGGCAAATATGAAACTCATAAAAAATAATGCAGCTTTAGCGGCAAAAATCGCTTCTAATTATGAAAGTTAAAGGAGCTTTATAATTTTGACTAAATATTTTTTATAAGAAGCGTTTTCGTAAAATAAATTTCTGCACCTTGCCAGTCGATGTTTTAGGTATATCTTCAAAAATAAACTTACTGGGTATTTTAAAAGCCGCCATATTGTCTCTGCACCATTGCGTCAACTCTTCCTTGGACGCAGTATTATTTAAGTTAAATTGAACAAAAGCACATGGAGTCTCCCCCCATTTTTCGCTTGGCATTCCCACTACTGCAACGGCACCAACAGCAGGATGTTTATATAAAACCTCTTCAATTTCAATAGACGATATATTTTCACCACCAGAAATAATGATGTCTTTAGATCGATCTTTAAGCTGGATATAGCCATCATTATGAATTACCCCTAAATCACCAGAGTGAAACCAGCCCCCAGCAAAAGCCTCTTCAGATGCCCCTTTATTTTTTAGGTATCCCTTCATTACTACATTTCCCCTAAACATAACCTCACCTATTGTCTTGCCATCATGAGGCACAGGCTCCATTGTTTCTGGATTCATAATATCTAATGACTCCAATGGTAAATAACGAACGCCTTGACGGGCTTTTAGTGATGCTTGAGCTCCTTCATCAAGCTTATTCCATTCTTGATTCCACTCGTTAACTACTGCAGGTCCATAAGTTTCGGAAAGGCCATACAAGTGGGTAACATTAAAACCTGAGGCTTTCATTTGACTAAGAATATTTTCTGGTGGAGGTGCTGCTGCAGTAAAGAACTCTACTTTATTTATAAGTACTTGTCTTTGTTCTTTACCCAAGGAAAGAATAGTTGACATTACAATTGGTGCACCACATAAGTGCGTGACATTATGGTCAGTAAGGGCCTTCCAGATTGGCTCAACTCGAACTTGTCTCAAACAAACATGAGTGCCAATGATAGCTGACATCGTCCATGGAAAACACCAACCATTGCAGTGAAACATAGGTAAAGTCCAGAGATAGACTGAATGCTTATTTATTGAGGCAATCATAGCATTGCCTTGTGCCAAAAGATAAGCACCACGATGATGAGAGACAACGCCCTTTGGATTGCCAGTTGTACCAGAAGTATAATTTAATGAAATAGCATCCCATTCGTCTTCAGGCATGAGCCATTCAAATTGAGCAGACCCTGAAGATAAAAAGGATTCATACTCTGTTGCATTGGGAAATTCTTGACTTATTAGAAATTCACTATCGTTATAATCAATAAGTATAGGGCTTACTTTCGAGAGCTTAAGTGCAGATTTGATAACATCAATATATTCGCGATCAAAAATTAATACCTTGCTATCAGCATGATCAAGTTGGTAGGATATTACTGCTGGATCAAGACGAGTATTAAGGCTGTGTAATACAGCACCACACATGGGCACTCCATAATGCGATTCAAGCATTGCAGGAGTATTTGCCAGCATTACTGATACAGTATCTCCCCTAGTAATACCATTGTTTGAAAGTGCAGAGGCTAGTTGACGTGAACGACGATAAAATTCATCATAATTCCGTTTAATAGAGCCATGGATTATCGCTGTATGCTTAGGAAATACAGATGCTGCTCTCTCTAAAAAGGTTAGTGGAGTTAGGGGCTGGTAATTAGCAGAATTTCTATCTAGATCAGTATTATAGGGATTGGACATTATTACTTATCTTGCCATTTAGGCTGACGTTTTTCTATAAAGGCACCTATACCTTCTTGGGCGTCTAACTTTAACATGTTCTCAACCATTATTGATGATGTATAGTCGTACGCAGCTTCTAATGACATTTCTTTTTGTTTGTAGAAAGCCTGCTTACCAGTTTTCAATGTCATACTTGATTTAGAAGCAATAACCTTAGCCATATTCATTGTACTTTCTGTTAAATCAATATCCTTAACAGCCTGATTAATTAGACCAATATGTTCAGCTTTTTTTGCACTCACCATCTCACCGGTTAGCAACATCTCCATTGCAGCTTTATTAGAGATATTTCTTGAAAGAGCAACCATAGGTGTTGAGCAGAAAAGCCCAATATTTACACCAGGAGTTATAAAGCGAGCAGATTCTGAAGCAATCGCTAAGTCACAACTTGCAACTAACTGACAACCAGCAGCGGCAGCAACACCTGAAACTTCAGCTATTATGGGTTTGGAGTTGCAAGTAATAGATTTCATAAGTGAGGAACATTTTACAAATACTTCTGTGAAATATTGACGACCATTGTCTTCACTATTGCGTCTAGCAGACATCTGTTTTAAATCATGACCAGAACAAAATGCAGGCCCAATAGCCGCCAGAATTATTACTCGAACAGCATCATTTGTTGAGGCTTGATTTAATGATTCTGAAAGGGCAGCCATCATCTCTTCAGAAAGAGCATTGCGGCGTTTTTCATCATTTAGTGTTAGGCGTAATATGCCATCTTCAGAAAGTTTTTGAGTTAATAAATCATGTTGGGTAGGGTTATTAGTATTGTTCATAGCTTCAGCTCCAAAGCAATCGAGTTCTAAAATTTATTCTTTATTAATATTGACCTCTACATTTTCATCTAGTGAGTTTGCAATAAAACAATACCGATGTGCTCGGTCCTGCATTTTATCTAGGCTTTCTTTATTAACTTCAAAGCCAGCATCAAAGGTAACTATTGGGTTGAGATCAATACGATTAACACTCATCTGCCCTTTTTGATTTTTTCCTAAATAGGCAACTGCATGATCTTGGTAATCGCAAACTGGCCATTTAGTTTTTGCCGCTAATGCTAAAAATGTCATCATATGGCAACTGCTTAAAGATGCCGCCAGGGCCTGTTCTGGATTAGTATTATTTGCATTACCACCCCAATCAGGAGCAGTGTCAGATTTGATCTTGAAAGACTCGTTGAAGGTTACTTCATGCTCACTAGAAAAATTGTCAGGCATAAGGCTTGCCTCTTTCCTACTCCAACTAATTTGAACAGATAATTCTGACATTAATTTCCTATTTTCATTTCGCCACTATTTTTTTGTTTGGATCAAAAAATGGCTTTGGCACAACCTTTATTGGGAATATGCCCAATGTCGTATGTACTTCTGCATTCGTATTTATTTTAGTATAGTCAATATTTAGCATTGCTAAAGCAATATTTTTCTTCAGTCTAGGGGAATAAACTGCAGAGGTCACATAACCAATTTTATTTGAGTCAATCATAATTGGCCAGTAAGTTGTATTTGGGGCATCTAATGGGGGACAGTCAATTACTATTCCAGCCTGTTTGCGAGTTATCCCATCTGCATTAATTTTTTTAAGAGCATCTTTACCAATAAAGTTGCTATCCATTTCTAAGTCAACTAGTCTGCCTAAGCCGAGCTCATAGGGATTAACCTCACAGTCCATATCTGCTTGGTAAGATAACATGCCTCCTTCAATTCTTCTTATAGTCGAGGTGTGTCCTGGTTCCAGCCCTAAAGGCTTTCCTGCTTTCATTATATAATCCCATAACTCATTTCCTCGGGAGCCATCACGAAGAAAGATTTCGTAACCAAATTCACTTGACCAGCCTGTTCGAGAAACAATTATTGGAATGCCATTTAACTCTGATTCTTTAAACCAGTAATACTTAAGATCATTAAATTCATCACCAAAAATAGCTTGCATAATTTCAGCAGACTTTGGACCTTGAAGCTGAAGCGGAGAGACATCAGGCTCTGATAGCTCAACATCTAAACCAGAATTTACAGCAACACCTTTTGCCCAGAAAAGTACATCACTATCCGCAAGTGAAAGCCAAAAGTGATTCTCAGCTAACTTTAATAAGACTGGGTCATTGAGGACCCCCCCATTAGCATCTGTTATAAGGACATACTTGCATTGACCAATTGAACAATCCGAAAGGTTTCGTGGCGTTAATAATTGAACAAACTCTGAAGCATCTGGCCCAGTTATTTCTACTTGTCTTTCAACGGCAACATCACAGAGAATGGCATTATTTACTAAGTTCCAGAAGTTTTGAGCAGGATCGCCAAAGTCTCTAGGGATATACATGTGATTGTAGACCGAAAAACCTTGGGCACCCCAGCGAACAGTGGCATCAAAATATGGTGACTTTCTTACTTGTGTTCCAAAGCTGAATTCTTTTTTCATTGATGTATATGCGAGTAATATAGAATTCGAAGATAATACACATTTTTCAACAAGTTGCAATTATTATTTCTTATACTTTTTGCTACTTTATAAAGTTTGTTTCACGTGAAAGCTCTGATAGAATTTCAGGACCATTTGCCCTAAGAATTACAATCTCTTCCAGTCTAACTCCAAATCTTTCTTGGAGGTAAATTCCAGGTTCAATTGAAAATACCATGCCCTCATCTAAGACTACTTCAGAAGTAGCAGTAATATAGGGAGGCTCATGGATATCAATGCCAAGACCATGACCTGTTCGATGGACAAAATAGTCACCGTAACCAGCCTCAGTTATAACGCTTCTTGCAGCAGCATCAACCTCTTTTGCCATAACGCCAGGCCTTGCAGCTAACATTGCTGCTTGGACTGCTTGCTCAACAATATTATGAACTTTTAGATATTCTTCTGGTGGTTCACCTAGTACTGACATTCTAGTCATGTCGCTTGGGAAGGTTCCTTTTCTTCCACCGATATCAATCAAAACAACATCGCCATATTCTACTTTTCTATTGCCTGTATGATGATGAGGAAAGGCACCATTTGGACCAGACCCTACAATGCAAAATTGAGGTTTTGCACCCTCTGAGATAAAGTGTTTGTTTATTGCTTCACCAATTTCAAGTTCAGTTACACCTTCTTTAATTGCTGCAAAGCCAGCTTGCATTGCCCGATCATCGATCAGCGCATTCTCTTTAAGGTTAGTGTATTCGTCATTATCTTTGCGCATTCTGAGTGCGCCAATAGTAGAGTTAGTAAACTCATAGGTTGGCTTTGGTAAGGCGTCGATAAGTATTAAAGCAAAGTGAGAGCGCATTGCTTCATCTATAGCAATATTTTTTGCATTGGATGAGCCAGTATAAGAAAGAGCTTCATCTAATGCTTTATCAGGACCATTTTCATCTTTCCAGCTAAACATTTTAATATTAGAGCGCTTCATTGCATCCTCTACATTAACTGATGGCATAAGGAAGGCGTCATTTTCCAATCCCATCAATAGCATACAAGGTCTTTCATCAGGAGAGGGGTTGAAGCCTAATAACCATTTCATATGGGTGCCAGGACCCAGAGCAATTAAATCAACATTGTTATCCTTCATACGAGCACGCACAGAGTTTATTTTTTGTTGCATAAGATTTTTAATAAATTTATAAATTAATTAAATTATAGATTCAATTTTAGGCATGAGTCTAATAAGTTCCTGGGTGTAAGGATGTTCTGGATTATTGAATAACTCTTCACTTTCTTTTGTTTCACAAACAACTCCATCTTTAAGCACTACAATTCTATTACACATTTGTCTAATTACAGGAAGATCATGACTAATAAACAGCATAGCAAGGTGAAGTTCATCTTGAATATCTTTTAGAAGATTTAAAACTTGAGCTTGTATGCTCACATCTAAAGCTGAGGTAGGCTCATCACAAATTAATAAGCGTGGCCTAGTAGCTAAAGCTCTAGCAATTGATATTCTTTGTCTTTGTCCACCAGAAAACTCATGAGGATATCGATCCAATGATTGTCTTGACATCCCAACAATATCTATTAAGTCATAAAGGTTTTGTGAAAGCTCACTAGTGTTAATATTTTTTTGAAAAAGCCTGATTGGTTCAGATATTATGTCTCTTACTTTAAATCTTGGATTCAAAGATGAGTATGGATCTTGAAAAATCATCTGAACTTGTCCTCTGCTTTTATCAATTTGGTATTTTCTTTTTGAATTATAAAGTGATAGATTGTTATAAAAAATTTCCCCATTAGTTGGTCTAACTAGTCCAGTAATAATTTTTGCTATTGTTGATTTTCCTGAACCAGACTCCCCAACTAAACCTAGAGTTTCTCCCTCAAATAGTTCAAAAGAAACATTATCAACTGCCTTCACTAGTTTTTCAGTAGATTCATTTTTTGATCCAAATGAAAAATTACTCGCTAAAGATTGATCATCAAAAATTTTAGTAACACCTACTACATCTAATAATTTTTGATTTTTATTTTCTCTTACCCCCCAGGTTTTAATAATATTTTTTGTTAAATTTTTAGAATCAGAAGTAATCTCTTTTCCATCAGGACTAATAAGTTTGAATCTATCAATTTTTTTATTCGTGGGTGGGACAGAAATAACTAGGCTTCTAGCTTCATTCGATTTGGGGTTTGTTAATAATTCTTTGGTATCACCTTGCTCAACAATAAGACCATGTCTCATAACAATGACCTTATCTGTTGTTTCAGCAATAACACCCATATCATGAGTAATAATAATTACCCCTAAATTTCTTTTTTTAGTCAGATCTTTTAGTAATTCCAGTATTTGATGTTGAATGCTTACATCTAAAGCAGTTGTTGGCTCATCAGCTATAATTAAATCTGGCTCACAACTAATTGCTAAAGCAATAACAACCCTTTGCCGCATACCTCCACTAAATTGATGAGGATAATCCTCAATTCTTTTTTCAGCGTTATCAATACCTACTTCTTCTAAGAGCTGAATCGATTTTTTTAATGCATCTTTGTAGTCTAAATTTAGATGAGTTTGAATAGTTTCAATTAATTGATCCTTTATTTTAAATAATGGATTTAAGGATGTTTGTGGATCCTGAAAAACAAATCCAATTTTCTTTCCTCTTATTTCCTGAATGAGCTCTTCGTTGCCCCTTAATTCATCATTATCAATTTTTATTGACCCACTAGTTATTTCACCAGGTGGATCAATTAAATCGATGATGGCATTTGCAATCGTAGATTTTCCAGAGCCAGATTCACCAACTATTCCTAATATTTCTCCCCTCTCCAATGTAAATTCAACATCCTTGCTAGCAACAATAGTTTCTTTTCTAGTTGGATAACTAATGTTTAAATTTTTAACCTCTAAAAAACTCATCTTATTTTTAATTTTGGATTTAAGGCGTCTCTCATCCAATCTCCTAGTAGGTTAATTGACAAAGCTAATACGATTAAAAAGATAGCTGGAAAAAATGTAATCCACCATTCACCTGAAAATAAAAAACTATTTCCAAACCTAATTAATGTTCCTAGTGAAGGGGTAGTAGGGGGCACTCCTACACCTAAAAAACTTAGTGTAGACTCAGTGATTATTGCAAGAGCCAATCCTATTGTAGCAATCACTAAGAGGGGTCTGAGTATGTTTGGTAAAATATGTTTAAACATAATAAGGATGTTTGATAATCCTATAATTCTCGAAGCTGATACGTATTCTTTATTTTTTTCAACTAAAGTAGACGCCCTAGAAACTCTGGCAAATTGAGGCCATTCAGAGATACCTATTGCAAAAATTAATACGTATATCGCCATATCATTATGCATCGATTGTGAGATGACTGACTTAGCAATGCCATTTACCAGCAAGGCCATCAGAATGCTTGGTATCGTTAATTGGACATCTGTAATTCGCATGACAACTATCTCGTATTTACCACCTATATAACCAGCAGTAACACCAAGGAATACCCCAAGAATCATAGCAAAAAGTATCGATGCAAATCCCACAATTAATGAAATCCTTGAACCGTAGATAATTGTTGAGAGCATATCTCTTCCTTGCTGATCCGTTCCAAGAAGAAAACTTGAGCTGCCTCCCTCAGACCAAGAAGGTGGAGTAAAAGCATCCATTAATGAAACTGTAGCTGGGTCAAAAGGATTGTAGGGTGAGACTAATCCAGCAAAAGTGGAACAAAGAAAAATAATGAATAAAATTGTAGAAGAGATAATCGCAATTTTTGAATTAAAAAAACTATAACCTATATCTGTATCATAAATTTTATTAAAGGTTTTGTATAACATCTCTAGCCCGCCTCTTCTTTAAGTCTTATTCTTGGGTCAATAAAATAATATGTGATATCAACAATGAAATTTATCATAACAAAAATAAAAGCAACCATAATCATATAGGCTGACATTATTGGTATGTCAACAAAGTAGACTGCGTTAATAAAAAGAAGCCCCATACCAGGCCACTGGAAAACTGTTTCAGTAATAATTGAAAAGGCTATTAAAGTTCCAATGTTAATTCCAGTAATAGTAATTACTGGTATTAAGCCATTTTTAAGAGCATGCTTATAATTGATAGTGTTTCTTTTAATACCTCTTGCTCTAGCGAATTTAATATAATCGGTTTGTAATATTTCCATCATTTCTGCACGAACTAGTCTAATGACATATGTCATTTGAAATAAACTTAAGGTGACTGAGGGCAATATTAATGCCTTTAGTCCTGAGGGGGTTAAAAAACCTGTTGCCCAGAAACCTAATTGCACAACCTCACCTCTTCCAAAAGAAGGGAGGACCCCTAGTATTACAGAGAACAAGTAAATTAACATTATTCCGATAATGAATGTAGGAAGAGAGACGCCAGCTAGTGATACTACTAGGATGACATTTGAAATAAAGCTATCCCTATGGATACCAGTATAAACACCCAAAATGACGCCAGTTATTATCGCAAGTAAAGCCGACACAAATACTAACTCTAGAGTTGCTGGCATTCGTTCTGCAATAAGATCAGAAACCTCTCTTTTTAATTGATAAGATATACCAAAATCACCTTGGATAACATTACCTAAAAATCTTGAGAATTGAATATAGACAGGATCGTTTAATCCTAAAATCTCCCTAACCTCAGCTTGTCTTTCATATGAGGCATCTATTCCAGTCATGCTATTTACAGGGTCTCCAACAAAATTGAATAAAGAAAAGGAAACAAAGGCAACAACAATCATTACAAGAACAGATTGGAAAAGCCTTTTAAAAAAATAGATAAACATGGATGAATAGAGATGAAAAGGGAGTTATGTTACATTAACTTAAAGTGTTTTTCTGGCCAGATAACTGGCCAGAAAAAATATAAACTATGTTAGTTTACGTTGGCAAATCTAAATAATGGTTCGTTGTTCATTCTAATTGGAACATCGACATTACCTTTAGATGCTTGGTTAACAACTTGGTGATGTAAAGGTAGATATGTTACATCGTCTTGAGTAATATCCCAAGCCTCTGCAATCATAGCATTTCTTTTATCTAAGTCAGTTTCAACACCCATTGCCGCAACTAATTCGTCGACTCTAGCGTTATTGAAATTTACTTTATTCCAGCTACCAGAGCTTTCAAACAAGTATGAATATACATAGTGACTGTCAAAAGTTGGGACACCCCAACCTAACATATACATATCACTAGTCATACCATTAGCATCACCCTCTTTTACTTCAGAGAAATGCTGACTCTTAGTTTTTGCATCAAGGTTTACTGTAACACCAATTTTTGCAAACATACTAATAGCTGCTACACAAATTGCTTCATCATTGATGTAACGATCATTAGGACAATCCAAAGTGACTTCAAAACCATCAGGATAACCTGCTTCAGCTAAAAGTTTCTTTGATGTCATAGGATCGTAAGCCATTCTTTCATCACGAGCCGCTGTATGACCATTAACACCTGGAGCAGTAATAATACCTGCTGGTACACTTTGACCTCTCATGACCTTATCCTTAATAGCTTCCATATCTAAAGCATGGTACATCGCCAGACGAACTCTTTTATCTGCAAAAGGATTTTTTCCTTTAATATTAGATGAATTTAATTCAGCTGAACCTTGATCCATACCAAAGAAAATAGTCCTATTTTGAGGAGTCATTTTCACAGCATGACTTGATGAAGAGTCGATTCTTTTAATATCTTGAACCGGCACAACGTTAGTATAATCGATCTCTCCTGAAAGAAGCGCCGCAACTCTTGTTGCATCATTCTTAATTGGGAGTAATTCAATTTTATCTAAATTGTGAGTATAGTGATTTCCCCACCAGTTATTATTTTTTTCAAAAACAGTTCTTACGTCCTGCTCTCTAAAAGTAATTTCAAATGGGCCAGTTCCATTCGCATTGGATGCACAATAAGATGTTTCACCTGCATCCCAATTGTATGAAGCTTCACAGCCATTCGCTTTTGCCCAAGATTCAGACATTACAAATATCTGAGTCAGTTGGTTCAAAAGAATTGGATTTGGTCCATCAGTTTTTATTTCAACAGTATGATCATCAATTGCTCTTGCTGATTTAACACTCTTAATTAAATCAACCATATCAGATGGAGCAGTTCTTGCTCTATTGACACTAAAAGCAATATCACCTGCTGTCAAGGCTGATCCATCATGAAATGTCACACCTCTTCGAACATTAAATACCCATGTATCGTCAGCTGTAGTAGTCCATGACTCAGCTAGCTGAGGAAGTACCTCCATATTAATGCCTGGAGTTACCAAGCCTTCATATATTTGACGAGAAACCATGTGTGTTGGTCCTTCATTTTGAGCATGCGGATCAAGAGTTAAAGAATCACCAGGCATCGACCATTTAATCGAATTTGCAAAAGCCGGTGAAAAAATACCCATAATTAGCAATGACAAAACAATGCTTATAATTTTTTTCATTTTTTTCTCCTAAATAAACGCCTAAGATAAGACGCAACAAATTTTTCAATAAAAAAACCAGCTAATAGAACATTCGCTGGCTGTTAACACTATATAGTATCGAAAATGTTAGGTCAAGGTTAATTTATTTGAGTAATGCTAATAATTTCACAACGTGACAAAATCAAAGCCATTTAAAAAAAACTATCTGTCATAAAAAACCATAATCCTTATATGTGTAATTGGCTGTCTTTAAGCCTATTATTTAAACTGACAAAAAATACATATAAATGATGAAAAAAATTCTGACGTTCATAACCCTCCTGATGATTTGTTCATATTCAAATGCGCATAAACCGGTAATGAATGAAAATTCAAGCTACCCACCTGATGCACCTTATGAGGTTGAAGAACCAGAAATCTCAAAAGCAATATATTCCACACTGACTGGGGATCCTCATTTTTATCGGATACAGTCTGAAACTGACTTTAATTTTTATGCAGGTATTCTAGCAGCAAAGATTGGGGAATGTGCACTAGAGGAAAAGTTTTCTTTTGAGGTTTTAGATTCAGACTTCCATGTTTTATTCGTTGCTGATGGCGAAAACTTTGAGTGGACACCTTGGTATGAAGAATACGGTAAGCAGTGGTATTGGAATGGCCCTGAGGTTGGAAAAAACTTTCTCTCTGATCGGGTTTTCAAAGCTGGTACCTACTATGTAAGGGTTTTTAATAATTCTAATACTGGCCAATATATTATGGCTATTGGTGATATAGAAAAGTTTTCGTTTACTGATATTGTGGGACTAATTTTTTCTATGGGAAAAATCGAAGATGAATTTTGGAATCCAAGTTTATGCCCTAGTGGCTAAGTTTCATCAGGATTAATTGGCTCTGGAGCTAAAACGTCTCTATTGCCTGCGCTATTCATTGAACTAACAATACCACTGGCTTCCATGTCCTCAATGATTCTGGCCGCACGATTATAGCCAATACGCATTCTTCTTTGTAGACTAGAAATTGAAGCTCTTCTAGTCGAGGTAACTATTTGAACAGCTTCATCAAAAAGGGGATCAAGTTCACCAGAAGCTTGGGCTGAATCTTGAGAAGAACCTTCATTTTGAGGTGTCAAAATTCCTGCTAAGTAGTTTGGATTGGAGTTCTTTTTGAGGTGTTTCACCACCCGAAGTATTTCACTATCCTCAACAAATGCCCCATGAACACGAGTTAGGTGGGTCATACCTGGTGCCATATATAGCATGTCACCCATACCCAATAATTGCTCAGCACCAGATTGATCAAGGATGGTTCTAGAATCTGTTTTAGATGAAACTTTAAAAGAAACTCTAGTTGGAATATTTGATTTAATGAGACCAGTTATAACGTCAACGCTTGGTCTTTGCGTTGCAACAATTAAATGAATTCCTGCCGCACGAGCCTTTTGGGCAATACGAACAATAAGACCTTCAACACGTTTGGATTTAGCACGATCTTCCTGAGCTAGAGCACCCAACATATCGGCATATTCATCGATAACAATAACAATAAGAGGAAGTGCCTCAAGTTCTGGATGCTGTTCCCCTTCTTTAGCAGTATCTGGGTTAAACGAAGGATCTAATAATGGTTTGCCACTTGTTTGAGCGCTGGAATGCTTTTCGTTGAATGATTCAATATTCCTTACGCCAAATTTTGCAAGAAGGCTATAGCGTCTTTCCATTTCATTAACGCACCACCATAGTGCGCTTGCAGCCTCATTCATATTTGTGATAACGGGTGTCAATAGGTGGGGAATATCAGCATAAGAGGCAAGTTCAACAATTTTTGGATCAATCATAATTAGCCTAGCCTGCTCAGGGGATGCTTTATAAAGGATACTTAGGATAATGGCATTAAGACCTACTGATTTTCCCATGCCAGTTGCTCCAGCAACTAAAAGATGCGGCATCTTAGCAAGATCAACAACTACTGGAAAGCCATTAATATCTTTACCAAGGCCCATCGAAAGTATGGATTTAGATTTAATGAAAGTTTCACTAGCAAGTATTTCTTTGAGGCCAATCATTTCTCTATTATTGTTTGGAATTTCTAGCCCAATAACAGGCTTGCCAGGAATCACATCAACAATTCTTACACTTTCAACAAGTAATGCGCGGGCTAAATCTTTATTAAGATTCATAATCTGACTTACCTTGATACCTGGCGCAAGCGATATTTCAAATTGTGTAACAACTGGCCCTGGAGTAACAGCTGTAATAGTTACATCAAATCCAAAATCTTTTAATTTAATTTCAACTTGCTGTCCCATCTCAACAAGAAATTCCTCAGTATAACCCAGCCCAGAATTATTGACATCATCAAGAAGAGTTAGACTTGGAAGTCCAGCTGTTCCAGCAGATTTATAGAGATTACTACTTTCAGCTTTTTTAGGCTTCTCAGCTTTTTTAGGCTTCTCAGCTTTTTTAGGCTTCTCAGCCTTTTGTGTTTTATCAACTTTCTTTTCTATTGCCTCTGGCTCTGAGTTTTGAGAGTTAATGATTTCAGGCCTGGGCTTTATTTTGCTAGTTTTTATTGATAAGTCAGTATCAGCTTTTGAGCCTTTTCTTAGGATTGATGAGCCAATGTTTTTCCATGAGGCGCTGGTTGAAACACTAAAGCTCACTAAAATAATGCCAACATAAATTATGGTAGATGAGCTTCCAAATAACTCATAAAATACAAGTTCATGCATTGACTTTCCAATCATTCCTCCAGCTAAAAAGGTCTCCTTGAGTCCTTCCATTATCTTAATTTCTGGAGCAAATTGGTGAGCAAGTGCAGTTGTAAAGAATAACATTACAAAGAATGCAAGAAGTCTAATTATGAAGGTCAGTTGGCTTTTTTGTTCTTTTTTAGCATCACGGTGAAAGTTATAACCAAGCCAGACTAGGGCTATAGGAATGACATATGAGACATATCCAAGTATCCCAAGACTTATGTCACTGACATAAGCACCAAATATACCTGCACCATTAGCAACTGGTTTTGCAAGTTCAGCACCACCAGTCCAAGGATCCTCAGAGGAAGTATAAGTTATCAATGAAATCAGGAAAACAACCCCTAGTGTTAGGAGTAGTATAAAAATTGCCTCGCTTACAACTTTTGAGCGCGGATTATTTGTGGGGGTATTTTCGACCGTGCGTTTATTATTTTTTTTCAAGACAGTTTATAATACTTATTTAATAAATTAGTATAAAGTATTTCATAATGAGTGATATAAAACATTGTCGAGTTTTGATTGTTGGTTCAGGCCCTGCAGGCTATTCTGCAGCAGTATATGCAGCAAGAGCAAACCTTAATCCAGTGATGGTTAGTGGCAGCGAACAAGGTGGCCAATTAATGACAACAACTGATGTGGATAATTGGGTTGGTGATCATGATGGTCTTCAAGGACCAGATTTGATGGAACGGATGAAAGATCATGCTATTAGGTTTAATACAGAAATAATTAATGACCATATAACCAAAGTTGATTTTTCAAAGCGTCCCTTTATTTTGCATGGAGGAGATACTACCTATACTGCTGATGCAGTTATCATTTCTACAGGTGCCACGGCCAAATATTTAGGGCTTGATTCAGAAGAGGCCTATAAGGGTAAGGGTGTTTCAGCATGCGCAACTTGTGATGGTTTTTTCTATCGAGGACAAAAAGTCGCCGTAATTGGTGGGGGGAATACTGCAGTTGAAGAGGCACTTTATCTTTCAAATATTGCAGATCATGTCACTATTGTGCACCGACGAGATAAGTTTAGGTCTGAGAAAATTCTCTCTGATAAGCTCATGGAAAAAGCTAAAAATGGTAATGTTTCTATTGAATGGGATCATAACCTAGACGAAGTTTTGGGCGATGAGATGGGGGTAAATGGCCTTCGACTAAAGGGTAATGACGGTAAAACTAAAGAAATTGATGTTCATGGTGTCTTTATAGCTATCGGTCATAGCCCAAATACTGGAGTTTTTGAGGGGCAGCTAGAAATCAATGATGGATACATTAAGGTCCAAGCAGGTCTTCAAGGCAATGTAACTCAAACGAGTGTTGAGGGTGTTTTCGCAGCTGGAGACGTTGCAGATCACGTTTATCGTCAAGCAATTACCTCAGCAGGATCAGGCTGCATGGCGGCACTAGATGCCGAACGTTTTTTAGATGATATGGCTGATTGACAGGCTTTACAAGCCTAAATTCAAACGCACTTTTGATTTCCCTTGTGTATAATTACGCGCTTTGGCCATATAGCTCAGTTGGTAGAGCAAGGGACTGAAAATCCCTGTGTCCCTAGTTCAATTCTAGGTGTGGCCACCATTTTTTTAAAGCCGAATCAGACTTATGTTTAATTCGGCTTTTTTATAACTAGCTAGTAGTGCGTGTTTTCCAAAAGAATAAAGCAGCTAAAAGTAAGGCTGGAATCATTCCCATTGGATCAAAATTTGCAGCTCTTGTTGAGATATGAAAAACTTGAACTGCCACCAGTGCAAGATTAATGTAGACACCAAAAATCATACCAACTTTATTAATGTTATCCCCTACCCATGTTGGTGCCATCCAAGCAAATAATCCTAAGGCAAACAATGGAATTGCTAGTACTTGTCCAAAAGAAACCATGTTTGCAGTTAAAGTCCATCCTGGTCCTTGAGCAGCCATTTGAGGTGCTACCCAAAACAATGCTGCATAGAGCCATACAAATATTGCTTGTGCTTTAAATAAATTTCCTAAAGTCATTTTATTACTCCTTAAATTATTTAATAAAATCTTTATCCACTCCTTTTTTAAGAAAAAAGAAGTTAATATATTATAAACCTAAAATGGAATGGTTCATTTAGAACCTATTGTTAGGCTTAATGCAAAAGATCTGGGCTAATAAAGTCCTGTTTTGAAGGCTGAAGGGTTTCTTGAATAAAGAGAACACCTATACGAACAAACTCAACAATCTCATAAAAGTCTTGAGCATTCTCCTCATTGTCTAATAGGTCAGCATCTAGCTGTGAAATCTCACTAATGTCTTTAATCATTTCTAACACCTCCTCATCTGAGGTCTCAACTGAGCTAAGTCCAAGACCAACTAATAATCCTTGGCACCATTCAATAAGAGTATTTGCTTGTTCTCTTAAAGAAGACTCATCATCAGCAATAACTGGCCAGAAATTGAGTGTTGGGTCAGACAGTTGCTCGCTTGTGTTGTTAAATATTTCTGCAAGTACTTGGTGTGCTTCTTTTTCAATGAGATTGTTTAAATCAATAGTCACTAGTATTTCATTGAGCCAATCATCTAGACCGATGTCTTGTTTAACACAATAGAATCCGCACAATAAGCCATGAGCTGATGAGATTGTGTCATCAGTATTTAGTTTTTGAAGTGCATCCATTGCAAGCTCAAAATTAATAGGCTGGCTCACTTTTTAAAAGGCTCCTGCTAAAATTTCCATAGCAGCCATGCGAACTGCAATGCCATTAGTTACCTGCTGCAGGATGACTGACTGGGGTCCATCTGCAACACTAGATTCAAGTTCAATGCCTCTATTAACTGGTCCAGGATGCATCACAATAGCGTCTGGTTTTGCATGTTTTAAAATCTCATTAGTAAGACCAAAATTATCAAAATATGTCTGCTCATCTGGAATATCTGCTGCAATCATTCTTTCTTTTTGTAGTCTCAAGGAAATAATAACATCAGCACCCTCAATACCTTTCTTGAGGTTATCAAAGCGTTCTAAATCAGGTGTCTCTTCTTTATAATGAAGGGTCTCAGGCGCTATAAGGCGAATATCTGTTGTGCCTAATGTCTTCATCGCTTGGATTCCAGAGCGGGCAACTCGCGAGTGTCTAATGTCACCCACAATAGCAACTGATAAGTTGTCAAATTGTCCTTTGCGCTGTCTTATTGTAAGGACGTCTAGTAAAGCTTGTGTTGGGTGCGCATTAATGCCATCACCAGCATTTAAAATTGAAACTCCCTCAATATTCTCTGCAACATGATGAGGTATTCCATTTTGTTTGTGACGAATAACAAACATGTCAATTTGCATAGCCTTAAGGGTATGCATTGTATCCATCAAGGTTTCATTTTTTTTGGTTGCTGAATTTGCAAGATCCACATTTATTGTCTTAGCACTTGTTCTCTTGGCAGCAATTTCAAAAGTATTTCGAGTTCTAGTTGACGGTTCAAAGAATAGATTTGCAACCGACATATCCCTTAAGATTTTTGATTTTTGGAGATTTCCTTTACTATCTATAAGTCCATCAGCTACATCTAATATTTTCTCTAGCTGATTTTTTGGAAGTCCTTTTAAGCCTAAGAGATGGACCAACCTTCCATTTGAGTTTAGTTGTGATTCGTTGCTAATCGTGTGTGGTTTCATTAAGCCAAGTCTGTAAAATTAGTTTGGCTGAGCGCTTATCTACATCGCCCCTGTCAGCATTCTTATGAGCGTAGTGCCATTTTAGTTGTTTTTTCGCTTCTGACGATGATAAATATTCGTCAATAAAAATGACTTCTTTATCAAATCGTTTCTCAAGCTTTCTCCCAAAGGAGCGAGCTATAAATGTCATCTCCTGCTCTTTATTATCTTTATCAAGGGGCACACCAACTATGAATTTATCTGGCTGATGTTTGTTAATAGTTTTTTCGAGTTGTGCCCAATTAGTTGATCCATCTTTGTTATGCAGGATAGTTTCAATGCCACTAGCATGTAAAGTCAAACTATTAGCAATTGCAATACCCGTTCTTTTAGTGCCAACATCAAAACCAAGGTAGGTTTTGATTATCATTGAAGGACTTGGAATAACTCATACCCAATATAACCATCAGCTACAAGACCAATATCAGACTGAAACATTCTTGTTGCTTCTCTTGTCTTTGGTCCTGCCATTCCATCTGGAGTTCCAGTGTCATAGCCAAGTAAATTTAAAGTATTCTGTATTTGCATTACGTTCTCTTTACTCAAAAGTGGTTCATCTATTAATTTGGCGCTTAATTTCCCCCCACCTTTAATACGATCTGATAAATAAGCGACGGATAGTGCATAAAGAATTGAACGATTCCAACCCATAATTGTATCAAAGTTTCGATACACTAAAAAGGCAGGACCTTTATGGCCCATTGGCACAATTAAAGATGATTTGAAATTTGAGGTAGGTAGGCTTGAGCCATTCCCTTTTAAGACTCCTAATGCAGCCCATTCATTAACCGTTTTTTCGTTTTTTAAACCCGTTAAGCGGTAATCAAAGTTCTTAGGTATTTTAGCTTCACGCCCCCATTTTTCTCCTTTTTTCCAGCCAAGTTTTTTAAGAAAGTTTGCAGCACTTGCATAAATATCTGCTTTGTCATTCCAAAGGTCAACCTTACCATCATTATTAGCATCAACACCATAGGCAATAACATTTGTAGGCATGAACTGAACAGCTCCCATGGCTCCAGCCCAAGATCCTTTTGCATTAATTGGTATGGTGTTCTTGTCCATAAGTTTTAATGCAGCAATTAGTTCTTTTGTGAAAAACCCTGAGCGTCTTGGGTCATAAGCAAGGGTTGCTAGAGAACGCACAAGACTTTCATTCCCCATGTAATTACCATAGTTACTTTCAAGGCCTAAAAATGCTACTAGAACGTATGCAGGCACACCATATTTTTCAGATGTTTTATTGAGTAATGAGGCATTTTGTTTTAAGCTTTCTCTTCCATTACTGAGACGAACATTGCTTACTCTTTTATTGACATAGTGCCAAAAATTTTGATTAAATTCAGCTTGAGAGCTGTCTGATTTGAGGATATCTGTATTAGGAGTAAGTTCGAAAAATGCTTTATCAATTGTCATTTTAGAGACACCCTGTTCTATTGCAGTCGTTCTGACCTGACTTAGGAAGTCCTCAAATGATTGGGAATTAGCAAATACGCTTGTTGTAAAAAAAACAAGGCAAAAAAATCTTAAAAACATGGGTAAATTATAATGTTTAAATATGCGCTTATGGTAACAAATAAAGAAGATAATAATCAAAGTACAAAATTAATTTTTTAATATTTATGTCGACTTATCAACCATTAGCTGAGGTATTACGTCCTACTAAATTAAATGATTTTATAGGACAAGACCACCTCCTTAAATCTGATAAACCTATTGGTAAAGCCCTGGCAGATAAGCAATTCCTTTCAATGGTTTTTTGGGGTCCTTCAGGAGTTGGAAAGACAACTCTTGCAAGAATTATTTGCTCGCAGATGGGAGCCCACTTTGAGCAGATGTCAGCTGTGCTAGATGGAATTAAAGAGCTTAGAAATGTAATTGAACATGCTGAACTTTATAAGCAACATGATAAAAATACAATCTTATTCGTAGACGAAATTCATCGTTTCAATAAAGCTCAGCAGGATGCTTTTTTGCCTCATATTGAGTCTGGACTTATTACCTTAATTGGCGCTACTACTGAAAATCCCTCTTTTGAGATTAACTCTTCATTATTATCAAGGATGCGTGTTTATATTCTTAATAAGCTCAGAGATGAAGACCTGAAAATAATTGCAAGCAAGGCCATCAAAAGCCAAAAAATTACACTTAAAGATGATGACGCATTGTCTTTAATCATTGAGCATAGTGATGGTGATGCTCGTCGTTTAATTAATATCATTGAGCAGCTAACAGACAAATCAAATCGAACATTAAGTATAAATGATGTCTCTAAAATTTTGCAAACTAAGGTAGCCAGTTTTGATAAGGGTGGTGATATTTATTATCAACAATTATCAGCATTTCATAAGTCGGTTCGAGGTTCATCTCCAGATGGCGCTCTTTATTGGATGGCGAGAATGATTGTTTCAGGTTGTGACCCAAAGGTTATTGCAAGAAGACTTCTAGCAATCGCTTCTGAAGATATTGGAAATGCCGATCCTAGAGCCCTTCAAATTGCACTTAATGCATGGGATGTGTATGAGCGTTTAGGGGATAAAGAGGGTAATCGAGCTATTGCCCATGCCGCAGTTTTTTGCTCTTGTGCACCAAAATCTAATGCGGTTTATAAAGCTTTCAATAAGGCTATGGATGTTGCTAAGGAGACGAGTCATCTTGATGTTCCTATCCATCTTAGAAATGCCACTACAAAGTTACTTGAGGAGCTTGGGCATGGCAAGGATTATCGATACTCGCATAATGAGCCTGATGCATTCAGTGAAGGACAGACCTATTTTCCTGAGGAGATGGGAGAGCAGATTTATTATGAGCCTACTGAGCGCGGTCTTGAGATTAAAATTAAAGAAAAATTAAAGCAATTGAGGCCAAAATTATGAGTGCATTAACGTCGATAGCAACTATTGGAATAGGGGCAACGGTTGGCGCAAGTTGCCGTTATTATATTGGTATTGTATCTGTTCAGTATCTTGGAAAAGCTCTACCATATGGCACTTTAATTTCAAATGTTTTAGGCTCATTTATTGCAGGACTCTTAGTCGTTTTTATTTTGGAAAAACTATTACTTAGTGAGACCTATAGGTTGATGTTACTCGTTGGATTGACAGGTTCCTTAACAACCATGTCAGCGCTTTCAATAGAGTCAGTTGAGATGCTTAGTGGAGGAAGTTATAGTCAAGCGCTATTAAATATTTTATTAAATGTTGGGCTGTCAGTTCTGGCAGCTAGCTTAGGTTTTATGCTCGCAAAATATGGATTTAATCTAGCCCAGTCCTAATTTAGTTTCAACTGCATCAAGAATTGAAGAGGAAATATTAAGGTTGAACTCGCTATCGAGTTCTCGAATGCATGTTGGGCTCGTAACATTTATCTCTGTTATATAATCACCAATTACATCAAGACCAACAAATAACAAATCTTTTTCAATCAGCATTGGTGCAATCTGCTTGCATAAAAAACGGTCTCTATCAGATAGCTCTTGACCAACTCCTTTGGCACCAGCAGCAAGATTACCTTTGAAGCTTCCTTTAGCTGGCATGCGAGCAAGGGCATAGTCAACAGGCTCTCCATTTATTAGTAAGATTCTCTTATCCCCGTACTTGATTTCAGGCAGAAATTCTTGTGCCATTATGAAGCGTTTTCCTTGATTAGTTATTTTCTGAAGCACCTCTTTAATATTTGCATCACCCCTCTGAAGTTTGTATATATCTTTACCACCCATACCATCAAGAGGTTTTACAACAACTTCATTATTACTGTTAATAAAGTCTATTAGTTTTTCATTGTTTGAACTAACAAGAGTTTTGGGAATACAATCTGGAAAGTTAAGGGCAAACATTTTTTCATTTGCATCTCTTAGTGAGCTTGGTTTGTTGACAACTAAAACGCCACTTAATTCTGCTTGCTCTAGGAGGTAAGTTGCATAGATATAATCCATATCAAAGGGCGGGTCTTTTCTCATAAATACAACATCTGTTTCAGATAAAGGAAGTGTTATAGGCTCTTCACACTGATACCAATCTAGCTCAGAGTCTTTAAGTTTGGTTTTGCAAGCATTGGCAAAAACTTCTCCCTTAAGATGAAACATATCATTACTATCAAAAGTATAAATTATCCAGCCACGCCTTTGTGCCTCTAGCATCATGGCAAATGAGGAGTCTTTTTTAGGTTTAATGCTGGCAATATCATCCATCAGCACACCGAGTATAATTTGCTTCATGGGCTTATTATAAAGTAAGCTGTTTCAGAATAAATACGCATACAGGGTGAAAAATGTTGAAGTAGAAAGGTTTTCGGCGTATAATTTCGCCTCTTTAGTGCGGGGTGGAGCAGTATGGTAGCTCGTCGGGCTCATAACCCGAAGGTCATAGGTTCAAATCCTATCCCCGCTACCAATTTAGACCCCCTCTTTTGGGGGTTTTTATTAGGAATTTTTTGTGGCCAAGATTGCTGACAAGTTGTTTTCAATAATTAACCCAAGTATTAATGATTTGGGCTATGAGCTACTGGGTGTAGAATACGTCTCCAGTGGTAAGCACTCAGTATTAAGGCTTTATATTGATTCAGAGAAAGGCATTGGAGTGGATGATTGTGAGACAGTTTCAAGGCAAGTGAGCGCAATAATGGATGTTGAAGATCCTATAAGTGGTCAGTATAATCTTGAGGTTTCCTCACCAGGCATTGAGAGACCTCTTTTTAAAGTGGCTCACTACCAACGTTTTTTAGGACATGATGTTCGTTTAAGGACTTATAGACCATTAGATGGCAGAAGAAATTTTACTGGAGCCATTGGAAGTGTAAGTGAAACCAGTAATACTTTTGAGTTAGTAACTGAGCTTGGCCCAGTTACACTTGATATAGATTTAATTGAAAAAGCAAATTTAGTTGCTCATTTTTAGGAGAAGTAGATGGATGGCAAAGAGTTATTTTTAATGATTGAGGCAATCTCAAATGAAAAAAATATAACTAAAGATGATGTTATAGAGTCATTAGAAGAGGCCTTAGCAGTGGCAACAAAAAAACGCAACAATATCGATGTCCGTGTCGAAGTCGATAGACATAGTGGTGAATTTAATACCTTTAGGCGTTGGCAAGTTATTGAAGATGGTGAGCAATTTGTAGATGACGATGGAAACACATTTGATTCAGAGCTCCATATTTATCAGGCAGAGTCAGGCGGTCTTGAAGTTGATGCATATGTTGAAGAGCCTATGGAATCTATGGAGTTTGGTAGGATTGCCGCACAAGTTGCTAAGCAAGTTATTATTCAAAAGGTGCGCGAAGCCGAGAGGACAGTCGTTGTTGATAACTTCACTCAGCGTGTTGGTGAGGTAGTTATGGCTACTGTCAAAAGGGTTGATAGGGGTAATGTCTTTGTTGATATGGGTGGTATTGACGGCATGATTTCAAAGTATGACCTGATACCTAATGAGTCTATAAGAAAAAATGATCGATTAAGGGCCTATATTAAAGAAGTGAAGTCCACACCTCGTGGTGCACAAATCTTTTTGAGTAGAACCGTTAATGACATGATGATCGAACTTTTTGAAATGGAGGTTCCTGAGATTAGTGAGGGCGTCATTGAGATTAAGGCTGGAGCAAGAGATCCAGGTCTTCGTTCAAAGCTTGCTGTCAAAGCAAAAGATAAGCGCATTGATCCAATTGGTTCTTGCATTGGTATGAGAGGTGCTCGTGTACAAGCAGTCTCAAATGAACTTAATGGTGAGCGAGTTGATATTATTCTTTGGGACGAGGATCCTGCGCAATTTGTCATTAATGCAATGGCACCAGCAGAGGTTAGCTCGATCATTGTTGATGAGGAAAAGGGATCTATGGATATCGCAGTTGAAGAAGATCAATTAGCATTAGCAATTGGAAGAGGTGGTCAAAATATCAAATTAGCAAGTAAGTTAACTGGTTGGAAGCTAAATGTAATGTCACTAGCTGATGCAGATGATATGCAGGCAAAAGAGCTGCAAAAAACTGGTGAAAAACTCGCTGAAAAACTTGGCGTTGATGCAGAGGTTGCTGGCGTGTTAATTGATGAAGGTTATACGAGTCTTGATGAAATTGCGGATGCTGAATCAGATGTATTATCAAAGATTGAGGAGTTTGATTCTGAGATGGTGGGGGAGCTTCAAGAGAGGGCGCAAGATGCTCAGCTTGTAAAAGCATTAAATGACTCTGAAGCTACAGAAATTTTATTAAGTGTTGAGGGTGTTGATGACGTGCTTGCAAATTCACTTGTGGATGCTGAAATAACTACAGTAGAGGCACTTGCAGAGCTAGCAATTGTTGAGCTTCTAGAGATACAAGATGTTGGCAACGATAATGCTTCAGCTATCATTATGGCAGCAAGAGAAAAAGAAGGCTGGTTTGACTAATTTTATGAGTTTTTTTTAAGAATGATTATCACGAATATATAGGCAATAAATATGGCACATACTGTAGAAAGTTTATCTAAATTACTCAGAAAAACACCTGATCAAGTCATAGCAATTCTAATAGGTGCTGGGATTTCAGGAAAAACAGCAGAATCAAATATCTCTGCAGATGAAAGACAGATTTTAATGTCAAGTTTAAGCAAACGTTCTGGCACTAAATCTACTATATCTGTTTCTCGAAAAACGCCTAAGCAACCTGAAAAGACTCCCTCTTCAGGTGGTGTTAAGATTCAGGTTAAAAAGAAGCGTGAGGTTCCTCAAAATATAACCTCTGAAACTGTTGATGACACTGCAATTTTGAAAGCCAAGCAGGCTCTAGAAGCTGGAAGACTCTCTGAACAGAAAGATGAAGAGCATGATGCTAAGCGCAATGATATGGTTCGTCAGCAAAAAATAAAAACCGAAGAGTTGCAAGCCCAGAAAATACAAAATGAAACTGCTGAAAAAGATGAGCAGACTAAAAAAGATAAAGATAAGGTTGAGTCTGAAAAAGCTAATGATGCAAAAAAACAGCCTAAACGACTGAGGAATACTCCTGCTCCTAATCGAAAAGAGCTTCATGTTGCCAGACATAATCCTAATAGAAAGCTTAAGAAAAAGGAGCGCACAAAGATTTCACAAAAAGTTCAAGATGAACAAGCACAGCACGGTTTTCATATGCCAGTTGAACCTATCAAGCATGACGTGCATATTCCTGAGATGATTAAAATTTCTGAGCTGGCTAGCAAAATGACTACAAAAGCTGGTGAGGTTCTCAAAGTGATGATGGGTATGGGTGTTATGGCAACACTTAATGATGTTATTGATCAAGATACTGCAATGCTTGTTGTCGAAGAAATGGGCCATACACCTATTGCAAGTAGTGAAGAAACTATTGAAGATACTTTGGTGCAGGAAGTTACTGAAGATCTAGAGACATCACCAAGGCCACCTGTAGTTGCAATTATGGGCCATGTTGACCATGGAAAAACTTCTCTTCTAGACTATATCCGAAAATCTAAAGTTGCCTCTGTAGAGGCTGGAGGCATTACTCAACATATTGGTGCATATCAAGTTAGCCAAAAGGATAACCGTATTACATTTATTGATACTCCGGGACATGCTGCATTTTCTAAAATGAGGCTTCGTGGAGCAACAGCAACTGATATCGTTATTTTAGTTGTTGCAGCTGATGACGGTGTTATGCCCCAAACTATTGAATCCATTAAACATGCTAAAGATTCCAATGTACCAATTATTGTTGCAATTAATAAGATTGACAAAGAGGGTGCAGATATTGATAAAGTCAAACAGGTTCTCTCTACTCATGACGTTATTTCTGATGAATGGGGTGGTGATGTATTAATGGTTGGAGTTTCAGCCCATACTGGTGAAGGCATTGATGAACTTCTTGAAAGTATTTCTTTGACTGCTGAAATGAATGAAATTACTGCAGTTGTAGATAAGCCAGCTAGTGGCGTTGTTCTTGAGGCTAGGTTAGATAAAGGTCGTGGTAAAGTTACTACTATACTTGTTCAGTCAGGAACTCTTAACAAAGGCGATATTGTGATTGCAGGACAGGAGTTTGGTAAGGTTAAACAAATTATTGATGATAATGGAAAGACTATAAACAAGGCTTTACCCTCCGCACCTGTTGAAATTCTAGGGTTATCAGGTGTTCCAGATTCTGGTGCTGAAGTTCTTGTAGTTGAAAGTGAAAGAAAGGCTAGAGAAGTTGCAGAATTCAGAAAGACTAAAGATCGTGAGTCTGAACTTCAAAAACAACAAGCAGGAAAGATGGACGATTTCTTTTCTAAGATGGAAGAAGGCGAGGTGTCAACTGTAAATGTGTTGCTTAAATCAGATGTTCGTGGTTCAGCTCAAGCATTAGTCGAGGCTTTAGAAGAGCTTTCTACAGATGAGGTTAAGGTAAAGGTTATTGCTTCCGGTGTTGGTGCAATTAATAATACCGACATTTCTTTAGCTAGCGCATCAGGCGCCCTAGTTCTTGGTTTTAATGTGAGAGCTGATGCTGTTGCCAGGAAAACTGCTGATACAGAGGATGTTAAAATAGAATATTACAGCATCATTTATAATGTGATTGATGATATCAAGGCTATTATGGGTGGTTTACTAAGTCCAGAACTAAGTGAAAATATTATTGGAATTGCAGGAGTGAAGGATGTCTTTAGATCTCCAAAATTTGGTGATATAGCAGGTTGTATGGTTGAAGAAGGTGTTGTCAAAAAAGATAGTCCAATTCGTGTTTTACGAGAAAGTGTGGTTATTTATGAGGGTGAATTAGAGTCTCTAAGGCGCTTCAAAGACGATGTTAAAGAGGTTAAGTCTGGAACTGAATGTGGTATTGGAGTTCTGAACTATAAAGATGTTCAGCCTGGTGATCAAATTGAGGTATTCGAGCGAATCGAGCGTGCTCGGACTCTATAGGAGTTTTATTCTTAATGGCACAGCAAACCAGTTATAGAGCCGAAAGGGTAAATGAGCTTATAAGGCGTGAACTGGTGCTTTTGCTAAGCAAAGAAACAAAAGATCCTAGACTTCAAGAAGTTGTAATTACAGATGTCAAGGTAAGTCGTGATTTGACAAGTGCAAAAGTGTTTTTTTCTGTTGATGAAAGTGTACAAAAAACTGTTACTACTCTTCTTAATAAGGCCAGTGGTTTTTTTAGATCCAGTCTTTCTAAGGTTTTAGATTTGCGTCATACGCCGGCACTTAGTTTTATCTATGATACTGCTCCTAATACTGGGGCTCGAATGGATGACCTTTTAAGTAAACTCTGAATCAATAAATGTCAAGACGAAATCCAACTGGCAGAGACATCAATGGAGTTATACTTCTAGATAAAAGCACTGGAAAAAGCTCTAATACAGTTCTTCAAGAAGTTAAACGTTTGTTTGATGCTAATAAGGCTGGACATACTGGTAGTTTAGATCCATTAGCAAGTGGTTTGCTGCCAATTTGCCTTGGTCAGGCAACAAAAGTTGCCCAATTTCTTCTAGACGGCGATAAACAATATTATGTTCGTGCAAAGATGGGTCAGTCAAGTACTACTGGAGACTCTGAGGGCAATATAGTTGATTGTGGCTCCACTTCAGCTATTAATAAAAATGTAATTAAGGATAGCTTGATTAACTTCATTGGTGATATTGAGCAAATCCCCCCTATGTATTCTGCACTTAAGAGAAATGGCACTCCTCTTTATAAGCTGGCTAGGAAAGGTATTGAAGTTGATAGAGCTGCAAGGCCAGTTAAAATTTATGATATTAGTTTTATTGATTATGCAGACGATATCATGACAATAAGCGTTTCATGTTCTAAGGGGACCTATATCAGAACTTTGGTTGAGGATATTGGAGTAAATCTTGGATCTAGTGCTTATGTTGTTGAGCTCAGAAGAACAGGTTTTTGTCATTTTGATATTAGTCAAAGTTTAAATTATGAACAGTTAGTAAGGCTAAAAGAAGTAGGTTTTGAAAATTTAGATACGGTAATTTTAAACGCCGATGAGATGTTACCTACTCTTCAAAGTATTCATCTAAATGAAGAACAAACTAATGATATAAAACTTGGCAGAAAAATCTCTTTCAGTGGTTTTGACTCAATTAAGAAACTTAGGCTTTATGATCATAACAATCAGTTTATTGGCATTGGTGAAAGTAGTCTTCTATCTGAGGTTTTGCCAAAACGCTTATTTGTATAGCAAATATTCTTGCCTAGTCATTATAATTCAAAGACTAATTATTCTATTTTTTCTTAGAAAAAAAATAAGGAAACATTAATGAAAGTTTTAATCATTGGATCTGGAGGAAGAGAGCATGCACTGGCTTGGCAGTGTGCTAATTTCTCTGAAGTGACGCATGTTTTTGTAGCGCCTGGTAATGCTGGATGTGCCTTAGAAAAAAAAATATCAAATGTAAAAATAAATTCAGAAGACATACCCGCACTTATAGAATTTGCTAAATATGAATCAATAGATATTACAATTGTTGGTCCTGAAGCTCCTTTAGTCATGGGAATTGTGGATGACTTTTGTCAACAGGGCTTAGCTATATTTGGACCCAGTAAACAAGCGTCACAATTAGAGGGCTCCAAGGCATTTTGTAAGGACTTTTTGCAGAGAAACAATATTCCTACAGCTTTTTATAAGGTTTTTACTGAGACGGAAAAAGCTACTAACTATGTAAAAGAAAAAGGAACTCCAATCGTAATTAAAGCTGATGGGCTTGCTGCAGGAAAAGGTGTCATTATCGCAAGTACATTACAAGAAGCAACAGACGCAATTGAAGATATGTTAGAAGGGAATCGATTTGGAGATGCTGGGTCAAGAGTGGTTATTGAGGAGTTTTTAACTGGCGAAGAGGCTAGCTTTATTGTCATGGTGGACGGGGTTAATATTCTTCCAATGGCAACATCACAAGATCACAAGGCTCGAGATAATGAAGATAAAGGTCCAAATACTGGTGGTATGGGGGCATACTCACCAGCACCATGTGTTACTGACGCTATTTATGATCAGGTGATGGACGGAGTAATAAGAAAAACAGTAGATGCAATGCAATCAGAAGGTATGCCTTATACTGGTTTTTTATACGCAGGACTTATGATCAATAAAAAGGGTGAAATAAAAGTTTTAGAGTACAACTGTAGATTTGGGGATCCTGAGACGCAACCAATTATGATGCGTTTAAAGTCAAATTTAGCCCAACTTTGCCTTTCTGCTTCTCAAGGAACTTTAGATACACAATCGGCTGAGTGGGATGATAGAACAGCTTTAGGTGTTGTTATGGCAGCAAAGGGTTATCCAAATTCCTATAAAAAAGGTGAAAAAATTGAGCTACCACAAGAGCCTTTAGACTCTAAGATTTTTCACGCAGGGACAATTGAAAACCAAGGAAATATCCTTAGTAATGGTGGCCGAGTTCTTTGTGTAACAAGCCTAGGTTATGATATCAAAGATTCACAAAAAAAAGCTTATGATCTTATTAAAAATGTCAAATGGCAAACACCTTACTATAGAACTGATATTGGATTTAAAGGAGTTTCAACTTGATCATTATTGGTGTAGATGAAGCTGGAAGGGGGCCTTTAGTTGGAAGTGTTATTGCAGCTGCAGTAGCTTTTCCTGAAAATTTCTATTTAGAGGGCTTGACTGACTCAAAAAAATTAACTGAAAAAAAACGGGAAAGTTTCTACTCTCAAATTGTTCAGAAATGTAATTGGTCTGTTGGCGAAGCTAGCAGCATTGAGATAGATCAAATTAATATTCTTCAGGCAACAATGCTTGCAATGAAAAGAGCAGTTAATAATTTACAACTGGAGCTTTCTATAAGTGACAAAGATGATCAATTTAGTGTTCTTGTGGATGGGAATCAATGTCCAGATGTTGGCAATTGTCAGGCAATAGTCAAAGGTGATCTAATCGAACCAGTTATATCAGCAGCATCTGTTATTGCAAAAGTTACAAGGGATAGACAAATGAAAGAGCTTGATTTAAATTATCCAGGCTATGGCTTTGCTAAACATAAAGGTTACGGTACAAGGGAACACCTTGATGCTCTTAATAAATTCGGCCCTATAAAGGGCATTCATAGAGCCTCATTTGCACCAATAAAAAATTATTAATTTGAGTTGAGTTCGTCCATCTGTCTTTGAAGCTCAGCTTGAGCAGCTTCAAGTTCAGCCCTTTTAGCATCTAACTCTGCTTTTCTTTCTGCATCTTCCTTTTTCTTATTGTCTCTTTCAATTTCTTCTGCAGGACGAACTAATAAATAGTTAAATAGTTTAACTACTTTATTTACATTTTTTGCTTTACTAGCAACATTGGTAGCATGCTCTGCCTCCCTTTTCGTCACTGATCCCATTAGATAAACTGTCTTTCTTTCGGTAAGAACCGATACATGTCTGGGATGAAAAACCTCTTGGTCAAGAAATAATGCTTCAATTTGCACAGAAATTACACCATCTTTTGCACGGGATAAGTAACTACTGTTTGGCATTACCTCTACCTCATTAATGAGTTGTTTCATTAAGGGAGCTCTTCTTTTAACTTGCTCCTCTAAATAATTTTTAAGATCATCATCTGGAGCTTCACCAGTCATAAGAACAGATTTATTAAATACATTGAAATTGATATGCGCATCATCCAACATTGGATCCTTATTAACAAGATTGCTCAAATCCATATACAGTGCTTTGTCATCTAAAATTTCACCCATAGATCGACGATCATTTGCCATTGTTGCAACAGTGGTAACGGCAGCAGCACCTTGAATAATTGGTGAGCAAGAGCTTAAGAAGGATGCAGAAATTAATAAAAAGCCTAAAAGAATTACTTTTTTCATTATTACTCCTTGTTTCTAATTAGTCGAAATTTTAAAAAAAGATATATATTCTATTTTAAATCAGATTAAGTATTTTTTTGAGCTAAAGATAAAGATTAATCTAGGAAACACTCGTCTTATAAAGCATAATGATGACTACTAACAATATTTATTTAATGTTTAATAAATTTTTATGACTGGAAAGCTTTTTATTGTTGCAACGCCTATCGGTAACTTAAGTGATATCACCCTGAGAGCTATTGATATTCTAAAGAGTGTTGATATTGTTCTTGCAGAAGATACTAGACACAGTAAAAAACTATTTACTCATTATGAAATCACCACATCAATTAGAGCCTTACATGAGCATAATGAGAGAGAAAAAACAGATTCAATAATAGCTGAAATTAATGACGGCAAGCAGGTTGCCCTAATAAGTGATGCAGGTACTCCTCTTATAAGTGATCCAGGGTTTGTTCTAGTTTCAACTGCAAAAAAAGAAGGTATTGATGTTGTCCCTATCCCAGGGCCAAGTGCCTTAATTACAGCATTGTCAGCCTCTGGGTTAGCCATTGATAAGTTTACTTTCTTTGGCTTTCTTCCATCAAGACAGGCTGCTAGATTAAAGATGCTTCAAGCCAAAACAAATCTTCAAGAAACGATAATTTTCTATGAATCTCCTAAGCGTATTTTGTCAACAATGGAAGACTTGCTTAAAGTTTTTGGAGCCAGTCGTGATGTTTGTATTGCAAAAGAGTTAACAAAATCCTTCGAGACAATCCTTACCAATAAACTACCTAATTTAATTGAATACTTTGCAACTGACGAAAGTCACCAAAAAGGTGAATTTGTGATTTTAGTTTCTCCTGCTGATAAAATAGACATAGATGAGGCTGAAACTCAGCTTGAAATGTTATTGCCGATTCTATGCTCTGAAATGGGAGCTGCAAAGGCTGCTAAATTAGCATCTAAAATTACTGGAATTGATAAAAAAAACTGTTACAAGAGAGCTATAGCGTTATGAGTAATTTTTACAAACACCATATTTTTTTCTGCAACAATGTTCGGGTTGATGGTAAGCAGTGCTGCTCACAAAGTGGTGCTAAAGAGATGTATCGTTATGCTAAGGATAAGTGCCGTGCCAATCAGTCATTGGGAAAAGGGGGTCTCGGTGTAAGTGAGTCTCGGTGCCTGGGGCGTTGTGAAAATGGACCTGTTTTGGTTGTCTACCCAGATAATGTCTGGTATCAATACATTGATGAAGAAGATATTGATGAGATTCTTGAATCCCACCTTGAGGGTGGAAAAATTGTTGATAGGTTACTAATTAAATAGTATTTTTATTATTTCACTTTTGCTATTGCTTCAATAATATAAGGCCTTAAGTTGGCTGCGATAGTCTTAATTCCCTGTGCATTTGGATGTTTATAATCAGGGAGTAATAATGCTTTTTGAAGGGCAACTTCCTCCAATAAAAAAGGCATGAAAATAAGGCTATGTTTTTCTGAAAGTTCAGGATAAATGTTATCAAACTCAGTTTGATAATCAGGCCCCATACTCTCTGGAGAGAGCATTCCAGCAAGTATCACAACGGCATCATTTTTTTTAAATTTAGTTATTATTCTATTGAGATTATTACTAGTAAGAGTTGGACTGAGGCCTCTTAACATGTCGTTGGCACCTAAACATAAAATTACTATATCTGGGTTATCACCAAGAGACCAATCCAATCTAGATAAACCATTTTTAGAAGTATTTCCAGAAATGCTGGCATTAATAAATTTTAATGCGGGCCCATCTGTAAAGTTTCTTGAAAGTTCTGAGGCTAAGTTTTCATTTTGAGGTAGTCCATATCCAGCCATTAGGCTGTCACCATAGAGCATAACTTTTAGATAATTATCTGCATAGGCATTTGATATAAAAAATATAAGCACCAAGCTTACAAATAATGATTTGACACTATATTTTTTTGAGATAATCATGCGCTGAATTTTATATTAGATTGTGAAATGAGTGCAGCCATCAAGTTCAATAATGTTTCCTTAAATTACGGCAATAAAAATGACATTGTTGAAGTTTTAAAGAGTATCAGTTTCTCAATTGATAGTGAGGAGGTTGTTTCTATTGTTGGGCCAAGTGGCTCAGGAAAAACTTCAATTATTATGCTAGCCTCTGGGCTTGAAACTGCATCAACAGGATCTATTAAAATTAATGATCACGAAATAGTTGGGTTAAAAGAGAATGAACTATCAGAAGTTAGAAGAAAAAATATTGGCATTGTCTTTCAATCTTTTTACTTAATTCCAAATCTTACTGCTATTGAAAATGTTCTATTGTCTCTTGAGGCAAATCATCAATATAATCGAGAACAAGATGCTGAGGAGCTTCTTGGTGAATTTGGGCTTTCGCACCGTATTCATCATCTTCCAGGTGAGTTATCTGGAGGTGAGCAACAAAGAGTAGCAATAGCGAGAGCTCTAATCAACAAGCCTAAGATTATTTTGGCTGATGAGCCAACCGGTAATTTAGACAGTGCAAACTCAGAAAGTATGATCGACTTACTTTTTGACTATACAAAAAAAAGTAAAACCTCACTTATCATGGTAACTCATGATAATTCAGTGGCTGATCGATGTGATCGTATTATTGAAATAAGGGATGGCCAGATTGTTTGATTTTCAACAGTTCAAATTAATTAATAAGTATGCCTTAAGAGACTTCTCAAGAAGTTATAAAAAACTATGGGTTGTAACATCAACTCTTTTCGTTAGTTTATTACTTCTTTCATTAACCTTTTCTGTGAAAGAATCTTTGAATAGTGAAATTACAAATAATTCAAAAGAGCTTCTAGGTGGAGATATCCAGGTTGATAGTGATATAGATCCACTTCCTGGGAGCATTATTAAGAAGTTCAAAGATCTTGGAGAAGTCAGTGCTTCTATTGAATTTGCAACGATGCTTTCAAAGCAAGGGGAGTCGCCAGTATTTACAGAACTCAGGGCAGTTGATAATAATTACCCACTCTATGGCCAGATTGAAACAATACCTGAGGGTGTGGCAAATCAAATATTTTTAAATACTCAAAAACCAGCTGTCTTAATTAATGAGAGTATTAAGAATCTTCTAAATATAAGTGTTGGCGATGATATTGTAATAATGGGACAAGAATTTAAAGTCGCTGGATTAGTTTCTTCAGTTCCAGACCTAGCTGAAAGTGCTGTTTTCGGTGAATTTGCGATTATTAGTATGGATAGTTATGAGCAATTTGGACTTAGTTCAGGAGGGAGTTTTCTTGATCACAAGTATAGACTTAAATTTAATAATTCAAATGAGCCTAAGAAGCAAGAAGCGTTAGTAAATTCTATTATTTCTTATGATGACAAAATTAAGACTCGTCTTCCTGGGCAGAGTGGGCGACGTCTGAGTAGTGTGATTGATAACTTTTCAAATTTTTTAAACTTAGTCTCTGTCAGTGCAATGGTGATTGCTGGTATTGGAATTAGCAATACACTTCTTTCGTTTGTTAATCAAAGTAATACAAGTATAGCCGTGAAAAAATCGATTGGATTCTCCTCTGACTTTATTCAAATAATGTATTTTTATGAGATTATGTTGATCCTAGTTTTAACTTCAATCTTTGCTTATTTCATAGGTGTCTTTAGTCCATTATTGGCTAATGAGTTTCTACCAGAGTCACTTGGCATAGATTTACAGCCTGCGTTTAGTTATCTAGGATATCTTAACATTTTTTTTATTGGTTTTTTAGTAGTACTAATTTTCTCTATACCCTCTCTATATTCAATTAGCGAAATTAAAGCAGCCTCTTTATTTCGAAATACTTTTAATCCTGTAAGCTTAAATTTCTCCTTAAAGAATATTCTTTTGTTGAGTATTTTGGTAGTTATTTTGATGGCCTATTTTGTCAATCAAACTGATCAGAAGTTTTATACAGTTTTATACTTTGTATCTTTTTTTGTAACCATGCTTATTTTTTATGGCGTGTCAAAATTATTAATCTTATTCATTAAGCACTTCTATAAATTTTCTAACAACAGCTATAGGATAGCTTATAGAAATATTGTAGCAAAAAAATCTCTTGCACCAATTATGACAATCTCTTTAGGGATTGGCTTAACCCTATTGCTTACTCTAAGTTTTGTTGCAAATAATTTAAAAAAAGAAATATCAGACAGCATTCCAGCAATGGCACCAGATTTATTTTTTGTTAGCATTGATAAAGATATTCAGCCTGCTCTTGAATCTTTTATTATGGATATTGATCCTAATGCAGAGCTCGAATTTAGTCCAATGGCTAGTGCCTCATTTATCTCATTAAATGGAATTCCCATTGAGGAAGTTGTTTCGAATAATAATAGATCTGCCTGGGTTGTAAGGGGTGACAGACGAATTTCTTGGGCTGAAAAGCCACAGCCAGACAATCCTATTATTGAGGGAGAGTGGTGGCAGCCTGGCAATGAGAATGAAATGTTTATCTCTATGGATAGTAGGGCTGCATATGATCTAGGCATGAAGATTAATGATAAGATAGTGTTGAATATATTAGGTCGAGATGTTACTGGTACTATTAAGAACTTTAGAGAGGTTGACTATCGAGATATTTCCATTAACTTTGCCATAATTATTAATAAAGCCTTTGCTAATAAACTCCCTTATGAGAATGTTGGAACATTAAAGTCAGAGCTCCCATCTGATGAAATTTTGTCAATGGTTGTTGAAAAATTCCCAAATGTATCAGCAATAAGGATTGATAGGATCTTGTCTCAGATAAGCGAAGTATTAAATAAAATATTTATAGCAGTTACGGCCATATCTTTGATTGTAATTATTATTGGCCTAATAGTTATCGTCAGTGCAGTTCTTGTTCAAACAACATTTAGAAGATACAACAACCTAATATATAAGATTGTGGGTGTAGACTTTCCAACTATACTCAAGGCCATGACAATGGAATTTGCATTTATATATGGCACCTTAATATTTTTTGCTGTTTCTGTTGCAACTATAAGTTCTTACCTTGTTGTAGAAAAAGCTTTACAGCTTACATGGCAGTTTGATTTTGGATTAACACTTTGGATTATTGTATCAACTGCTTTAGTATCATTTGTTTTAATTCTATTGGCTAATAGAAGTATTTTTAG